>DASTTX010000023.1:0-4496 GCA_035759945.1 Candidatus Limnocylindria bacterium | reverse complement strand
TTGTCGAATCGGTCCATTGGTGCCCGGCCTTGCTGTGCTTGCGTGGGGAGTGTACGGCACGCTCAGGGCCGATGCTGCTGCACCGAGCACCTGCTCGTGGTGTTAGTAGATACGGTTGACGGCACGAATTCGCTCAACGTTCCGTGCCGGTTGTCACCAGAACGCGAAGGGAGCGAGGCCCCATGGCCCGCTCCCTGTGACGCATCCGTGGCGGCCCGCTGGCCGCGGGGACTGGCGCTAGGCCTTGCTCCCTTCGTCCGATTCGGCGGCGGCGTCCTCGGTTGGAGCCTCCTCCGCGGCCTCCGCATCGGCTTCGGGGGCCGCAGCCACCGTGGCCTCGGCCTCGGCTTCGGCCTCGGGTGCGACGTCGGCGGGTGCTGCCTCAGCGGCGGGCGGCTCCGCAGCTGCCGCAGCCTCCTCGGCCTCGGCAGTTGCCGCCTCTTCGTTCGACCGGAACTGGTCGAGCAGGCCAGAGCTGGCGAACGCGGCGGCCATCGTGTTGTCGATGCCGCCCTCCGGCTCGGCGGTCGCGTCCTCGGGCCGATAGTCGAACCGATCGCGGCGCGGCCCGCGATCGCGGCGCGGACGCTCCTCGCGCGGGGCGGGAGCCGGACGGTCCTCGGCCTGCTTCAGGCTGAGGCCCAACCGATGCCGCTCAGAGTCGAGGCTGATGATGCGGAGCTTGACCTGCTGCCCCTCCTGCACGACGTCGCCCGGGTGAGCGACGCGCTGGTGTGACAGCTCGCTGATGTGGATGAGGCCCTCGAGGCCCTCCTCCACGCGAACGAAGGCGCCGAAGTTGACGAGCTTCGTGACGCTTCCCTCGATCACGTCGCCGATCTTGTACTTCGCGACCGACTCCTGCCACGGGTCGGGCTGGAGGCGGCGGATCGAAAGGCTGATGCGGCCACGCTCGTGGTTGATGTCGATGACCTCGGCCTCGACCTCGTCGCCGATCTGATACGCCGTCTCGGGGTTGTTGACCTTGTTCCAGGACAGCTCGCTCTTGTGAACCAGGCCGTCGATGCCACCGAGGTCGACGAAGACGCCGAACGGCGCGATGGATCGGACGACGCCGGTCACCTTCTGGCCGGTCTCGAGGCTGCTGAACAGCTCGTCTCGCTTCTCGCGACGCTCCTCGTACAGGGCGACCTTCTCCGACAGGATGAGTCGGTTCGCCTTGCGGTTGACCTCCAGGATCTTGAGCCGAAGCGTCCGGCCCACGAAGGGCTGGAGCTTCTCGGCGATCTCCTGCGCGGCGTCGCGTGGCTGCTCGTCGCGCGGCCGGCGCGGGAAGTCGACGATCTGGCTGATCGGCACGAAGCCGCGCACCCCGAGGTCGACGATGAGGCCGCCCTTGTTGTGATCGATGACGCGAGCCTCGACGATCTCGCCGGCGTCGAAGCGCTCCTGCATCGCGCGCCACTTGCGCTCGAGCCCCGCCCGACGCAGCGACAGGACCGCGTGGCCTTCGGGAGACTCGGGCTGCAGGACGTAGACGAGAACCTCGCTCCCGACCTGGATCTCCGGACGCGTCTCCTCGGCGCTGTCGCGCGGCCCGCGGCGGTTCATGAGCTCGCGGTTGCTGACCACGCCCTCGCTTTTCCCGCCAAAGTCGATGAGGATCTCGTCCGGATCGATCCGGACCACGGTGCCCTCGACGACGTCCCCATGCTTCAGGCTCTTGACCTCGTTGTCGGGGTCGTCGAGCAGCTCGGCCATCGTCATCGGCTCGCTGCGCGGCTCCTCCACCGCGGCAGGCGCCGGCTCGGCGGTTGCCGCCTCGGCCGTGGGGACCTCAGCGGTGGCCGCCTCAGTCTCGGCCGCCACGGGCTCAGCCTGTGCCTCCGTGGCGCCACCGTCATCGGTGGCGGGCGCGTCGGCATCGACGGACGTGGAGGCAGTCTCGACAGCGGCATCGCCGCCATCGGCTGCGACCTCGTCCGTCGTGGGAGCTTCCGGCTCATCGGCCATCGCGACCGCCTCGGCGGGTGCGGCGGAGTTTGTCGTCGCCTCGCCAGCGGCGGGCGAGGCATCGCCGGGCGGCGCGCTGTTCGTGGGCTCAGCGGCCTCCGGCTGGTCGGCGACGGTCACCGCGGCGTCCTGCTGGACCTCGTCGGTGGCGCTCGGCGTCGCCTGCTTCGTGTCTTCGATCAAGTGGTCAATACGCTCCTGTCGGTAAAATGTCCGTGACAGCAAATGACGCCCTCACGCGGAGGACGTCCATCACCGATCGCCGCTTTCAGGTGCTGCCCGCTGTCTCGTGAGAAACGACTCGCTGCTCCTTTGCGCCTACCGACGGATCGACGCGCTCGCGCGCGTTATGGGGTTGTCTGCCACACGGCCGACGTAGCATACCATACGGTCAAATGAGGACCCCTTCGCGTGCCTGAGCTGCCCGATCTCACCGTCGTGGCCGAAGAGCTCAACCGACGCGTTGCGGGCCGAACCGTGCTCGAGGCATCGGCGCCGACCCCGATTCTCGTGCGTGCCACGCCCGAGGAGGTCGGCGCGCTGTCCGGCACGAAGCTGGGCGCAGCCAACCGCCGGGGCAAGTTCCTCCTGCTGCCCTTCGTGCGAGACGGCTCCGTGGTGCGCGTCCTGGCCGCCAATCCGATGCTTGCGGGGCGCTTCTGGATCACCGGACGCCGCGAGCGCATCAGGGCGCGCACCGGGCTTCGCCTGCTCCTCGAGGGCGACGAGGACCTGCGCTACGTCGATCGGGAGATGCTCGGCAAGCTGTACCTTGCCGAGCCCGACGGCCTCGACAGCATTCCCGGATGGTCGGAGATGGGGCCCGATGCCGACGACCGGGCGCTGACGCTCGATGCGTTCCGCAAGCGCATCCGCCGCCATCCCGGGGAGCTCAAGCCGCTCCTGCGCAACCCGCGCTTCGTGTCAGGCATCGGCAACGCCTACAGCGACGAGATCCTGTGGGAGGCTCGGCTCGCCCCGTTCCGCAAGCGCAGCACGCTCAGCGACGACGACATCGAGCGGCTGTACCTCGCCATGCGCCGCGTGCTGGGCGATGCGATCGATCGCATCCGCGAGTCGGTGCCGCCGAACATCGAGACGCAGGATCGAAGCTTCCTCAAGGTCCACCTGCGCGGCGGCGAGCCGTGTCCTCGCTGCGGTCGCGAGCTGCGCCAGATCGGCGGCCGAGAAGCGACGACTTTCTGCCGGACCTGCCAGCCGCCGTTCTGAGCGCCTGGCTCAGGGGATGACGAGCACCTGGCCGATGACGATCTGGTTCGGATCCTCGATGCCGTTCGCCTGCTGGAGTGCCTGCGTCGTCGTCCCGAAGCGTTGGGCGATCGCCGCCAGCGTGTCGCCCTGCTGAACCGTGTACGTCTGCTGCGGTGGCGGCGGGGCGGGCGTCGGCGCAACCGTCGGGATCGGTGTGGGCGGCACGGCGGTGGGCGTCGGGGTGGCAGTCGGCGCCGAGGTCGGAGTTGGAGACGCCGTGGGAGTCGGCCGCGGCGTTGAGGTGGGTCGTGAGGTGGCAGTCGCGCTCGGTGCCGGCGACGGCGTTGCGTCGAGCGCGGTCAGCCCGGTCGTGTTCAGCGCGCCGGCCACTGCGGCGGCCCCGATGCCGACCGCCACCACGCCGGCACCCGCGGCCAGCAGTGGCAATGGGCGCGCGCCACCGGCTCGCCCGGCGATCCCGCGCCACGCAGGCTGCGGTGCGAGGAGCAGGCGGGTCGAGACGAACCCCGCCCCCACCGATGACCGGCCAGGCTGCGTCGCACCGTTCCGGGCCGCGAAGGCGAGATAGCGTTCGCAGCGTTCGTGAGCCGACGTCAGGCACAGCTGGGCCTGCGTCGCGCGGTCCAGTGGCGTTGGTGGAGACTCGGCGTGGCATCGATGCGCAGCGTCGACGCCATCGACCGCCGAGCGGCGATCGCCCGCGAGTGCGAGCAACGGGCAGACGCGATCCACGGAGCCGAGCATAGCAACAGCCCCGCGGTCGACGGACGGCGGGGCTGCACAAATGAAATATCCCGGCGACGACCTATTTTCCCAGGGAGTTGCCCCCCGAGTATCTTCGGCGCTGGAGAGCTTAACTTCCGTGTTCGGGATGGGAACGGGTGGATCCTCTCCGCTAGCGTCACCGGGATAAATCTTCAATTGTCGACCGCCGGTCACTGACCGGTGCGTCGAAGCGTGGAAGCGTCGAATCATCGTGGCGGCGGCATGCATGTGCCACCTTCCGAACGCGATCCAGCAGCGTGCTAGTCGCGTGAACTAGGTCAAGCCCTCGACCATTAGTACCGGCTTCGCTCAACGCATTGCTGCGCTTACACGTGCGGCCTATCAAACAGCTAGTCTCGCTGCGGTCTTACCTGGTTAACCCAGTGGGGAACCTCATCTTGAGGCGAGCTTCGCACTTAGATGCTTTCAGTGCTTATCCCAACCGAACATACCTACCCAGCAATGCCATTGGCATGACAACTGGTACAACATTGGTTCGTCCACTCCGGTCCTCTCGTACTAGG
>DASTTX010000022.1:0-2907 GCA_035759945.1 Candidatus Limnocylindria bacterium | reverse complement strand
GGCATAGGCCCGTTCTCGGACCTCGAGCGCGACCGGCAGGCGACCGGTCCACCAGGCGGCATCGGCGAGCATGTCCAGCTCCGCCGGCGACAGCGTGCCCGCGGCATCCGCTGCCGACAGCGCCTCGTACGCCTCCTGCCATGCGTGACGGCCGAGCGCGGCGGCGCCTGCTGCGCCCAGCGAATCGGGCGCAGGCGGCATGCCACTCAGAACGGTTCCATCAGCCACAGGCGCGTATTGTCGCGCGCCCGCCAACTGCGCAACAGGTCCGCATCGGCTTCACATTTCAGCCGCAATTGGGCCTGACGCTGGTGCACGGACAACCCTCACGAAAGGAGACATGTGATGAGAACGTTCATTCGCGTGCTCGCCGCATTGCTGGTCGTGGCACTGGTCATCGGGATCGGAACCGCGGTCTACAACGCCGGCGTCGATGCCGGATTGGCCGCGGCGCCCGCGCTGGCGTCCGGCGATCCCGTCCCGCTGGGTGGCTACGGCCCGTATGCCCACGGCTGGTACGGGCATGGCTGGGGCTTCGGGTTCTTCGGGATCTTCTTCTGGATCCTCGGAATCTTCCTGATCTTCGGCCTGCTGCGCTTCGCCTTCGGCGGTGGAGGCCGCCGATGGGGCGGCCCGGGTGGCCCGGGTGCCGGCGGCGGCTGGGGCGACCGGCGTGACCGCATCGAGGATTGGCATGCCGAGATGCACCGTCGGAGCGACGCCCGCGCCAGTGTTCAAGACACTTGAACACTACGATGCCCGAACCATGGCCAAGGTCCTGATCGTCGACGACGAGCCGAAAATCGTTCGGCTCGTCGCCGACTACCTCACCGCGGCGGGCTTCGGGGTGACGACCGCCGCGAGCGGCACCGAGGCGCTGATGCGAACGCGGACCGACGCCCCCGACCTCGTCGTCCTCGACCTCGGTCTGCCGGGCCTGGACGGGCTCGACGTGACCCGCACCCTTCGCCGCAACGGCGACCTGGCGATCATCATGCTCACGGCGCGCGACGACGAGACGGATCGGGTCATCGGCCTGGAGTTGGGCGCCGACGACTACGTCACCAAGCCGTTCAGCCCGCGGGAGCTGGTCGCGCGCATTCGAGCGGTGCTGCGGCGCCGCGCGGGTGGTGGCCAGCTCGAGGTCGTGCAGGCCGGCGACCTGAGCCTGGACGTGCCGCGGATGCGAGCGACGCGCGGCGGCCAGCCGGTGGAGCTGACCGCGACCGAGTTTCAGCTGCTGACCGCGATGGCGCGCGAGCCCGGACGAGTCTTCACGCGCTCCCAGCTGCTGGACGCCATTCACGGCGTGGCGTTCGAATCGTACGAACGGGCCATCGACGCCCACATCAAGAACATCCGGCGCAAGCTGGAGCCGGATCCTCGGGCGCCGCGCTACCTCCAGACCGTCTACGGCGTCGGCTACCGACTGGCGGACTGAGCGATGTCGCCGTCCAACCACGGACACAGGCGAGGCCGCGGCGAGTGGGGACCGCCGCGCCGGCGTCCGCGCTGGTGGCCCGAGAACGAGCCCTGGCCACCACAGGGTCCCGAAGCCTGGCGCACCCTGCGCCGCGGATTCATGCGCCGCTTCATCGGCTTCGCGGCGCTTGCGCTGATCGTCTTGGCGATCGTGATCGTGGGCATGGCGTGGCTGCTCAGCACGCTCATGGGCCAGCAGATGATCACGGCGGTCCTGCCCGTGCTCGCGTTCGTCATCGGCTTGCTCATCCTGGTCCGGCTGGCGCGCGGCATATGGCGCCAGGCCGTGCCGCTGGGCGACCTCATCGAGGCCTCGGCGCGCGTCGAGGCGGGCGAGGTCGGCACACAGGTCGAGGTCCGTGGCCCGAACGAGGTCCGCGCCCTGGCTCGAGCGTTCAACGCCATGAGCGGCCGCCTGGCGGAGACCGATGCCCAACGTCGCCGGCTGCTGGCCGACGTCAGCCATGAGCTGCGCACGCCGCTGACCGTCATCCAGGGAAACGTCGAGGGCATCGCCGACGGCCTCTACCCCGCCGACCGTCCGACCCTCGAGCAAATCCTGGCGGAGACGCGCCACATGGAGCGGCTCATCGATGACCTGCGCACCCTCTCGCTCGCCGATGCCGGCGTGCTGGTCCTGGACCGGCAGCCGACCGATCTCGGCGCGCTGGCCGCAGAGGTGGTCGCCGGCTTCAGGCCACAGGCGGACGCCGCGGGCGTCACCCTCCAAGCCGATGCGCCCGACGACCTCCCCGACCTCGAGCTCGATCCGCTCCGCATACGCCAGGTGGTGACGAACCTCGTCGCCAACGCCCTGCGCCACACCCCGTCGGGCGGGCGGGTGACTGTTCGCGTCCGCCGCGTCGACGCGGCGCTGGAGCTGGAGGTGGACGATACGGGCGCCGGCATGGATGCCGCATCGGCGGCGCGTGCCTTCGATCGGTTCTGGCGATCCGGCAAAGCCGCGGGTGCTGGCCTCGGACTGGCGATCGTGCGCGACCTGGTGCGGGCCCATGGTGGTGAGGTCAGCCTGGAGAGCACGCCCGGCGCCGGAACGGTCGTGCGGTGCGGGTTCCCGGCGGGTGGCGGCCGCGCGAGTTGAAATCCGCGCGGCACACGTGCACGTTTCAGGTCGGGAACGGTTGACTGGAAATTTGTGCGCGCCGCCGCTCATTCCACGGCCGGCGCAGCCGGTATCGGCCCATTTCACGCTCAGATCGTGCGCTGCGGCGCCCAAGCGACCGGCTGATGCGCCGCGCAGCGCGCAAGTTTCACGTCGCAGCGTTGCGTAGCCGCTCCAGCCCGTCGAGGAGGAGGTCCAGCCCGAACTCGAACTCGGGCTTGTCGTCCGGGTCGCGTGGCTTGAGGTGCTGGTGCACGTGTTCGACGAGATGCGGCATCTCGTCGGCTGGCAGCTGCGCCAGG
>DASTTX010000021.1:0-16210 GCA_035759945.1 Candidatus Limnocylindria bacterium | reverse complement strand
GGCGGCCACCTACTCCACCCCGGGCGGCGGGGGAGCGGACCTGATGCTCGACCCTGAGCTCGACCGCCCGCGAGCGCGCCCGGAGCGGGCCGTCGGCGACTGGACGCTCGTCGGCTACCTGGCGTACGCGATCGGCCTGTCGCTGGCCATCATGTCCCTCGGCCTGCTGGTGTTGACCCGACGGGGTGGGCGAGCGTGGAGCCCGTGGCGATGAGGCTCGTGCGCGGCCGGCTGGCCGGCGTGTCGGTGCGGGCGTCGTTCGGGGCCGGAATGTGGGTCGGGATCACCCTGGGCCTCGTGGCGGGATCGATCCTCGGGGCAGTGCTGGCCTGGATGGCCGGCACGATCCTGAGCTGGCAACGAGACCTCGCCTTCACCCTGGGGGTGGCCCGCACGCTGCTCCCGCTCGGCGACCAGGTCGCCGCGCTGCGCTGGATCTCGACGACCTGGTACGTCGTCATCCCGTTGGTCGCGGTCGCGGTCGCGATCATTGCTGGGCTCGTCGGGGGACTGGTTGGTGCCCTGATGGCCGCGGCCTACAACCGGTCGCCACGCCACGCCGCGGTCATCGTCGAGTTGCCGGACGCCGCTGATGGCGACGGCTCAGCTACGGCTGGAGCCGATATGGATGCCACGAGCCATCCGGACCGCGCCGGTACTCGACACGGTCGTGCAGGCGGTCGTCGCGGCTCTCCCAGAACTCGATCACCCGCGGACTGAGCGCGTAGCCGCCCCAGAACGCCGGGAGGGGCACCTCGTCGGGGTGCTCGTAGCTCAGCGCCGCAACGCGCGCCTCCAGCTCCGCGCGCGACCCGATCTCGCGGCTCTGCTGCGACGTCGCGGCCGACAGCTGGCTGCCACGCGGCCGCGTGCGCCAGTAGGCGAGCGACTCGTCGTCGGGCAGGAGGCGGACCGGCCCGGTGACCCGCACCTGGCGGTCGAGCGCGGCCCACCAGAAGGCGGCGGCCGCCCACGGGTTGATCGCCAGGTCGCGGCCCTTGCGGCTCGCGCGGTTGGTGAAGAAGCGCAGCCCGTGGGGGTCGATGCCCTGGAGCAGCACGTAACGCACCGACGGCATGCCGTCGCCATCGGCGGTGGCCAGCGCGAAGGCGTTCGGCAGCGGCAGGCCGGCGTCGGTGGCCTCGGCCAGCCAGCGCTCGAGCTGGACGACGGGGTCGGGATCCAGCGTGGCGGCATCGATCGGCATCGGGCGGCTATCGTACGACCGATGCCCGACCTCGCACGCCCCATCGCGATCGTGTTCGACCTGGATGGCACGCTGGTCGACACCGTCGGGGCGCGGATCGCCGGCTGGGAGGCGGCGGCCGCCGAGGCCGGCATCCCGGCGACGGAGGCACAGATCAAGCCGATGATCGGCATGGACGGCCGCCGTCTGGCCACCGAGCTTGCCGCGGCCGTGGGCATCCAGCTCGACTACGACCGCGCCGAGGAGCTGGATCGACGCGCCGGCGAGCTGTTCGACGAGCGCAACAGACGCCCGCGGCCGCTTCCCGGCGCGACGGCGGTGCTCGAGCGGCTCGACGCGGACGGGGTGACCTGGGCCATCGCCACCTCGTCACGGCCGCAGCAGGTGCGCACGTCGATCGAGGCGTTGGCGCTGTCCCACGAGCCGCCGCTCGTCGACGGGCACGCGGTCGAGCACGCCAAGCCCGCGCCGGACCTGCTCCTGCTGTCCGCACGGCAGCTCGGCATCGAGCCGTCGCGGGCGTGGTACGTCGGCGACTCGACGTGGGACATGCGCGCGGCGGTCGCGGCCGGGATGCGCCCCGTGGCGGTCCTGGCCGGAGCGGCGGTCGGCGCCGAGGAGCTGCGGCAGGCGGGCGCATCGGACGTGCTCGACACGCTCGACGATCTCGTCGTCCCCGACTGACGCCGATGCCGCTCGAGGAATATCGGCGCAAGCGCGACTTCGGGGCCACGCCGGAACCGGCGCCCAGCGACGTCGTCGAGCGCAGCGGCCGCTTCACCGTCCAGCGCCACCGCGCGACGGCCCTCCATTACGACTTCCGCCTCGAGATCGACGGGGTGCTCGTGAGCTGGGCGGTGCCCAAGGGACCCACGCTCGATCCGAAGGAGCGGCGCCTGGCGATGCGCACCGAGGACCATCCGATCGAGTACCTGCCCTTCGAGGGCGTCATCCCCGAGAAGCAGTACGGGGCCGGCGACGTCATCGTGTGGGACTGGGGCGTCTTCGAGCCGGAGGCCGAGACGCCGAACCCGGCCGCCGCCATCCGCAAGGGCGAGCTGAAGTTCGTCCTCCACGGCGAGCGCCTGCACGGGCGCTACACCATCGTCCGGACCGACAACGACGACGGCCGCGAACGCTGGCTGCTGCTGAAGAAACGCGACGAGGCGGCGGTCGATGGTTGGAACGCCGAGCACCATCCGGCCAGCGTGAAGACGGGGCGCACGAACGACGAGGTCGCCGATGGCGTAGAGCCCCGTTTCACCGCGGACCCGCCTCGACCGCCGGGCGAGGTGGATCTGGCGGCCGCCATGACCGAGCCGATGCCCGACTTCATCCCGCCCATGAAGGCGACGCTGGCCAGCGAGCCGTTCAGCGACCCCGACTGGCTGTTCGAGGTCAAGTGGGACGGCTATCGGGTCGAGGCGGTGCTCCGCGACGGCCGGGTGCGGCTCTACACCCGACGGCGCCAGGACGCGGCGAACTACTTCCCCGATCTGGCCGACGCATCCGGTTGGATCGACGCTACGCAGGCGATCGTGGACGGCGAGGTCGTCGCCCTCGACGAGCACGGCCGTCCGCAGTTCAGCCTGCTCCAGGACCACACCGGCATCCGCACCGGCCGTGCGCCGGGCGGGAAGCGACGCTCCGAGTCGGCGCAGATCGTCTACCAGGCCTTCGACCTGCTGCACCTCGACGGGCAGTCGCTGCTCGCCGTGCCGCTGGAGGAGCGCAAGCGCCTCCTCCGCAGCCGCCTGCGACCGCACCCGCTGGTCCGCTATGCCGGCCATGTCGATACCGACGGCCTCGCCTTCTTCGAGGCGGCGCGGCGCCAGGAGCTGGAGGGAATCGTCGCCAAGCTGCGGCGGTCGCCGTACGAGCCGGATCGGCGCAGCCGTTCGTGGCTGAAGCTGAAGGTGCGCGGCGAACAGGAGGTCGTGGTCGTCGGCTGGCTCCCCGGGCAGGGCACGCACAAGGACCTCGGCTCGCTCATCGTCGCCGTGCGGTCCGGCGAGCGCTGGGTCCACGCCGGGCAGGTCGGCAGCGGCATCGATACGCGCACGCGCCGCGAGCTCCGGCAGCAGCTCGAGCAGAGCGAACGGCCCGACTCGCCGCTGGATCCGACACCACGCCTGAAGGACGCCCGCTGGGTTGAGCCGCGCCTGGTGATCCGGGTCGAGTTCGCCGAATGGACCGCCGATGGACTGCTGCGCCAGGCGGCCTACAAGGGCGTCGAAGCCGGCCGCGACCCGCGCAGCGTTCACCGCGAGCGGGCAGTGGCCACGGCGAAGGCGACGGCCGCGGCCGAGCGAGAGCACGCGGTGACGGCGACAAACGACGCGGACGCGGAGCTTGCCGCACTCGATGCACTGGACAAGGAGGGGACGTGGGTCGTGGATGGCCACGAGATCCGCGTCACGAATCTCGAGAAGGTGCTGTTCCCGGCGCGCGACGGAGGCGACCCGGTCACGAAGCGCGACCTGCTCCGCTACCACGTCGCTATCGCGCCGACCATGATTCCGTACCTCCAGCAGCATGGGCTGACGGTCCAGCGCTTCCCGAACGGCATCGAGCAGAAGGGGTTCTGGCAGAAGGACCTCCCCGGTCACGCGCCGCCCTGGATCACCCGGTGGACGTACGATCACGGCGAGGATGGCCCCAAGGATTACGCCGTCGTCGACTCCGCCGCCACGCTCGCGTGGCTGGCGCAGGAGGCCGCCATGGAGCTGCATCCGTGGACGAGCCCGATCGACGCACCGGATCGACCGTCGTATGCGCTGATCGACATCGACCCCGGTCCGGACACGAAGTGGGAAGAGGTCCTGGTGCTCGCGCGGTTGTATCGGACTGCGCTGGACCATTTGGGCGTGAAGGGTCATCCGAAGGTGACCGGCAAGCGCGGCATCCAGGTCTGGATCGGTATCGCAGCCGGCCCGACGTTCCGCGACACGAGCGAGTGGGTCGAGGGCCTGTCGCGCGCCATCGGCGGCACGGTGCCGGACCTCGTGAGCTGGGAGTGGGCGAAGCGGGCCAGGAAGGGCAAGGCTCGGCTCGACTACACCCAGAACGCCATCAACAAGACGCTCGTCGGTCCGTACAGCACGCGCCCCGCGCCGGGAGCGCCGATCAGCATGCCGATCGACTGGGACGAGCTCGACGACCCCGAGCTGCGCCCGGACCGATGGACGATCCGTGACGTCGCCGAGCGGCTGCGATCGCGTGGCGACCCGTTTCGCCCGGTCCTCGACGACCAGCAGACGCTACCGAACCTGGGCTGACGCGAAGGACGCCGCCCCGAAAGGGACGGCGTCCTTGTCGCAAGTCGGACCTGTGTCAGTCGTTGGCGGCCAGTGGATCGCTGATGGAATCGGCGACGATGGCAAACTCGCCGTCGAAGTCGCCGAGCTGATCGAGCGTGACGTCGAGCCCGGCGTCAGAGAGCTCCTGTTCCGTGAGCCCGACCACGGTGCCTTCGACCCAGACGACCGTGCCTTCGACGATCTCCTTGTCGACCTGCGCATCCGGCCGGACAAGCACCGCGATCTGGCCCTCATCGGAAGCCGATGGCGACGTGAGGAACGCGACGCCATCCACCAGCACCTGGTCGACACGGGCCAGCACCTTGATCGGCTGCCCGCTGAAGGACGACGGATCGTCGCTGACCGCGCCGACGTCGACGCGGGTTGCCGTGCCGCTGTCGGCCGCCCCGCTCGACGCCGGGCTGCTCGACGGATTCAGAGAGGCCGCGTCGGCAGCGCCGGTGCCCGCGGGCTCCGTCGGGCCGCCGCCGGTGCCGGGCGCCGCGCACGCGGCAAGGAGCGCAGTGAGAGTGATGATGCCGGCTGCACGCCGCATCCGGTTCATGGGGGTACCACCTTTCGGTCGCGAGAGAGAGTGCTTCACACAGGTAATACGCGCAGCGGCCGTGCCGGGGTTCGACGAAACGTAGCACTGCTAAGGATTCTTGACGTCCGCCACGCCCGGCGTTCACAAACGACCCCGGTGGTGGCGTCCGGGGCGCTCGACTACCATGGCCGCGATGACTGAACAGCTGCTGACCGTGACTCCCGAGGCCCGCGCCAAGATCGATGGCGTGCGGACGTTCAACGACTTCCCCGAGGCGGTGCTCCGCGTCCGGATCCTGGCGCGCGAGGGGGTGCGCTTCCGCTACGAGATCGCGCTGGAGGACCCGCGCGACCGAACCGAGAGCGACGTGCTGGTCGAGCTCGACGGGCTTGCCGTGGCGGTCGACCCTGACACTGCCGCCGACCTCGCTGGCGCGACCATCGACCTCGATCCGAGCATCATGGGCGGCGGCCTCATGATCGACAATCCGAACGAGGGTTGGAAGGATCCGGTGGCGCGAGCGGTCCAGGAGGTCATCGATCGCCAGATCAACCCAGGCGTCGGGTCACACGGCGGGATGGTGACCCTGGTGGACGTCCGCGACGGGACCGCCTACCTGAAGTTCGGCGGTGGCTGCCAGGGCTGCGCGGCGGTGGACGTGACGCTGAAGCACGGCGTCGAGACGGCCATTCGTGCCGCGGTTCCGTCGATATCGGCCATCGTCGACGCCACCGATCACGACGCAGGCGCAAACCCCTACTACCAGCACGGGCACTAGGGGAGCGCGACGAAGAGGGGCCCGCCGGGCGGGCCCGGGGACGGCTTAGCGGGGGAAGTCGCCGCCGCCGGTCGAGGCCATCACGGTGGCAACGACGCTGAGGATGCTCAGCGCCGCAGCCGTACCGGCGACCACGAGCGAGCGGAAGATTCGCCTGGTGCGCATCGGTGTGCTCCTTAGGTGCGCGGCCGATAGCTTGTTCGTCGAGTGGCCGCGTGGAGCACCGTCCTCCCAGTGGGACCATCGGACAATGACCCGACGGTCCTGCAGTCGAGCAATGACGCCGGTACTTTCGGTGGCCCGGCCGGTCAAGTGACGCTTGCCATGCGGTGTAAACTTCCGCCCATGCCACGCACCAGGACGAGTGCCCGCGCCACCGAGAAGGATCGCGATCTGGCCCGCCGTATCGGACAGCGCATCCGCGAGGCGCGGCTCCGCGCCGGCCTTACGCAGCAGCAGCTCGCCGGGGAGCGCTACACCAAGGCCTATGTGAGCGCGCTCGAGACCGGCATCGCCCGGCCCTCGATGGTGGCGCTCAGCTATCTGTCCGAACGGCTCGGCTTCCCCGCCAGCCACTTCATCGACGAGGCTCATCCCGCCTGGACCCGGCTCGAGGTCGACATGCGCCTCGCCGCGGGCGACTGGCAGGCTGCCGCGGACGGGTATCGGAGCCTGCTGGCCGATGCCGGAGACGAGGCGACACGCGCCGATCTGCTGCGCGGCCTGGCCGAGGCATCAGCCAGGCTCGACCAGGGCAAGGACGCCATCGCCGCCGCCTCCGAGGCGGCGCGCATCTATGCGGCGGCAGGCCGCGAGACCGATGCCGCACTCGCGCGCTACTGGCTCGCCTACGGCCTGTATCAGTCCGACAGCGAGATCGACGCGCGCAGCGTGCTGCTGGCGTTGCTGGACCAGGTGCGCAGCGGCCTTCGGGTCGAGCCCGATTTCGAGATGCGCCTGCTCACGTCATTGGCCGCGGTCGAGTCACGCGCCGGTCAACCGACGCGGGCGTTGACGTACCTGGAAGAGGCCCGTGGCCTGGCTGCCGACCTCGACGACCGGCGTCGTGCGGCGTTCCTGTTCAACCTGGCCATCAGCTACCGGGAGATCGGCGACTTCGAGGCCGCCATCCGCGCCGGCACCCAGGGCATGGCGCTGTATCGCGCGGCCGGTGCCATCTTCGAGTCGGCGCGCATCGAGAATGATCTTGCGCTGGCCTACCTGGCCACCGGGCAGATCGAGCGCGCGCACGAGCTGGCTGGCGACGCACGGCGCCAGATCGAGGACACCGGCGACGAGCGCTGGATGGCGTCCGTGGTCGACACCGAGGCGCAGGTCGCCCTCGCGCGTGGCAACGTCGACGAGGCGCTCGGTCTGGCGGCCAAGGCGCGCGACTACGCCCAGCGCAGCGGCAACGAGTTCGCCGGCCTCATGGCCATGCTGACCGAGGCGCGCGCCCTGCGTCGCGCCGGCCGCCCGGTGGAAGCCGAGGCGCGGTTCGGCGAAGCGGCGGCGCTCGCGCGCTCCAGCAAGGCGCCGAACCGGCTGCGCGAGGTGCTCCGCGAATGGGCCGATCTGCGCGCGGAGAGCGGCGACCATCGCGGCGCGTACGAGCTCACGAGCGAGGCGCTCGCGGTCAATTGAGTATTGACAGGTGCGGTCTTGGGACCGTACGCTGCGGTTCGACGAGTCGGATGGGCACGCCGACTTGCCTGCAGGGATCGGAGATGGGGCACGTCTCCGATCCCTTTCCGTTTGCCGGCCCGGCCTAGCGTCGGTTCACGGGCTGGCCGACGTGCTCGCCGACGGAGCCGCGGCCTCGCTGGACGCGGCTGAGACGAGCTCGAAGGTCCCCTCCGCCAGGGGCTCGCCCGTGCCGCCGGCTGCGGCATAGATGAGCATGAGGTACTCACCCGGTCCGAAGGCCTCCAGGAGGTCGTCGACCGGCACGGTGAACGCGATCGCCCGCGGATCCGGCAGCTTCTGGCCCTCGACCGCCTCCTGGGCGACGCCGACCTGGGCGCCCCCGGTGCGTCGGACCTCGACGTACACCGGATCGGCCAGGGCCGCGCCCGGCTCGACCGAATAGGCGAACGTTTCGCCGGCGGTGAAGGTGTCGGCGCGCGCGGCCTCGGCGACCTGACCGGTGGCGGGATCGATTGCCGTGCCGAACATGATGGCTGCCGCATCGGAGGCCGCCCCGGCCGACCCGCTCGGAGCCGCGTCCAGCGGAGTACCGTCGCCGTTGCCACCCAGGAAGCGCACGACGGCCGCGATGCCCAGGACGAGAAGCAGAGCGGCCAGCCAACCGGCGATGCGGCGAGCGCGTGGAGAGAGGCTGAACCGGTCCTCGCCATCGGGACGGCGGGCCATCGAGCGCGGACGCCATCGGTTGATGCGTTGCCGCATCGGTCGCGCCTGTCCGTGCTGACCGCCGGTGCTCATCTGCACCGCCCACTCTACCGTCCGGGGAGCGGCTAGGATGAAGCTCAATGACACGACGGCTCTTCATCTTCGACGACCCCGATCGCTTCGTGGCGGGCACCATCGGCGAGCCCGGTGATCGGGCCTTCTACCTCCAGGCGCGCAAGGGCGGCGCGCTCGTCAGCGTCGGCCTGGAGAAGGTCCAGGTGGCGGCGCTGGCCGCGCGCCTGGATGACCTGCTCGAAGCCGTCGAGGCCACCGATGAACCCGGCTCGCCCGACGACCACGGGCTGGAGGAGCCGGTCGTCGAGCTCTTCCGCGTCGGCGCCATGGCGCTGGCGTGGGATGCCGCGACGGAGGCCGTGGTGATCGAGGCGCAGACGCCGACCGACGACGGCGAGTACGCCGAGCTTCCGGACGATGCCGACGAGGGCCCGGACCTCCTGCGCGTCCGGATCGGCGTGGCGGATGCGCGTGGCTTCGTGCAGCGAGCCGAGGCGCTGCTCGGCGCCGGCCGGCCGGCCTGTCCCTTCTGTGGCCAGCCGCTCGATCCGCAGGGCCACTTCTGCACTCGCGGCAACGGCCAGCTCAACTAGGTGGCGACGCCCTGGCCGGACTCGCCGATCCGCGTGGACTGGCTCGCCGGCGGCGAGCTCGGGCCCGGCGGGCGGCTGGGGATGACGATCCTGCCAGGCAAGCATGGCGCCTCGACCCGGTATCCCGGCCTCGTGTATCGGCGCGACCTGGCCGTCGATCTTGACGGCCTGCTGGCGCAGGGCGTCCGGCACCTCCTCCTCCTGGTCGATGACGAGGAGCTGGCGCGCTGGGGCGACACCGACATCGTCGCGCGCGCGGCGAAGGCCGGACTGCCGATCACCCGCCGACCGCTGCGAGACGGCAGCGCGCCGCGGACCATGGAGGAGATGGATGACTTACTGGCGGAGCTGGCCGCGGCGCGGGCGACGTCCGACGTTGCCGTCGCCTGCATGGGAGGTGTCGGCCGGAGCGGCACGGTGGCCGCGTGTGCGCTGGTTGCCGCCGGTGCATCGGCCGCGGACGCGATCGAGCGCGTGCGCCTCGTCCGCCATCCGACCGCCGTCGAGACCGAGGAGCAGGTGGCGTTCGTACAGGCGTACGAACGTCACGTTGCCGAGCGTGGGGGTGCGTCGCGTAAGGTCGCGCGATGAACGAGCGATGGGTCTGCAAGCGCTGCTATGCGGACAACGAGGGACCGGCATCCGCCTGCGTGCGATGCGGACTGCTGCGCGGCGCCGAGGCGACCGACGCCGATCGCGCCAGCTGGGCAGCCGAAACCGGTGCGCCGCAGCCCGCCACGAGCGCGCCGAGCTGGCAGCGTTACCTGCGGTTCTGGTGGATCCCGGCGCTCGTCGTCGCCCTGGCCGTCGGCTACCTGACGACCGCGAAGCGCGACAGCGGCGGCGAGATCACCGGCTCGGGCACGCTCCAGATCCAGGACGTGCGCGTGGGCGACTGCTTCGACGTCGGCGAGGCCGATGAGGTCAGCGAGGTCAATGCCGGCCCGTGCACCGACCCGCACGGCTACGAGATGTTCCACCTCGCCACGTGGAACGGCGCGGATACGTACCCCAGTGACGACGCCATGCTCGACTTCATCATCGATACCTGCGTGCCGGTCTTCGAGGCCTACGTCGGGATGAGCTACGAGACGTCCGTCATCGACTTCGTGCCGTTCACGCCGACCGAGGAGGGCTGGGAGGACGGCGACCGCGTGATCCAGTGCGCGCTGGTCGACCCCGGGAATGAGCGGCTCACGACGTCCCTCCGAAACGCGAACCGCTGACAGCCGCTTCGGCTGCCAGCTCGGCGAACTGGCACAGCGCGTTGGCGAGGCGCATCTGCTCCGGCGTCCGCGCCCGCACGCGGAGCAGGGCGGGCGACGCGACCACGACCGCGATGCATCGCGCGCGTGACGTGGCGACGTTCAGGCGGTTCCGCGAGTAGAGGAACGTCATGCCGCGCGGCGCATCATCAGCCGAGCTGCTGGTCATGGAGTAGATGCTGATCGGCGCCTCCTGCCCCTGGAACTTGTCCACGGTGCCGACCCGCGCCTCGGGGAGCTCGCGCGCGATGGCGCCGACCTGCGCGTTGAACGGCGCCACGATCAGGACGTCCCCGTAGCGCAGCGGGCACTCCTTGCCGTCGCGGTCGATCCACGTCGATCCGCTCTCGACCAGCGTTCGGACCATGGCAGCCACCACGCGCGCCTCCTCGGGCGACTCGGACTCGCTGCCGACGTGGTCCACTGGCAGGAGTCGCAGGCCGGCGCCCCGTAGCGGAGCGGGGCCCTGGAGCTGCTGGCGCTCGAGGCCATCGCGCGACGCGAGCTTGTCCTCGTAGAAGGCGGACGAGGTGAAGGTCGTGATCGAGGGGTGCAGCCGCCAGGTACGGGCCAGGAAGAGGCCGAGATCGTCGGGCATCGCGTCGTGCGGACCGAGCAGATGCGCCAGCGCGGAGCGGTCGGCTCCGGGCGGATGCGAGCCCTGGAGCGGTTGGTCGAGCTGCTGAGGATCGCCGAGCAGCACGATCGACCTCGTGGCTCCCGCCATGGCTAGCACGTTGGCCAGCGATACCTGGCCCGCCTCGTCGACGAAGAGCACGTCGACGCTGTCGCTGAGGCCCTCCGGCGACCACAGCCACGAAGTGCCGGCGGCGAGGTTGAAGGTGCCATCGGCCAGTCCCGCGAGCACCTCGCCGTTGTTCTTCGCAACACGGACCCGTGGGTCCGCGACCGCCGAGCCTTCGTCGTTCGCGCGCTGGACGGCCCGGACATCGGCGTCGCCCGCGTATTCGAGGACCGTGGCCAGCAGGTTCGAGATGACCTTGTGGCTGTTTGCGGCGATCCCGACCCGCTTCCCGGATGCCAGGAGTCGGGCGATCATGTGGGCTCCCGCGTACGTCTTCCCGGAGCCGGGCGGGCCCTGGATGGCGAGCGGGTCCTCGTCGAGCAGCTCGACCAGCCGGCACGCCGCGTCGAGCTCCGTCTCGCCCGGCTGGCGCAGTGGCGCTCCCGGATCCTGTCCCATCGAAGGCGGGCGCCGCAGCAGCACCCTGCGGGCGGCCTGCCACGGGCCGTGAGCGTCGATGCCGTGCTCGGCGACCCATTCGCCCAGCCGCAGGAGCGCCGCCCGCTGGTCGACGTCGCGGATGATGTTGAGCGGGATGAGGGCCTCAGGGTGCGATGGGGCGGCGTCGGCCGGCCACGCGATGTCAAGCGTCGCTGCCGCCTCGTCGACGCCGATCAGCTCACCGCGGACCTTCCACTCCCTCCACTGGGCGGCCGGCTGCTCGCGGTACAGGCGCGGGTCGTAGAGCTCCGACAGCGGGCCGATGTCGTAGTCCTGTGGCGCGAAGCGATAGCGCCACCGCTGCCGGGCGTAGCGCGCCCTCGGGGTTGGCAGGTATGGCCCGCCGACCGGGCCGACGACCTCGAGCGGGCCGATGGCCGCCTTGTCCGCCATGAGCTCCGGCAGGTCCATGCCCAGCCTATTGAAGAACTCCCAGAAGGCGACCTTCGCCTCGCGGCGATGCCACGACAGCAGCTGTGCCAGCAACCACGTCGCGTGCTGCTCCGGCTGCCGCTCGGCGGGATCGTCCGGCACGCCGGCCGTGAGGCGTGCCGCCACCTCCTGCACGTGCTCGTCCGCCTCGCGCAGCTGTTCCGGCGCGTCACCCGAACGCGGCGCCGGCCGCGGGACGGGCAGCCCCGTCTGCTCCGCCAGCCGCCCGCGCTGCACCTCCAGCCAGCCGCGCAGTCGCAGCGTGCTCAGTACGTCGTCACGGTTGTAGGCAGCGATGGAGGTGAGGATCTCGGACGCCGGTCGCTCGCCCTCTCCAAGCTCGAGCCAGGTCTCGAACTCGACGATGCTCGAGCCCGCATCGCGCAGCCCCTCGCTGCGCGTGAAGTCGTAGAGGGCCTCGATCTTCTTGATCGAGTAGCTCTCGACCGATGCGCGCAGGCCCTGTCGCACCGCGCGATACAGGTCGACCAGCACCCCGCCGCGCAGGAGGCGGTCCACCGCCTCCTCGCGCGTCGCGTGGCGGCCCATGAGCCGCTTCAGGGCGGTCGGCTCGTAGGCGGCGTAGTGGTAGACGTGCATCCCGGGATGCGCCTCGAGCCTTGCGCAGATGAGATCGATCAGCTCCTCGAATGCCCGTTTCTCCCCGGCCAGGGTCACGTCGCCCGGACGGTCGGGGTCGAAGGACCAGATGGCGGTGAACTCGCCGGAGGTGTCCATCAGGCCGAACAGGTAGTCGACGCCGTCCTCGAGCGCGTACGGGTCGCCCTCGAGGTCGAGGAACAGGTCGCCAGAATTCGGCTCCGGCAGGATGCCTAGCCCGCGTTCGGCGTCGATGGCGGCACCCGGTGGCGGGACGAGCAGCTCGTGGATCGGCTTCTTCAAGCCGCGCCCCTCGACCTGGATGCGCGCCTGCTCGCGCACGCGCTCGACGCTGGCCGCGCTCGAGCCGTCGAGCGGCGGGTCGAAGGGGATCGGCGCGGCGGCCAGCCGCGTGACCGTGTCGAGCTCGCGCGCGGAGAGCGCCTTTCGCTGTCGCGCGGTGATGCCCGCCACCAGGGAGAGATGGTCGTCCTCGCGTCGGCGCACCGCGCAGAGTTCGGCCCAGCGGCACACGTCGCAATGCTCGACGGGTTCGGGATAGGTTCCCGTTGGCGGATACGCGGCCGGCGCACCGTCCAGCATCGTGGCCTCGAACCGGTCCTTCGCCGCGCGGTAATAGGCCATGTAGTCGTCGACGCGCAGCGCGGCGGTTTCGTGCGCGCTCCCGCCGAGGACGACCTTCATGAGCTCGGGGCGGACCCGCTGCAGCCGCTCGAGCTGTTCGACGTACGAGCACATCTGGAGCACGGCGCCGGCCTTGACGTGCCGGGCCAGCTTCGTATCGGCGACCTCGTAATGGAAGGGCCCCCAGACCGATGGGCGCTCCGGTGATTCGACGCGCAGCAGGAAGTCAGCGTAGCCGAGCCAGCGACCGTCGAAGAACGTGGCCTGATAGATGACATCGGCGCCGGAGGCCATCGCCGCGAGCGTCTCCGCCGCCTGGCGTCGAATCTCGTCGCCGCGGTCGGCCTCATCGTCGCGTGCCACTTCGACGACGACGCGATGCGCGCCGGCCAGGTCCGCGAGGTATCGGGCCTCGTGCTGGAAGCCACGCTTGCGGATGACGTCGAGCTCGCGGTCCTCGCGCACGGGGCGCTGGACCAGCCCGGCAAGCGCGGCGCGCTCGAGGGCGGTCAGGTGCTCGCAGGCGAGATAGCCGACGAGGTCGGTGGCGGAGAAGACGGGCTGGCCGTCGATGAGCTGCATTCGATCGGCTAGAGCATCGCCGGCAACCGCGACAGGTTGCCTGTCACACCGACGGCGTGGGCGACGGGCTCGGCACCGGTGTCGCCGCCGGCAGGCGCTCGATCACCAGCGCCCAGGAGCAGTCCGACTCGATGGTCACGAAGACCTGCCCGCGCACGCCGAAGGCGGCGAAGGACCCGGGCTGCAGCATGCCGGGGTCCACGCCGTTGCCGACGGTCGCGCGGATGACCGGGACCGGCGTGGCGTCCGGATTGCCGAGCAGGACGCTCAGCTGGCAGCGGACGCGCTCCGGGTCGAGCGCGATCCAGCGGATGGCGTGATCGGCGTCGGTGATCTCGATCGGTCCGTACTGCGCGTTGCCGGTCTGCGCGAAGGAGGCAACGAATGGTGAGTCCGGATTGGTTCGGCCGGCCGCCATCAGGTACGGCTCCGGAGCGAAGCCGGATGCGATCCAGCCCTCCTCGAAGGCGGGCTCGGCACGAGCGTCACGCACGAGGTACCAGGCGTTGTCGTCGACGACGATCGGTCCCATGGCGACCTCGAGCTCGGCCCCGAGCGGGAGGAGGCCGGCCAGCACCGAGCTGCTCAGGCTGGGTCGTTGACGAACGCGCAGGCCATCGATCGCGGTCGCGACGATCTCTCCGGCGGCGAAGGCCGGCGCCGGCGGCATCGGCGTCGGCGAGGGGGTGGGGGATGGCGTCGGTGATGGGGTCGGCGCCGTCGTTTCGAGGGCCGCCAGCGTCGGCAGCGGCGTCGGCGCCGGCGTCCGCAGCGGCGGGAACGTGCAGCCGGCGATGATGATCAGGAGTGCCCAGGCGAGGGCAGAGGCTCGGGTCAGTCTCCCCACGGCGGACAGGGTAGCGGCTCAGGCGTCGAGCCGGGGCACCTGTGACGCGAGCAGGTCGGCGATCTCGCGGGCGTTGGTGGTCCCGTAGTTCGCGTAGCAGTTGTTCATCAGCACGTGGATCTCGGGCGCCTGTTCGGCGGTCTCCCGAATGCGTGGCACCCATTCGCCCAGCTCCCCCTGGTCGTAGAGGTAGCGGAAGCGCTCGACGACCGGGATGCCGCTCTTCTCCCAGGTCTCGGTGCGCCGGCCGTGGAAGCGGACGACCGCCAGCTTCGAGGAGGGCACCAGGGTCATGGGAGGAACCGACGACTTGGTGCCGGGCGGCGCATCGACCATCACGAACGGGATCTCGTACGTGGTGAGAAACGCGATCGTTCGCTCGCGGTTTTTTTCGTTGAACCAGCTGGCGTGGCGCAGCTCGACAGCGAACGGCGTGTCACCCAGTCGCTCGGTGGCCTTCACGATCTCGTCGCGCGACTCGCTGGTGGGGAAGAACCAGCGCGGGTACTGCAGGAAGACCGCGCCAAGCTTGCCGGAGCTGCGCAGCGGCTCGATGCCGTCCAGGAAGCGCGCCCAGATCTCGTCCTCGATCTCGTTCGGCAGGTCGCGGGCGTAGACGCGCTTCTGGTCGAGAATCTCCGCCGGCAGCGCCTCCCGCAGGTCCTTCGGCAGGCGCTTGACCTCGCTCGGCTGGCCGGTCATCAGCGCGTGGGCCTTGATGTCGAACGTGAAGTCCGGCGGCGTGCGCTCGAGCCACAGCTCCCCGGTCCGGCGGGCTGGGAGCGCGTAGTAGGTCGAGTCGACCTCGACGATCGGGAACTGGTTCGCGTAGTAGACGAGCCGCTCCTCGGCCGTGCCGGCATCGGGCGGGTAGAACACCCCCGGCGCCGTCATCGTCGGATCGGTCCAGGAGGCGGTGCCGATGCGGACGGTCGCCTTGCCGATCGTCAGTGGCTCGCGCGCCGCGGTGGCGTGCGCCTCGCCGCGGTCGCCGGCGACCTCGGGGCCCGGATCGTGGACGTTCGCCTCGGTCATCGGTCCATGCTAGGACCGATACCTGACAGCCGACGGCAGGAAGGCGCTACTCCTGGCCGAGGGCGCGCCGCACGCTGGTCGTCGACAGGACGAGCATGACGATCGCCGCGGCGCCGAAGCCGATGAGGAAGACGTTCTGCCACTCGGCGGCCATGATCGCGACGCCCGTGCCGATGGCGAGCACGACCTGCAGGATGGCCGCCAGGGTCCACGCCCAGCCGCGGCGGCGGCGAGCGCCGCGCGACGCGATTGCGGCGAAGATGGCGAACAGGAATGCGCCTCCGGCCGCGAACCGCAGCGTCTCCTCGGCCGCGCGACCAGCGTCCCCTCCGAGGAAGTCGCGCTCCGCGGCGGCCAGCAGGCTGAGGAAGATGGCGAGCACCACTCCCGCCCCGGCCTCGCTCAGCAGCAGTGCGCGCAGCAGCCCGATCATGGGCACGCGCGGCGTGGCGTCGACGGTCGTGATCGGGGCGGCGGCGGTCGGGGCGGCATTCATGCTCGGAGTCTCCCAGTCATTGTGCGGCCGCCGACAGGTCGGAACGGCCAGCGGGATGCTACGTCATTCCGCCGACGCGGGGCACCGGACCTGCAAGGGCTGGCGCGATGGACGGTGTGACCCGCCTCCGACGCACGGAGCGAGATCGATCCCGCGAGCTGGCCGAGGTCGAAGCGATCGCCTGGCTGCTCGACAACAGCATCCCCGTGCC
>DASTTX010000020.1:0-23844 GCA_035759945.1 Candidatus Limnocylindria bacterium | reverse complement strand
GGGGCCGGGCCGGTCGGCGTGAGCGACAAGCTGGAGCCGTTCCTGCCGAGCCCGACCGTCGTGCTCGTCGAGGGCGGCGCGACCGACGTGCTCCGCAACGCGCGCGACGGTCGGTCCACGCCGGGCGCGCGGTGGGCGTTGGACGACGATCGGCCGGACAGCATCGGCAAGGTGCGCAGCTGCTACGGCAACTTCGGCATGTTCGTGCGCGCCTACACCTACATCCGTTCGAATGGCTCGGAGGGGCTGCGCACCATCAGCGAGGACGCGGTGCTGGCGGCCAACTACCTTCGGGTCAGGCTGCACGACGTGTACGACCTGCCCTACGACCGGCTGTCGAAGCACGAGGTGGTGTTCAGCGGGCGCCGGCAGAAGCGGCAGCACGGCGTGACGACGCTCGACATCGCCAAGGCCATCCTGGACCACGGCATCCATCCGCCCACGATCTACTTCCCGCTGATCGTGGAGGAGGCGCTGATGGTCGAGCCGACCGAGACGGAGTCGCTCGAGACACTCGACGAGTTCGTGACGATCATGCGCGGCATCGCCGAGCAGGCTGCGACGGACCCCGAGGCGCTCAAGCGTGCGCCCACGACCACGCCGGTCGGCCGGCTGGACGAGGCAGCGGCCGCACGCCGTCCCGACCTGCGCTACGTCTTTCCCGATGAGGCCGATCCGCCCGCGGCTCCTCCATCGGTGACGCCGACGCCGGACGCGCCCACGGCATAGTCCTGGCCGTGGGCCGCCGAACGCCAGTCAATTGGCGCCATTCCACGGGAGGCGCCCGGCATCCGCGATTCCGCCAGTTCATTGAGGTCGTGCACGCACGAGGTGTCCGCCGGCGCGCTCCTCGTGCGAGCTGCGCCCCAACAGACTGGCGCAGCGCCACGCGGCATGGCCCTCATGTGCAATAGCGCCAGTACATTGGCGCTCCAGGCGGACGGTCGTGTGAAACGGCTGGCGAATGATCGGCCGAAGGGCGCGTGCGGCGCCAGCATCGGTCTGAACCAATCGAGACGGCCCGGCGTACTATGAGAAACCCCAGCGGCGATCGAGCTGCACAGGTGCCAGTGGAAGCAAGCGCGTCGAACGACCTCGTCAGGCGGATGCAGGGCGGTGACCTTGATGCCTTCGAGGAGTTCTTCAACACCTACAAGCGACCGGTCTATGCGACCGCGCTCGCCATCACGCGCGATCCGTTCCTCGCCGAGGAGGTCCTTCAGGACTGCTTCGTCAAGGCCTACCGCGTGCGCGAGCGGCTGGATCCCGAACGTTCGCCGCTTCCATGGCTGCAGCGCGTCACCATCAACCTGTGCTACAGCCGGGTCAGCCGCCGCAAGGCGCTGGCGGAGCCGATCACCAGCCTCATCACCAACCTGGTGGTCGACCTGTCCGCCCGCCCCGACCAGGTGGTCGAATCGCGCGAGGTGCTGGATGTCCTCCAGCGTGGCATCGACGCGCTGCCGCCCAAGCAGCAGACCGCGATCATCCTCTACTACCTGCATGGCTACTCCCTGGCCGAGGCCGCGGAGATCGCCAACTGCAACGTGGGCACCATGAAGTCACGCCTGCACTACGCCCTCAAGGCGCTCCGCGCCCGGCTGCCGGTCGAGCGTCGCGCACCGGTCGGCACGCCTGCGGCGGTGAGGGTCACCACCCGATGAGGTGCCGTCGCATCTGCCGAGAGCTGCTGTGGCTGTCTCGCTTCGGCGAGCTCGGCCCGAGCTCTCAGCCGCACCTGGACCACCTTGCCGGCTGCCGGAGCTGCCGGGACGAGGTCGGTTTCGATCGCGCCATGGTCGAGCAGCTCCGAATCGCGCTCGCCGCCCGGATCGAGAACGCGTCTCCGTCCTCGGCGGCGTGGGAGCGGATCCTGGTCCGCGCCCAGGCACCGGAGCCAGCGCCGGCGGTCCGCTTCTGGCAATGGTCGACTGCCGTCGTCGGCCGGCTGCGCTTCGCGACCGCGATGGCCGGCACCGGCCTCGCGCTGCTGCTGGCGCTGAACACCCAGGTCGTCGGCCTGCCCGGGACGACCGATTCCTCCGTGGATTGGGAGCGCAGCACACTGCAGCAGGTGCCGCGCCTGCCGCGCGAGCAGTCGGCCCTGGCGCAGCTGACGCGCGCGTGGGGCAGCAACACTGACGCGGGCGCGCAGCGCCCGGACCCGGAGTCGATCCTGACCGTCGTCTCGCGGCCCCCCGTGGCGACGACCGCCACCGGGCAGGCCGACGACCCGGTCGAGGCACCGACCGAGCTGCGCCTCGTCATTCGCCCGCTCCAGACGCCGGAACCGACGCGCGGCGCATCGGCGAGCATTGAGCCGGATGGATTCGCCTGGCAGCTGGCGCCGAGCCAGCCTGGCGAGCCTTCCTGAATTCGTGGGACTGTGCGACACTAGCCCACCGTTTGGCTGGATCAGCCCCCGGATCACCGGCATGGGCCGTGACGACGACCGGAGCGGTGATCAGCATCAAGCATCAATCATTTGGAGGAGTGTGGATGCGTAACTGGAGATGGGTCTCCGTCTTCGCCGTCCTGATCCTGGTGCTGGCCGCCTGCGGGCAGCAGCCGGGCGCGTCGGAGGAGGAGTCGGAGGCACCGCCCCCGACCGGTTCGGAGGCCCCGGCCCCGTCCGAGGACGGTGGCACGGCGGGAGAGCCGCAGCAGGGCGGCACGCTGGTCTTCGCCGGCGCGCGGCTGGCGGCGAGCCTCGATCCCGCACTGACCAGCGACGGCGAGTCGTTCCGCGTCCTTCAGCAGGTCTACGAGCCGCTCGTCGACCTCGCCCCGGGATCGGCAAACGAGCTCGTCGGCGTGCTCGCCGAGAGCTGGGAGGGTGAGCCCTCCGACACGACCTACGTCTTCCACCTGCGCGAGGGGGTCAAGTTCCACGACGGGACCGACTTCAACGCCGAGGCGGTGAAGATCAACTTCGACCGCTGGCAGAACTTCGCCGAGGAGTTCCAGGCGGATGCCTACTACTACGGCGCCGTCATGGACGGCTTCGGCCCGGACAACCTGATCGAGAGCGTCGAGGCGACCGATGACCTGACGGTCACGTTCACCCTTCGCGACCCGAGCCCGACCTTCCTGTTCGGCCTCGCGCTGACGCCGTTCGCGATCGTCAGCCCGGCGATCCTTGAGCAGACCAACGCCGACGATCCGGCCTCGAGCACCTTCGGCACCGAGGTCGTCCAGGGCGGCACCGGTCCGTTCATCCTCGAGGACTACGTGCCGGACGACAGCGCCGTGCTGGTCCGCAACGAAGACTACTGGGGCGACCCGGCCTACCTCGACCGCGTGATCATTCGCCCGATCGAGGATCCGGCGGCCCGGCTGCAGGCCCTCCAGGGCGGCAGCATCCAGGGCTATGACCTCGTCAGCCCGACCGACTACGAGGCGGTCGAGTCCAGCGACGGGCTCTCCCTCATGGAGCGCCTGTCGTTCAACAGCCTGTACCTGGGCCTGAACCCGCTGGCGGAGGAGGGCTCGGTCCTCACCGACATCGCCGTTCGCCAGGCGATCGCGCTCGCGATCGACAAGCAGGCGCTGATCGACGCGTTCTACGGTGGACGCGGCTCGGTCGCCGACATCTTCCTGCCGCCGTCCAGCGGCTGGTATGAGGGCGTCCGTGCCGGCGTCGACGACGAGAACACCTATCCGTACGATCCGGACGCTGCTCGGGCGCTGCTCGAGGAGGCCGGCTACGGAGAGGACAATCCCGCGACGGTGCACTTCTGGGCACCCACCGGCGTGACCCGGCCGTACATGCCGGATCCGCAGGGTCTCCAGCAGGCCGTCACCACCATGCTCGAGGACGTCGGGTTCGTCGTCGAGCCGGACAGCTCCGACTGGAGCACGGAGTACACGAGTGCCGCGCAGAACGGCAACTACGAGCTCCACTTCCTGGGCTGGACCGGCGACTACGACGATCCGTCGAACTGGTATGGGGTCCACTTCGGCTACAGCCAGGGTGAGCCCGCTGCCCAGTTCGCATGCGACGCCGATGGGCTGGAGGACGCCATCAACACGGCCGATCAGACTCTCGAAGAGGCCGATCGCGCCGCGGCGTGGGGCGAGGCCGCCAACATCATCCATGGCCAGGTCTGCTTCGTGACCCTGACCCACGGTGATACGGCGCTTGCCTTCACCGATGCCGTCCAGGGCTACGTTCCGAACCCGACCGGTTCGGAGACCTTCACCTCGGTCTGGCTGACCGACGGCGGGGAGTAGCCGCAGCCTGACGCTCTAGACTGAGAGGGCCTCGGCCGATGGCCGAGGCCCTCTCGCTTTCCGCCACAGGAGGCGCCGAGCAGACACGTGGGCAAGTTCATCCTTCGCCGTCTTCTGCTGCTCATCCCGATCCTGCTCGGGCTGACGCTCCTGATCTTCGTGTTCATCCACCTGCTGCCCGGTGATCCGGCCATCGCCATCCTGGGCGACCGTGCCTCGCCGGAGAACGTCGAGCGCGTGCGCGAGGCGCTCGGCCTCAACGAGCCGCTGTACCAGCAGTACCTCGACTACATGGGCGGCCTGGTCCAGGGCGATCTCGGACGAAGCTTCATCACCAACCGCGACGTGGTCGACGACTTCCTGCAGCGCTTCCCGGCCACCATCGAGCTCAGCCTGTCGGCGATCATCTTCGCCATCGTTCTCGGCATCCCGCTCGGCCTGGTGACCGCCAAGCAGCGCGGCCGATGGGTCGACCAGGTGGGGACGGTCGCGTCCCTCATCGGCATCAGCATCCCGATCTTCTTCCTGGGCCTGATGCTCAAGTGGCTGTTCGCCATCCAGTGGCCGATCCTGCCGGATTCGGGGCGGATCGACCTCATCGAGTACTACATTCCGCGCGTGACGAACTTCATGACGATCGATGCGATCCTCGCCGGCGAGTGGGGCGGCTTCATCGACGCGTTGCGTCACCTCATCCTGCCGGCGGTTGCGCTCGGCACCATCCCGCTGGCGATCATCATGCGCATCACCCGCGCCAGCGTGATCGACGTCCTCAACGAGGATTACGTCCGCACGGCCAACGCCAAGGGCCTGCCGTCGGGCATCGTCGACGGACGACACATCCTGCGCAACGCGCTGCTGCCGGTCGTCACGGTCATCGGTCTCCAGACGGGCCTGTTGCTGGGCGGTGCGATCCTGACCGAGACGATCTTCGGCTGGGGCGGCGTCGGCACCTGGATCTACGATGCGGTCACCACCCGCGACTACGCCGTCATCCAGAGCGGGGTGCTCATGCTGGCCCTCATCTTCGTGCTCGTGAACCTCCTGGTCGACGTCAGCTACGGGTTCCTCAACCCGCGGATCCGCTACTCGTGACCACCCCGGCCGTCACCGTCGGCACCATCCCCGAGGACCGCCCGGTCGGCCTCTGGACCGATGCGCTGCGCCGCATGCGGCACAGCCCGGCCGCGCTGATCGGCGGCACCATCGTCGGCTTCTTCGTGCTCATCGCCGTGTTCGCGCCGTTCCTCGCGCCCTACGACCCGCGCATCGGCAGCCTGGCCGAGAGCTACCTGCCGCCCAACGCCGAGCACTGGTTCGGCACGAACGTGCAGGGCCAGGACGTCTTCAGCCGGATCATCTTCGGCTCACGCCTGACGCTCGGCATCGCCGTGCTGTCCGTGGTGCTCGGCGTGACCGTCGGCGCGACGCTCGGGTCGGTGGCCGGCTACTTCCGCGGCTGGGTCGACGCGCTGATCATGCGCAGCGTCGACATCATGCTGTCGATCCCCGGCCTGCTGTTCGCCATTGCCGTCGTCTCCTGGCTGGGGCGCGGCATCATCCAGATCGCCGTGGCCATCGCCATCGTCAACGTCCCGATCTTCGCCCGGCTCCTCCGCGGCAGCCTCCTCAGCCTGCGCGACGCCGACTATGTCGTCGCGGCGCGCTCGGTTGGCGTGCGCGGACCGGCGCTGCTGCTGCGCCACATGCTGCCGAACGCGATCGGTCCATTGATCGTCCAGGCCACCCTGGCGCTCGCCACGGCCGTGGTGGATGCCGCGGCGCTGGGCTTCCTGGGCCTCGGACCTCCGGATCCGCGCACGCCGGAGTGGGGGATGATGCTGTCCGACACGTACCGCTACCTGAACGACGCGGTCTACCTTGCCTTCTTCCCCGGCGTGGCGATCGTGCTCTCGGTCCTCGGCTTCAACCTGCTCGGTGACGGCATGCGCGAGGCGCTCGACCCGAGGCTGCGCCGATGATCCGGAGCCTGCCCGACGAGGAGCTGCCGCTGCTGCGCGTGCGCGATCTGGCCGTGACATTCGGCTCGGGCGAGCGGACCGTCCACGCGGTGAACGGCATCAGCTACGACCTCCAGCGCGGCGAGACGCTGGGCGTGGTGGGGGAGTCCGGCTCGGGGAAGAGCGTCAGCTCCCTGGCGCTCATGCGCCTGCTGCCGAAGCCGGCCGCGCGCATCACCTCGGGCGAGATCACCTTCGACGGCGAGGAGGTCCTCGCGCTGTCCGAGGAGTCGGTGCGCGAGATGCGCGGCAACAAGATGGCCATGATCTTCCAGGACCCGATGACCTCGCTGAACCCGGTGCTCACCGTTGAGCGCCAGCTGACCGAGGTGCTCGAGACGCACCGCAAGCTGAAGCGCCGCGGCGCCATCACGCGCGCGATCGAGCTGCTCGAGCTGGTCGGGATCCCCGCGGCGAAGCGGCGGCTGAACGACTACCCGCACCAGTTCAGTGGCGGCATGCGCCAACGCGTCATGATCGCCATGGCCCTGGCCTGCGACCCGCAGCTGCTCATCGCGGACGAGCCGACCACCGCCCTGGATGTCACGATCCAGGCGCAGATCCTGGACCTCATGCGCTCTGCCGTGTCCGAGTTCGACACGGCGCTCATCCTGATCACCCACGACCTGGGGGTCGTGGCCGGCATGGCGCGCACGATCAACGTCATGTACGCCGGCTACATCGTCGAGCACGCCGAGACCAACGAGCTGTACGGGCGCCCGCGCCACCCGTACACGGTCGGCTTGCTGCAGTCGATCCCGCGTCTCGACGCGCAGGGCCGCGGTGAGCTCGTGCCGATCCAGGGCCAGCCGCCTGATCTGTCGCGCGAGATTCCAGGCTGTCCGTTCGCCCCGCGCTGCTTCAACGTCCAGGATCGCTGCCGGGTGGAGATGCCGCCGCTGGAGCAGGCGCCGCAGGCGGCCGACGGCCACGAGATCCGGTGCTGGTACCCGGCCGAGGGCGAGCGCATGGTGCCGTCGGGCTTCGAGGCGGAGCAGGCGTCGTGACGACGGCCACCGAAGCGCCGGTTGCGGCGCCGATTCAGGCGCCGGGCGGCGGCGAGCCGCTGCTCAGGACCGAGGGCCTGCGGGTCCACTTCCCGATCACCCAGGGCCTGATCCTCGAGCGCCGCGTCGGTGCGGTTCGCGCCGTCGACGGGGTCAGCCTCGAGGTTCACAGGGGCGAGACCCTCGGCCTGGTGGGCGAGTCAGGCTGCGGGAAGTCGACGTTCGCGCGCGCCGTCATCCGGCTCGTCGACGCCACCGAGGGGCGCATCTTCTTCGATGGCACTGACGTCACGGCGCTGAGCGGTGACGGCCTGCGGCGCATGCGGCGCCGCATGCAGATGATCTTCCAGGACCCGTACGCGTCGCTCAACCCGCGCATGACCATCGGCTCGATGCTGGCCGAGCCGCTCGGCGTGCACGGCATCGCCAGCGGCGCGGAGGCACGGCACCGCGTCGAGCAGCTGATCGAGACGGTCGGCCTGCCGCGAAACGCCGTCAATCGCTACCCGCACGAGTTCTCCGGCGGCCAGCGCCAGCGCGCCGGCATCGCCCGCGCCCTCGCCGTGCAGCCGGAGTTCATTGCCGCCGACGAGGCGGTCTCGGCGCTCGACGTCAGCATCCAGGCCCAGATCATCAACCTGCTCGCCGATCTCCAGCGGGAGTTCGACCTGACCTTCCTGTTCATCGCCCACGACCTGTCGGTGGTGCGCCACATCAGCGACCGCATCGCGGTCATGTACCTGGGCGAGGTCGTGGAGCTGTCGCCGTCCAAGCAGCTGTACGACCAGCCGCTGCACCCGTACACCGTCGCGCTTGTCAGCGCGGTGCCGATTCCCGACCCGAAGGTCGAGACGCGCCGCAAACGGATGATCCTGCGCGGCGACGTCCCGTCGCCGGCCAACCCGCCGTCCGGCTGCCGCTTCCATACGCGCTGCTGGCTGCGGCGTGAGCTGGGCGATCCGGAGCGCTGCGTGGTCGAGACGCCGGAGCTGCGCCAGCTGCGGCCCGGCCACGGCGTCGCCTGCCACTTCGCCGAGGAGCTCATGGGTGAGCGCCGCGGGCAGCTGACGACGGCCGCGGCCGATCACTCGGACGCGCGCACGACCGATGACGAGGAGGCGGTTGCACCGACCGACATCGAGCCGCCGCCCGACCCGCTCGACCTGCTGCCGGGAGACGCGACGCAGCACTGATCGGCTAGGCTGCGCGCGTGGAGTACCGCATCGCGCTCGCGCAGGTCGCGCCCCGGCTCGGCGACGTGGATGCCAACCTTGCCATCGCCGCCGATGCCGTCCGTCGCGCCGCCACCGAGGGCGCCGCCCTCACGGTCCTGCCGGAGCTGGCGCTGACCGGCTACCTGCTCCAGGACCTCGTGCCGGAGGTCTCCATGCGCGCCGATGACCCCCGCCTGCTCGCCATCGGCGCAGAAGCGCCCGACATGCTGGTCGCCGTCGGCTTCGTGGAGGAGACCGATGACCATCGGTACTGCAATTCCGCGGCGCTGCTGCGCGACGGCGCGCTGGTCGGCCTCCATCGCAAGGTCTACCTGCCGACCTACGGGCTCTTCGACGAGGGTCGCTTCACGAGACCCGGTGATCGGATTCGGACGCATGAGGTTGGTTCGCCGGTCGGCCGGATCGGCCTCAGCGTGTGCGAGGACTTCTGGCATGCGTCGCTGCCGATGCTCCAGGCGCTGGATGGTGCGTCGCTCCTGGTCAACGTCGCCGCGGGGCCGTCACGCGCGCCCGGGTCGAGCGCGGGGCTGGCCGCCATCGAGGGCTGGCACAAGATGCAGGACACGTACGCCCTGCTGGGGACGGTGCCGCTCGCCTTCTGCAACCGGGTCGGGAACGAGGAGGGCCTCACCTTCTGGGGCGGGTCGCGCCTGCTCGCCGCCGATGGCTCGACCGTGGTGCAGGCGCCGCTGTGGGACGAGGCGCTCGTGGTTGGCACGCTGAACGGCGATGACCTGCGCATGCAGCGCTACGGCCTGCCGCTGCTGTCCGACGAGCGCCTGGAGCTCGTTCGTCGGGAGCTTGACCGGATCATCGCCGAGCGTGCGGGCATCGATGGGGAGCAGCAGCCGTGATCAGCTCCGGGCCCCACACGTCTTCGGCGCTCGGGACCAGCTCGACGCTCGGCACCAGCGCGGCGCTTCGTCAGGAACCTATCACCGTCGGCGTAGGCGGTGAGGCCGCTCCGTGGCCCGGGCTGCATTCGTCAGCCACCAACGGCGCCGGCTTTCTGACGACGATTGGCGTTCGATCGGCCTGTGCTCGCGCTGCGAGCTGGCCTAACCCGACACTGGTTGGTACCTGGCCGCGGCTCGCGGGACCCCAGGCGTGACCACCGAGCACGCGGAGCCGGTCGCGGCTCCGCTCCCGGCCATCGAGCCGAAGCAGGCAGTCGAGGTCATCACCGCCTTCATCAGCTCGCAGATGCAGCAGACCGGGTTCACGCGCCTGGTGGTTGGGCTCTCCGGCGGCGTCGACTCGGCGGCCGTAGCCTACCTGGCCGCCCGCGCCATCGGCCCCGAAAATATTCTCGCCATCCGCATGCCATATCGCACGTCGTCGGAGGCATCCGAGACCGATGCGCTGCGCGTGGTGGACGATCTCGGCTGCCGCACGGAGCGGATCGAGATCACGCCGATGGTCGAGCCGATGCTCGAGCTGATCAGTGGTGAGGATCCAGCAACCACGAATGTGCGGCGGGGCAACGTCATGGCGCGGAACCGGATGATCATCCTCTACGACAGGTCGGCTGCCTTCGACGCTCTCGTCATCGGCACCAGCAACAAGACCGAGGCGCTGCTCGGGTACGGGACGCTGCACGGCGACATGGCGGCCGCGCTGCAGCCCATCGGCGACCTGTACAAGACACAGCTGCGCGCCGTGGCTCGCGAGCTCGGCGTCCCCGAGGAGGTCGTCGCGAAGCCACCATCCGCCGATCTCTGGCCGGGCCAGACCGATGAGGGCGAGCTCGGCCGCTCCTATAGCCTCCTGGACCGCGCCCTATTTGCGCTGGTCGACCGGCGGTGGACCGTCGACCGCTGCGTCGCCGCCGGCCTCTCGCGTGACCTCGTCGAGTGGGTCGCGCGCCGCGTCGCGCAGATGGAGTTCAAGCGCCAGCTGGCGCCGGTCGCGAAGCTCTCCCTTCGGACGCCCGGCATCGATCACCTCTATCCGCGACGGCGACCCGGATCGTCCCGATAGGCGAGCGGCTGTGGTCGCTGCCGTGGTGGGAGCACATGGACCTGGTCGCGCGCACTCAAGACGTGAAACTTATCGACTCCTGAGGTGCTCTGTCTTGTGAGAGCTCCTTCCGGTATGACGTGTGCGACTTCAATGGTTCTCACATCAGGCGAGGGGAGATGACTCAATGAAACGCAGGACGAAGACCATCATCGCGGCTGCGGCGCTCGGGACTGTGGTGGCTGCGGGCGCGGGAATCGCGGCGGCCGGCTCGGAGGACGACGGCGACCGTGCTCAGCAGGATGAGCCGATCCCCGGCACCGACCTGCGGCGCGCTTCGGAAGCCGCACTGGCACATACCGGTGGCGGACGCGTGACCGAGACGGAGGTGGGCGACGAACAGAGCTTCTACGAGGTCGAGGTGACGCTCGACGATGGCTCGCAAGTAGACGTTCAGCTCGATGAACAGTTCAAGGTCGTCGGCGACGAGCGCGATGGCGACCAGGACGATGAATAGACGGCCCAGCGTCAGCGGCGTCGCGGTCATTGCAGCCCTCATTGCTCCGTTGGCCTCCGGCTGCGCGCCGCTGAGGTCGAGCCCGCCCGCCACAAGCGCAGATCTTCCGCAGGGCGCGGAGACCGTGCCACTCGATCCTGCCGAGCTCACGCTGGAGATCGACAATGCGTATTGGCCGATGACGCCTGGGACGAGATGGACCTACCGCGAGACCGACGAAGAGGGCAACGAGCTCGAGGTTGTCGTGACGGTCACGACCGAAACTCGGGAGATCGCCAACGGCGTCACCGCGCGGGTCGTGCGTGACACCGTGTTCTCGGCAGGGGCGGTTGTGGAGGATACGTTCGACTGGTACGCGCAGGATGCCGAAGGAAACGTCTGGTATCTGGGCGAAGACACTGCAGAGTTCGAGGATGGCGAGGTGACGTCGACGGCGGGGTCGTTTGAGGCCGGCGTCGACGGTGCGCTGCCGGGAATCATCATGCCGGGGACGCCGAGCGACGGTATGCAGTACCGGCAGGAATATTACGAAGGCGAAGCGGAGGACAACGGAGAGATCCTCAGCACCGATGAGCAGGCCGAGGTGCCGTTCGGCCACTTCGACGACGTGCTCCTCACGAAGGACACCATCACCATCGAGCCCGAAGTTCTCGAATACAAGCTGTATGCCCCCGAGGTCGGCCCGGTTCTGGTATTCGGTGTTTCGGGCGGCGGTGGCCGGGAGGAGCTTATTACGATGCAGCAGATCAGCAACCATGATGCGAAAGCCGCAGGAACGTCGCCGCTCGGTGAGTCATACCCGTAGGGTGCGAGCAACCCTGACTGAGGCTCATTGGCGAGCTCGACTGCTGACTACCGAGACCATCGGACCCGCATGACGAGGCGCCAGGACGAAGTCCCGATAAGCGACGAGTAACGGCGCAATAATCGGCGCGCGCTAGCCTCCATCTCAAGCGGCCGTCCTCGCCCCCGGTGCGCTGAGCTGATGGAAGGAGCCATCGCATGAACAAGGTGATGCTCGTCGGACGGTTGACCCGCGACCCGGAGCTGCGGTCGCTGCCGTCGGGCAAGCACGTCTCGACCTTCACGATCGCGACGAACGAGTACCGCGGCGGGGGCAACGCCGAGCGCACGGAGTATCACCCGTGCGTCGCCTGGGACCGCCTGGCCGAGATCACCGGCCAGTTCCTCTCGAAGGGCCAGCTGGTCGACATCGAGGGACGTCTCCAGACCCGCCAGTGGGACGACGACGCCGGCAAGCGCCACTGGAAGACCGAGGTGGTCGTCGCCTCGCTCGAGATGCTGTCGGGCCGCTCCAAGAAGGAGTACGCCAAGGAAGCTCAGGCCGTCGCCGCGGCTCCCGACGGTGCCGAGGCCGAGGCGCCAGCGTCGATCGCCGCGAACGGCGCCACGAATGACCTCGAGGCCGTCGTCGCGATGTGAGATCAGGGCGGTGGGGCTCTCCCCCGGTCCCACCGCCCGACCGCCCCGGCGAAGACCGCGCCGCTAGCCCTTCGGCTCGACGACCGCGAGGACGTTGCCGCTCGGATCGGTGAACCAGGCGGCCCACGAGTGCCCCATATCGGCGATGCCGTCGTGCGTCACCGGGTCGGGGGCCGTGTACTCCTCGATCCGTACCCCTCGTGAGCGCAGATCCTCGAGTGCCGCGTGCATGTTCGGCACGCGCCAGGCCATCTGCGTCTGCGTGTCCTTCGTTCCGATGGTGCTGCTCGTCACCGCGATCGACCCGCCGGCTGAGCCGAACACGATCCGGTCGGGAAGGTCCTCACGCAGGATCGGCAAGCCGAGCACACCGTGGTAGAAGGCCCGACTCGCGTCCAGATCGGTCGAGAGCAGGATCGGAAACGCCGGATGGTCGCTGAGCATGGTTCGCCCTTTCGTCGAGCAGTTCGTGAGGGGTGCCTCGCCTATACTGACCGCCCGCGGCGGCTCATCGGCGCGTCGGCGTGCACAGGCGAAGGATCGGATGGCAGAGGAGTACCCCTACAACGGGCGGCTGAGCCGCTGGGACGAGGTGGCCGAAGGGCTCGCCATCGTCGGCGTGCAGGCGCTCGAGGATCCATTCGAGTTCGCCGCCGGCCAGTACGCCACGCTCGGCCTCCTTGGACCCGAGGGCAAGCTCGTCCAGCGGCCGATGAGCATCAGCTCGCCCCCTGATGACCTGAGCGAGTACGAGTTCTTCGTTCGCCTCGTCCACATCGGCGCATTCACCCCGCTGCTCTGGAAGCGCAAGGTCGGCGACCCGATCAACATCAAGGGGGCCAAGGGGAAGTTCCTCATCCAGGATGATGGCCGCACTTGCCTCTTCGTCGCCTCCGGGACTGGATTGGCCCCTTTCATCAGCATGATTGAGACGATGAGGCGGCACGGCGACACGAGGCAAGTCATCCTGCTGCATGGCGTGAGCTACGAGTACGACCTGGCCTGGCGCGAGCAGCTCAGCGAAATTGAGGCCGGCGACGAGTTTCCGCTGCGCTATGTCGCCACGGTGTCACGGCCGAACGAGTCGCCGGGCTGGGCCGGTGAGACGGGGCGCGTCGAGAAGATCGTCGCCGCGCAGATGGACAACTTCGGGCTGAACGCGGAAAACACGACTGTCTACCTGTGCGGCAACCCGGACATGATCACGGCCGTCGACGAGATCGCGACCGAGCGTGGCTACCCGCCCGAGCAGATCCGCAAGGAGCTGTACTGGCCGAAGGGGCGCGAGCACCGATGAGCGCGCGCGACACCTACTACCTCACCACGGCGATCTTCTACCCGAGCCAGCGCCCCGCGCTGCACTCGATGTTCGAGGCCATCGGCGCCGACATGATCGCGCGCTATCAGCGGCTCATGGGTCGCGAGACCCGCTTCCTGACCGGCCTGGACGAGCATTCGGCCAACGTCGAGCGCGACGCGCGGGACCGAGGCATGGACCCACGCGACCTGATCGACCCGTGGGCGGCGACCTGGAAGCGTACGTTCGAGCGCTACGCCATCAGCTTCGACCGGTTCATCCGCACCACCGATCCCGACCACGCCGTCGCATCGGTCGAGATGGTCAAGCGCGCGCAGGCCAACGGCGACGTCTACCAGGGCGTGTACTCCGGCTGGTTCTGCACCGGCTGCAACGAGTTCAAGACCGACCAGCAGCTCGTGGACGGGCGCTGCCCCGACCATCCCACCCTCGATCCCCAGTGGCTGGAGGAGAACAACTACTTCTTTCGCCTCAGCGCCTACCAGGAGCGCCTCGAAGCGCTCTACCGCGACAACCCGTCGTTCTGCGAGCCGCCGCACTTCCGCAACGAGGTGCTCGGCTGGCTGCGCGAGGGGCTGCGCGACTTCTCGATCAGCCGATCGGGGACGAACTGGGGCATCCCGTTCCCCGGCGACGACGCGCATCGCATCTACGTCTGGTTCGACGCGCTGACGAACTACCTGACCGGCGCCGGCTTCCCGGACGACGAGGCCGAGATGGCGAAGTGGTGGCCGGCGGACCTGCACGTCATCGGCAAGAACATCACGCGCTTCCATTGCCTCTACTGGCCGGCCATGCTCATGAGCGCCGGGCTGCCGCTGCCGAAGCAGGTGTTCGCGCACGGGTTCATGCTCGACGTCAGCGGGCAGCGGATGAGCAAGACGACCGGCAACACCGAGGACCCCGACGAGGTGGCCGATACCTTCGGCGTCGACGGCGTGCGCTACATGGTCCTGCGCGAGGTCCCGTTCGAGCGTGACACGAACGTGACGTACGACGGCTTCGTGCGCCGATACAACGCCGACCTGGCCAACGACCTCGGCAACCTCGTCAACCGCACGGTCAGCATGGCGGCGCGGTATCTGGATGGGCAGCTTCCACCAGTGGCCGATGCGACCGAGCCCGCGGACCTCGAGATCCGTGCGACGGCCGAACGGGTCGTGGCCGCGTACCACGCGGCCATGGCGGAGCACCACCTCGCCGATGCGCTGGCGGCGATGATGGACCTCGCCGGTGCCACCAACGGCTACGCCGAGGGCCAGGCGCCCTGGGCGCTGAACAAGGCGGGGAAGACCGAGCGACTGGGTCAGGTGCTCGCCGTCATGGCGGAGGCGTGCCGCATCGTCGGGCACCTGCTCGCGCCGGTTGCGCCGGAGGCCGCGCGCCGCCTCGAGGAGCAGCTTGGCGCGCCACCACCGTACGACGAGCGCGGTGCGGGCGGCCCTGGCCTCGACGCGCTGCTGGCGTGGGGTGGCGGCCCGGCGGACTGGCGCACGGGCTCGCCGACGCCGCTCTTCCCGCGGGTCGAGGTGGAGGTCTCCGCCTGAGCGGTCGGCGTGTGCCGGGGCGCCTGGCGGGGCTGGTGGACTCGCACGCGCATCTTCAGCACCAGCGGTTCGACGGAGATCGCGACGAGGTCGTTCAGCGCGCGGCCGATGCGGGCATCGAGCGCATCATGGTTCCCGGCTGGGACCTGGCGTCATCGGAGGCCGCGCTCGAGCTCGCCGCGCGGCATCCGGGCGTCATTCATCCGGCAGTCGGCGTCCATCCTCACGACGCGGCGGCGATGGACGAGGCCGCCTGGGGGCGGCTCGAGACCCTGGCCCGCGACCCGGCCGTGCGTGCCATCGGCGAGATCGGTCTCGACTTCTTCCGCAATCTCTCGCCGCCGGATGCCCAGCGCGAGGCGTTCGCCCGCCAGCTGTCGCTCGGCGCGAGCCTCGGCCTGGCGGTGCTCGTGCACGATCGCGACGCGCATGTCGACGTGACCGCAGCGCTGGAGGCGTGGCCGGGTCGACCCGCATCCAACCACCGCGGAGTGCTCCATGCCTTCTCGGGCGACGCGGCCATGGCGTCGCGCCTGTCCGAAGCTGGCTTCCTCGTCAGCTTTGCGCTCCCCGTCGCCTTCCGGTCCGCCATCGGGCCACGAGAGGCGGCGGCCGGCCTGGCCGCCGGCCGCTTCCTGGTCGAAACCGACTCGCCGTACCTCGGGCCAGACCGCGACCGTCGCAACGAGCCCACGACCGGGCTGCGCGTGGCGGCGCAGCTCGCGCGCATTCGCGAAACAGAACCCGCCGAGCTCGTGGGTCCGATCCGCGCCGCGTACGACGCGCTCGTCACCCGGTGAGCGAGCGTGCGCTCGACCGTCCGTCGGGCATGGGTTGGCACGCCGGTTGCTGGAGGGTGAGCGGCGAAACGACGCCTGTCTTTGAACGTACCGAAGGAGGGTCCGCGGAATGGGCCAGGTCAACGTCAACACCCCGGGCGGGGCAACCGATCCGGACGGAAGCAGCGGTGCCGGCTTCATTCTCGGCATCATCGTTGCGATCATCGTGATCGCGGCGCTGGTGTACTTCCTCGTCCTCGCGCCGGGCAACAACGGCGGCGGCGGCACGACGAACGACGACGGTGGCGACGGCGGCAATGCCCCCGCTCCGAGCGGCTGGATGCTGACCGACTACGCCTGATCGGCGACCTCGCCAGTCATCCCAACGGCGCCCACGGCTTCGGCCGGGGCGCCGTTCCTCGTACCTGCTGCATCGCCTTGACACTCCCAAAGGCCGAGTGCTACCTTGCCACTTAGCACTCTTGCTGGTTGAGTGCCAGTCGACCCGGTCCCGATCCGGCAACACGCGGGGCCCCAGCTGGCGCTCCCGCGAGCGTGCGTCTCAACCGCACCAGTCGCATCGGTTTGCGCATGCAAGGAGGCACTACGCACACATGACCACCACGGTCAGCGGCACGGCCACGGGGCTCAAGCCCCTCGGGGACCGTCTCGTCGTCAAGCCCACCCCGCGCGAGGAGATGACCAAGAGCGGCATCGTCCTGCCGGATACCGCCAAGGAGCGCCCGCAGGAGGGCACCATCCTGGCCGTCGGCCCCGGTCGCACCCTGGATGACGGGTCGCGCGAGCCGATGGAGGTCAGCGAGGGCCAGAAGGTCCTCTTCCAGAAGTACGCCGGCACCGAGTTCAAGCTCGACGACGACGAGCTCCTGATCCTGTCCCAGAAGGACATCCTGGCAGTCATCGAATAACCGATCCCGAGGAGGAACGTACAGAACCGTGGCCAAGCAGCTGCTGTTCGAGGAAGAGGCGCGACGCTCCCTGAAGCGCGGCGTTGACAAGATGGCCGATGCCGTCAAGGTCACGCTCGGCCCCAAGGGACGCTACGCCCTGCTCGACAAGAAGTTCGGTGCGCCGACCATCACCAATGACGGCGTGACCATTGCCCGCGACATCGAGCTCGAGGACCCGTACGAGAACATGGGTGCTCAGCTGCTCGAGGAAGTCGCGACGAAGACCAACGACGTTGCCGGCGACGGCACCACGACCTCGATCGTGCTCGCGCAGGCGATCATCACCGAGGGCCTCAAGAACGTCACCGCCGGCGCCAGCCCCATGGGCCTGAAGCGTGGCATCACCAAGGGCGTCGAGGCCATCGTCGAGGAGATCAAGAAGCTCTCCAAGCCGGTCGAGACGACCGAGGACATCGCCCACATCGCCGCCATCAGCGCGCGCGACACCGAGATCGGCGACATGATCGCCCAGGTCATGGACAAGGTCGGCAAGGATGGCGTCGTCACCGTCGAGGAGTCGCAGGGCCTGAAGATGGAGACCGAGTACGTGGAGGGCATGCAGCTCGACCGCGGCTACGTTTCCGCCTACATGGTCACCAGCACCGAGGGCGGCAAGCTCGAGGCGACGCTGGACCAGCCCTACATCCTCGTCACCGACAAGAAGATCAGCGCCGTGGCGGACATCCTGCCGACGCTGGAGAAGACGGTCTCCACCGGCAAGCCGCTCCTGATCATCGCCGAGGACGTCGACGGTGAGGCGCTCGCCACGCTGGTCGTCAACAAGCTCAAGGGCACGCTCAACGTGCTGGCCGTCAAGGCCCCGGGCTTCGGCGATCGCCGCAAGGCCATGCTCGAGGACATCGCCACGCTGACCGGCGCTCGCGTCATCAGCGAAGAGGTCGGCCGGAAGCTCGACAGCGTCCAGCTCGAGGATCTCGGCCAGGCGCGCCGCGTGACCGCCACCAAGGACGCCACGACCATCGTCGAGGGCAAGGGTTCCGAGGACGCGATCAAGGCCCGCATCGGCCAGATCAAGCTCCAGATCGAGGACACCACGAGTGACTTCGATCGCGAGAAGCTCCAGGAGCGCCTCGCCAAGCTGAGCGGCGGCGTCGCGGTCCTGAAGGTCGGCGCGGCCACCGAGGTCGAGCTCAAGGAGAAGAAGCACCGCATCGAGGACGCCCTGTCGGCGGCCCGCGCCGGTGTCGAGGAGGGCATGGTCGCCGGTGGCGGCTCGGTCCTCATCCACGCTCTGCCGGCCCTCGACAAGCTCGAGGTCCTCAACGACGAGGCCATCGGCGTTAACATCCTGCGCCGCGCGCTGGAGGAGCCGCTGCGCCAGATCGCGATCAACGCCGGCATGGAGGGCTCGGTCGTCGTCGAGGCGGTCCGCAAGCTTCCCGCCGGCAGCGGCTACGACGCCGCCAAGGGCGAGTACGGCGACCTCTTCGCCACCGGCGTCATCGACCCGGCCAAGGTGACCCGCTCGGCGCTCGAGAACGCTGCGTCGGTCGCGGGCCTGCTCCTGACGACGGAGACGATCGTCACGGACCTTCCGGAGAAGGACAAGGCACCGATGGGCATGCCGCCCGGCGGCGGCATGGACTTCTAGGTCCGTCTCCTCATCAAGGCGAATGGCCCCGGCTTCGGCCGGGGCCTTCGTCGTGTCCATGGCCTTGCGCGCCGCTGCCGCTGCCGATGCCGATGCCGATGTATCGGGCAACTGTGCACGCGAGCACCATCTCCTGCGTCGGTTCGCCCGATAGATCGGGTGTGGGGGCGCGTGGGAGGCGGCTCCTGCGCGCGGCTGCCCGATCTATCGGGCAGACGACGGGCGCCCGCATGAATCGGGAATTGTCGAGCCACGCCTGCATCGGTTCGTCGTAGGGTTCGAGTGGCGCCAAGGTGGCGCCTCTGAGCGGAGAACACACCGATGCGCTACGTGCTCATGAACTGGGTCCATCCCGACGACGCCGCGGCCTGGGAGGAATGGTCGGCCGAGGAGAAGCAGGCCGATATCGATCGCCACATCGCCTGGTTCGGCAAGTATCGCGACCACATCGCCGGCGGCGAGGAGCTCGACGAGATTCGAACGGTGAAGACGTTGCGCCCCGGACGCCAGGGCGAGGGCGTGGTGGTGACGGACGGTCCGTTCGTGGAGTCGAAAGAGATCCTCGGCGGCTTCGTGATCATCGATGCGGCCGATATCGACGACGCGCTCGCCATCGCCGGCGACTGGCCGTCGCTCGAGACGCTGCCGAACAGCACCGTCCAGCTGCACCCGGTGGTCGTGCGAAGTTGAGGGTGGCATGGGTGATGCATCGGGCTGCACATGGAACTTGCCGTCGCCCTCATCCTCCTGGTCGTGGGCGTCATCATGGAGCGAAGCCGGCCCGCCGATGTGCGGGTGCGCATCGAGACCCATCGCGACAAGCGCTGACACCGCCGCACGCGCAGATCAGCACTGAGGCGCCGTTTGAGCCGTCGCGCCGCGTCGTGTACCCTCGTGCGGCTGCCCAATGTTCCCGAGCCCATTTCGGCGTGCCTCACGCCTCACCCTGGTTGCCACTGCCGTGCTTCTTGCGGCCGGGCTCGTGCTGCCCGCCTCGGCCGAGGCCGCGCTCCCGTCCTGGGCGCCCGCGCCGGTCGACCTCTCGCCCGTTCGGGCGGTGACTGGCCAGCCGGCAGCCGACGACCCCATCGGCTACGACATCTCCTTCCCGCAGTGCGGCGGTCGCTTCCCGAGTAATCCGGCGTTCGCCATCGTCGGCGTGAACCAGGGGCGCGCGTTCACGGTCAACCCGTGCCTCGGCGCGGGAGCCGGACCGAGCCAGCTGGAGTGGGCCGGACCCGCCGCCCAGCTGTACCTGAACACCGGATATCCCGGACCGGAGCTTTCGAAGGCACCCTGGCCGTCCGGACAGCTGGTGCCCCGATTCTGCGACCCCGAAGCGCCGCATTCGGCCGAATGCGCCTACGACTATGGCTGGAACGCCGCGGCGCACGCCTACCAGGCGGCGGTGGACGCCTATGTCTCGCTGGGCTGGGCCCAGGAGGGCGCCGCGGGCACGCCGGTCGCGAACTGGTGGTGGCTGGACGTCGAGATCGGCAACAGCTGGAGCGACGACGCAGCGCTCAACGCCGCCTCGCTGCAGGGCACCATCGACTACCTGGAGACGCGCGACGTGGCCGGCATCGGCATCTATTCGGTCGGGCCGATGTGGACGGAGATCACCGGCGGCACGGACGCCTTCGTCGACTATCCGAACTGGGTGGCCGGTGCCACCACGATCAACGGAGCGCGCCGAACCTGCATCGGGGCCGGCTTCTCCGGCGGTCCGGTGCTCCTGACGCAGTACACCCACGACGGCTTCGACGCGAACCACCGCTGCTGACGGCTCGCACAACTAGAATCGAGCCGATGTCCCCCGAGTCCGCCGCCCACGCCGCTCCGCGCCCGCACCTCGCGCCGCAGGAGATCCTCGATCGCCTCAACCCGCCGCAACGCGAGGCGGTCGGCCATCTCACCGGCCCGCTGTTGATCCTCGCGGGCGCCGGGAGCGGCAAGACCCGGGTCCTGGCGCACCGGGTGGCGTACCTGGTCGCGACCAGCTACAAGCCCTGGCAGATCGTGGCCGTCACCTTCACGAACAAGGCCGCCAACGAGATGCGCGCGCGCATCGCCGGCCTGATCGGCGAGGAAGCGGCGCGCGAGGCGACCATCGGCACCTTCCACGCCATCTGCGCGCGCATCCTGCGGCGCGACGGCGCCGCGATCGGCCTCACGCGGAGCTTCACGATCTACGACCGTGCCGACCAGGTGGCCCTCGTGAAGTCCGTCCTGAAGCGGCTCGATCTCGACGAGAAGCGCTTCAGCCCGAACGGCATGCTGGCCTGGATCGGTCAGCGCAAGGACGAGCTGGCCGATGTCGCCACCGCCAAGCGCCAGGCGGCGAACTACTACGACGAGACCGCCGCTCGCGTGTACGAGGGCTACCAGCGGCAGCTGGCCGAGGACGATGCGGTGGACTTCGACGACCTGCTCATGCGCGTCGTCTTCCTGTTCGAGCAGCATCCCGACGTGCTGGCGAAGTACCAGACGCGCTGGCAGCAGATCATGGTCGACGAGTACCAGGACACGAACCGCGCCCAGTACCTCATCTGCCGGCATCTCGCCGCCAAGCACAAGAACCTGGCCGTGGTGGGCGACGACGACCAGAGCATCTACTCGTGGCGCGGCGCCGACCTGCGCAACATCCTGGACTTCGAGGCCGACTATCCCGACGCCAGGGTCGTGAAGCTGGAGCAGAACTACCGATCCACCCAGACGATCCTCGATGCGGCGCATGCCGTCGTCAGCCACAACGCCGGTCGCAAGGACAAGAAGCTGTGGACCGATCGCGGCGGCGGCACCCAGATCACCGTGTTCGACGCCTACAACGAATACGAGGAGGCCGAGTTCGTCGCGCGCCAGGTCGAGAAGCTGGTCGGTGCCGGTCGCCGCGGCGGGATGGCGGCGCTGCTCACCAGCCGGGCCGGCGACGAGGACGGGACGCTGCGTTACGGCGACATCGCCGTCGCGTACCGCATCAACGCCCAGAGCCGCGTGCTCGAGGAATCGATGATGCGGTTCGGCATCCCGTATCAGCTCGTCGGCGGCACCCGCTTCTACGAGCGCCGTGAGGTCAAGGACGTCCTGGCCTACGTCCGCCTGGCCCGCAACCCGGGCGACCGCGTTGCGTTGGGGCGGATCATCAACGTGCCCGCCCGCGGCATTGGCGCCAAGACGATCGAGGAGCTCGGCGCCTGGGCCGAGTCGCGCGACGTCAGCATGTGGCAGGCGGTCCTCGACGCCCAGCAGAACCCGAACCTGGCGCCACGGGCGCGTTCCCAGCTCGGTGTGTTCGAGGAGCTCATGACCGGGCTGATGGCCATGGCGCAGACCGAGCCGCCATCGGCGATCTTCGACGCCGCGCTGGAGCGCTCCGGCCTGCAGGCGGCCATCCAGGACGGCAGCGACGAGGGCGAGGAACGCTGGGCCAACGTCATGGAGCTGCGCAACCACGCCGCCGAGTTCGACGAGATCGCGCCGCCCGAGGGGCTCGCCCGCTTCCTGGAGGAGGTGGCGCTGGTCAGCGACCAGGACGAGCTGGAGGACGTGCCGGACAGGGTGACGCTGATCACGCTTCACGCGGCGAAGGGCCTCGAGTTCCCGGTGGTGTTCATCGTCGGGCTGGAGGAGGGACTCCTGCCGCACCGCCGCGCGCTGGAGGACGAGCGAGAGCTGGAGGAGGAGCGGCGCCTGGCGTACGTCGGGATGACTCGCGCCAAGGACCGGCTGTACCTCGTCCACGCCCATCATCGGTCAACGTATGGCGTCGGTGCGCAGTCGGAGGCCTCGCGCTTCCTGGCCGAGCTGCCGGACGACCTCCTCGCCTCGGAGCGCAGCGACGCGCCGTTCCGGCGCGGTGGCGAATGGGCGCGCGGGACCGATGACGACGGCTGGCTGCCATCGGGCTACCGCTCGCCGATCCGAGGCCGAGTGAACGAGCCGCTGCGGCCGGTGTCGCTGCCGGACCTGTCCGCGCCGCGGCGGATCGGGGGCGAGTTCGACGCGGCGCGCGAGCGCGTGGCATCGGCCTCCTACCAGGGCGCGACCGTCGACCTCGGCTCGGGCACCTTTTCGGCGCCCGGCGCCGGCGATGCGCTCGGGGCGGAGGAGGAGCCGTCGTGGAAGGCGGGCGACCGGGTGAAGCACCGGCGCTTCGGCGACGGCATCGTCGTCAGCAGCCGGATCGTCAAGGGCGACGAGGAGGTGACCGTCGCCTTCGTGGGCGAGGGCGTGAAGCGCCTGATTGCCGCGTACGCCGGCCTGGAGAAGGCCTGACCGATGCCGGCCGACGACCTCATCGCGGAGCTGCGCGACGCCCGGGCCGACCTGATGGCCGCGCTCGACGCGGTGGCGCCGGAGTCGATGACCACGCCCGGGCTGGTGGGCGACTGGAGCGGCCGTGAGCTCATCGCGCACCTCGGCTACTGGGCGGGGCACGCGACCGAGGTCATCCATCTCGTGGAGTCCGGCCGGATCGACGAGGTCGGGGAGGGCGAGCCGCTGGTGGATGACGTCAACGACACCGTCGCGCGCATCGCGCAGGGCACCGAGCTGGCCACCGTCCGCAAGCGGGAGGCGGCTGCGGTCGACGCGCTCATCGAGCGCCTGACCACGCTCGACCCGACGCTCCTGGGCGAGCGGCTGCCGGACGGCGCGACCCTCGAGGAGGGCATCCGCGAGGATGGCGCGGACCATTACCGCGAGCACGCCGCCGAGCTGCGTCGCGTGCTGGAGGAGGCGCCGCGTGGCTGAGCTCGAGGCGCTGCTGTCGGCCCTCGATGCTGCTCGCGACGACTTCCACGACGCGCTCTCCGACGTCGACGCGGAGCTGGTCACCGTTCCGGGCGTGGTCGGGGATTGGAGCGTCCGAGATCTCGTGGTGCACGTGGCCGCCTGGGACGAGCACGGAACGGCGGCTCTGGAGCTCGCCACGTCCGGGCGAGGCGGCGACTTCGCGTACACGACGGCCGACACGGACGCCGAGAACGGTCGGATCGAGGCGGAGGCGCTGCGGACCTCGCCGTCGGAAGCGCTGGCGCGCGAGGAACGGGCCTTCAGCGGGTTCCGCGCCGCGGTCGCCGCGCTCGACCCGGCGCTGCTGGAGCTTCAGCTGGGCAACGGCGACAGCGTCGAGGCGGTGATCCGTTACGACGGCGCCGACCACTACGCGGAGCACACGGAGCACATTCGTGCCTGGTTCGC
>DASTTX010000019.1:0-23106 GCA_035759945.1 Candidatus Limnocylindria bacterium | reverse complement strand
GGCGAACAGGATCGACGCCGAGTCGAACGAGTCGGCGATCGTGCCCGGCTCCTCGCGGAGGCGGTCGGCGATGGAGCTGGGGAGGACGTTGAGCAACAGGTTCTCCGTCTTGTCGCGCTCCTTCTCGAGCTCGCTGAGCGCCAGGCGCCGTTGATGCGCGAAGAAGGCGAGCAACGTGAAGACGATGCTCCCCGCAAAGACGACGTTCAGGGCAAGCATCGCACTCGAGAACCAGCCGGGCAGCGCGGCGTCGGCGAAGAAGAGCTCGCCCGCGATTCCCGTCAGGAGGAAGACCGCGATGAACCCGACGAACCAGCGCACCGCCGACCGCACGTCCAGGAAGACCAGGGCGCCGAGCGGCGCCAGGATGCCCCACACGCCCACCACGCCCGAGGGAAGGAACCCTCCGGTCACCATCTGGCCCAGCGTTGGTGCCAGGAGGATGTCGAGCAGCTGCACCGCCGCCAGGAACTCGACGTCGTGGGTGCGGGCGAAGACGAGCAGTGATCCGACGGACACCGCGAGATAGAAGAAGGGCAGGATGCCGGCCGGCTGTCCGAAGGCCAGGTACACGATGCCCCACGTCAGCGCGACCGGCATGACGAGGATGGAGGTGAGCACCAGGAGCGACTTGCGCTGGAGGCGATCGGCATCGTCCGCGGCATCTGCGCCGATGTGGCTGAGCCGATCTCTGATCTGGCGCGCGGCCGCGGCGGTCATGACGGGACAGGGTACCCGTCGCTGGCTGCGCTTGGTTGCGTCAGCGCGCCGCGCGCTGGGAACGCTCGACGATGAACGGCTTGACGCGTCGACCGGCGCCCGAGTCCAACACCAGGGTCGAGAAGCGCCGCTCCCGCGTCTCCGCTCGCTTCGCGGATAGCACCCAGTGCGTCGCCGTTCGTCGATAGGACGGCGTCTCTGCCTGCCAATAGGTCCATGCGGCTTCATCGGCCTGAAGACGCTCGAGCCACTCGGGCGGCAGCTCCTGCGCCGGGCGCTCGTAGGAGTAGCTCGCGTCCTTGCGACGGTCGCGCTCCTCGAAGGCGCGTCGCCCTGCCGGGTGCAGGCGGCCGGCCGCGTCGAGCTCGGCCATCTTGGCGATGTTGATCGCGCTCCAGCTCGACCCCTTGCGGCGAGGAGTGAAGCGCTGCCCGGCGACCTCATCGCTGATGCGCCGTGCCTGGCCGTCGATCCAGCCGAAGCACAGTGCCTCCTCGACGGCCTGCGGGTAGGTCATCGAGGTCTTCGCGACGCCCTTCTTGTAGTAGCCGATCCACAGCTGGGTCGCGCGGTCGTGGTTGCGCTCCAGCCAGGCGCGGAAATCGGTCGCGGCGGGGAAGATGCGAACCTCGGGCAGGGCGTCGTGCGTGCTGCGTGACATGGATGCTGTCCGCGATTTGACGTGCGTGCTTGATCGTGGCCCGTATGATCGGCCTATCTCACCGGTGTCGTCATGTGGAGCGAGCCCGAATGCCCCTGTACCTGGACGAGCACGAGCATATCCCGAACCTGACCGCGGAGGCGGTGGCGCAAGCTCACGCACGCGACCTCGAGGTCCAGGGTCGGTTCGACGTCAGCTACCTGCGCTACTGGTTTGACGAGGCGACCGGCAAGGTCTTCTGCCTGGTCGACGCGCCGAGCGCCGATGTTGCCAACGAGGTGCACCGCCTGGCACACGGGCTCGTTGCCGATCGATTGATCGAGGTGCGCGAGGGCACCTAGCCCCGGGCGAAGGCGACCGCCTCACCGGCCGGCATTGCCCGTCCGGCCGCGAGCCCGGCGTCGACAGCCTCTCGGCCGATTTCGGCCGCCAGCTCGGCGAGGAAGCGATCGAGCTCGGCCTGTGCGCCGATCGAGAGGGGAGCGCCGACCCGATCGCGAATCGCGGCGGCTGCGCCGATGAGGCGCGCGGCGCGCTCCGGCTGACGCGTCGCGACGCCCGCCATGCGCTCCAGCGCGCCGGCAGTCCCCAGACGGTCGCCCAGTCGATGGCGAATCTCGAGCGCGGCCTGGTACTGAGACGTCGCGGTCGCGAAGTCGCTCGCCTCGGCCGCCAGGTCGCCGAGCCCGATCAGCATGCGCGCCTCACCACGGCCATCGGCGATGCGTCGGTAGACCGCGCGCGCCTCCTCGAAGTGGCGTGCGGCCAGCGACGGGTCACCGCGTCGGCGCGCGGCCTGCGCCAAGCGGGCGGTGGCCTGGGCGGTTCCCCATTCGTCGCCGAGCGAGCGGAAGATGTCGATGGCGGTGGCGTAGAGCTCGTCCGCCTCGCCGGGCTCGCCGTGCCGAACGAGCAGATCCGCGAGGTTGACACGGCTGAACGCATCGCCGTGCCGATCGTCTGCCGCCTCCGACATGGCGATCGCCTCGCGGTACAGCGTGGCCGCCCGGTCGACGTCGCCGAGCTCGATTGCGATGCTCGCCGCGTTGTTGCATGCCGCCGATATGGCCAGCGGCTCACCGAGCTCTCGATGGATGAGCAGGCTGGCCTCGTGGAACGCGGCGGCCGACACCTGGTCGCCCCGATGGCTGGCCAGCACGCCGGCACCGGTGAGCGCGTTGGCCCGTCGCAACGAGACCTCGCCACCGGTACGGGCCAGGGCTCGGTCGAGCCACCCGCTGCCCTCCTCCAGATGGCCGCGAATCTCCCAGAAGCGCCAGAGGCCGGACGCCATGCTCAGCTCGGCACCGGCACCATCCGGGTCCTCGTGCGACCACTGCAGGGCGGCGCGGAGGTTGTCGTCGTCGGCGGAGAGCCGATCCAGCCAGGCCGCCTGCTCCGCCCCTGAGAAGAAGCCCGCGCGGGCGTCGTCGACGAGGCGGGCGAACCAGTCGCGGTGGCGCGCGTATGCCGACGAAGCTTCGCCCGACTCCATGAGCAGCTCTTGGGCATAGTCGCGGATCGTCTCGAGCATCCGGTATCGCGCCTCGTTGGTTCCCGGCTCGGACATGAGCAGCGAACGATCGACCAGCCGCGCGAGCAGATCCAGCATGTCGTCGCGCTCGACGGCGCCACCGCTCGCGATGCCCTCGGCCGCTTCGAGCGAAAACGAGCCGGCGAACACTGCCAGCCGAGGAACGAGGGCGCGCTCCGCATCGGTCAGGAGCTCGAAGCTCCAGTCCATCGCCGCACGCAGCGTGCGGTGGCGGGGGAGCGCCGTGCGGCTGCCACCGGTCAGCAGCCGGAACCGATGATCGAGCCGGGCCGCGATCTGCGCGGGGGGCAGCGAGCGAACGCGGGCCGCCGCCAGCTCGACGGCCAGCGGAATGCCGTCCAGGCGGCGGCAGATCTGGGCGATCGCATCGGCGTTGTCGCCGGTCAGCTGAAAGGTCGGATCAGCAGCCTGGCCGCGCTCCAGGAACAGCCTGACCGAGTCGCAGGCCATGAGCGCCTCGATGTCGTTGCCGTCGCCGGGCAGCGACATGGATGGGACCGGCATCAGGCCCTCGCCGGCCATGCCGAGCGGCTCGCGGCTGGTGGTCACGATCCGCAGGTCGGTGCAGCGGCGCAGCAGCGCGTCGCTGAGCTCCACCATGGCATCGAGGACGTGCTCGCAGTTGTCGAAGATGAGCAACGCCCGGCGGCCCTCGAGCGCGTTGACCAGCGCCGTCGTCGCGCCCTCCGGTCCCGGCTTCAACCGGAGGGTCGACGCCGCGGCATCGGCAACGAGCGACGCGTCGTCCAGGGTCGAAAACTCCACGAACCAGACGCCGTCGGGATACTGGTCGACGAGGTGCGCGCCGAGCTCCAGCGCCAGCCGCGTCTTCCCAACGCCACCCGGCCCCGTGAGGGTCAGCAGTGACGTCGTCGCGACACGCTGCTCGGCATCGGCGATCTCTGCGTCGCGGCCGACGAACGTCGAGAGCTGGCGCGGCAAATTGTTCGGGAGGGTCTCGAGCGACCGCACCGGCGGAAAGTCGGTCTGCAGGCCATCGGCGACGACCTGGTACAGCCGCACGGCCGCCGCGAGATCCTTGAGCCGATGCTCGCCGAGATCGAGGAATGACACCCCTTCGGGGACGCCCGTGCCGATCAGCGCGCGGGCGGCGTCCGAGACAAGGACCTGCCCACCGTGTCCGGCGGAGCAGATCCGCGCGGCCCGATGGACGTCGATGCCGATGTAGCCGCCCGAGGCCGACAGCGGCTCGCCGGTATGCAGGCCCATCCTGACCTTCACCTCCGCACCGTTCGGCCAGGCGTGCGCCGAGAGTCGCCGTTGCGCGTCGATGCATGCCACGAGCGCCTCTCGCGCCGACGCGAATGACATGAACAGCCCGTCGCCGGCAGCGTCGACGCGGGTACCGCCGTGCGTGCTGAGGACCTCGTCCATGATCGCGTGGTGGTCCGCCAGCAACGTGGCGTAGGCGTCGCCGAGCTGCTCGAGCAGGCGAGTGGACCCGTCGATATCGGTGAAGAGAAGGCTGACGGTGCCGGATCGCGAGGGGTTCATGGTCACGTTCACCACCCACCAGCGTCGCGGATGAGCCGATGCAGCACCCGTCCGGCGACGGCCCGCCGGTAGTCGGCCGTGGAGCGCACGTCATCGATCGGGACGATCTCGTCGCTCAGGGCCGCCGCGGCCGCCTCAGCCGTGTCGCGGTCGGGACGGCGTCCCTCCATGGCCGCTTCCGCGGTTGGCGCCCGAACGGTGGTGGCGGCCACCGAGCCGAGGGCCAGCCGCACGTCGGTCCACGGGTCGCCGTCGCGCGATCGCCACGCGAGCGCCACGACGACCTTGCTGATGGCCTGGGCGCGACGCGTGCCGACCTTGCGGAACCGCACCTGCCGGTCGTCGAGGATCGGGATGCGGATGCGCAGCAGCAGCTCGTCGTCACGTCGGGCGGTGGTGCGGTACGACGGCCAGAAGTCGCCGGCTGCCACGACCCGCTCGCCGCGGGATGAGCCCAGGACCATTTCGGCGCCGACCGCCAGAAGGACCGGCAGCGTGTCGCCGGCCGGTGATGCGTTCACCACGTTGCCGCCGATGGTGCCGCGGTTCTGGATCTGCGCGGCACCGATCGTCGCCGCCGCGGCGGCCAGGGCCGGGACGACGTCGGCCACCAGGGCGGAGTGTCGAAGCTCGGTGTAGGTCGTCAGCGCGCCGATGCTCAGCGTGTCGGCATCGATGGCGATGCCGCGGAGCTCGTCGAGGCCCCAGATGTCGAGGATGCGCTCGGGCGGCTCGCCGATCTCGCCAGTCATCTGGACCATCAGATCGGTGCCCCCCGCGAGCGGACGCCATGGCGGACCGCTTCCATCGGCCAGCAGCTCGTAGGCCGCCATCAGGCGGCTCGGGGACTCGGTTGGTGGCTCGACCGCGTTCGGCATCGGTGTCGGATCAGGTGCGGAGGCCGCGCAGGAAGCGCATGAGCGCCCAGACGCCGACCACCAGGAGCAGGAGCTGCCCGGGGGTCAGGGCCAGCGTCACGTCGCGGTCCGCGATCGCGGCGCGGAGCGATTCGGGGTGCTCGGTCATGCTCCCCTCCGCCTGGCTGCCAGGGCGATGGCGTCGATGATCTTCGTGTACCCCGTGCAGCGGCACAGGTTGCCGGCGATCGCCTCGCGAATGTTCTCGTCGGTGGCCTCGGCGCCGGAAACGAGAAAGGCCTCGGCCGCCATGAGCATGCCGGGCGTGCAGATGCCGCACTGCGCGCCACCGGTCTCGAGGAACGCCTGCTGCAGGACGCTCAAGGTCGCCTCCTGTGCCAGACCCTCGACGGTCGCGACCGACGCCCCGCGCACCTGGCTGACCGGCACCAGGCAGGCGTCCACCACCGCTCCGTCGACCAGGACGCTGCACGCGCCACACTCGCCCTCGCCGCAGCCCTCCTTGGTACCGGTCAGGCCGAGGTCCTCGCGCAGCACGTCCAGCAGGCGTCGGCTGCCGGAGGCCTCGACCTCGACCGGCGCGCCGTTCACGCTGAACGCGAAGGTCATCGCGGCTCGCCCGGATCGGTTGGCGCGCGGAAGGGCATCTCGTCACCGCCGGCAGGCAGGTCCTCGATCGGCGGGGTCGCGGGCGCCGGTGCGTCGAGCGAAACCCCCGGCGCCGGCAAGTCAGGCGCGCCGGAGAGGGCCGCGAGAATGCGCTCGGGCGTCGCGGGCAGGTCGTGGATCCAGACCCCGACCGCATCGTGGATGGCAGCGACCACGGCTGGCGCGCCCACGTCCATCGGCAGCTCGCCGATGCCCTTCGCGCCGTGCGGCGATCCCGAGTACGGCTTCTCGACCAGGATCGATCGGATGCGCGGCGCGTCGAGCGAGGTCGGGATCAGGTACGTCGCCAGCCGGTCGTTGAGGTAGCGGCCGTCGATCAGCTTCATCTCCTCGATCGTGGCGTAGCCGATGGCCTGGAGCGTGCCGCCCTCGACCTGTCCCTCGGCAAGCACCGGGTGGATGGCACGGCCGACGTCATCGGCGCTGACGCAGTCGCGCACGCTGACCTCGCCGGAGTCGAGGTCGACGTCCACCTTGACCACGCAGGCGGCCCAGCCGAAGGCCGGATACGCGTCCCCGCGGTACGTCTTGTCGTCGAACGGCTCACCGGGGTAGGGGACGAAGCGCTCGTCGACGCGCATCGGTCCGGCCTCGCGGTACGACGCCGCAAATGGCGAGCCCGTGGATTCCTCGACACGCGCGCGGAGCTTCTCGGCCGCCCGGATGAGCAGCCCGCCGACGACCATGGCGGTGCGGGAGGCCACGGTCGGGCCGGAGTCCGGCACGATCGACGTGTCCTGCGGCGCGATCTCTACCTCGTCGTACTCCACGCCGAGGGCGTCGGCCACGAGCTGCGGGAAGATCGTCTTCGTGCCCTGGCCCATCTCGGTCGACGCGGTCAGGATCCGGATGCGCCCCTCGTCGGTGAGCTCCAGCGACGCGACGGAGGCGAGCTGCACCTCGCCGGAGCCGGTGAAGCCGGCGCCGTGCCACGCGAGCGCGAGGCCGATCCCGGTGGCAACGCGGGCGCCATCGGTCCTGCTCTCGCGCATGGCGCGCGTCTGGGCATGCGTTCGATCGAAGGCCGATGCCTGCGCCGCCGCCTCCAGCACCTCGATGCCGGCCACCGACTCGCGCAGCACCTGCCCGGTCGGCGTGACGTCTCCCTCGCGATAGACCCAGCGGCGACGTAGATCGAGCGGCGACGCGTCCAGCGCCTCCGCGATGCGATTGACCTGCATCTCCGCGGCAAACTCGGTCTGCGGCGCCCCGAATCCACGGAACGCGCCGTTCGGCGGCGTGTTGGTGGCCATCGCCCGACCGGTGATGCGCACGTTCGGGCACCGATACGGTCCACCGGCGTGCAGCGTCCCGCGGCTCAGCACGACCGGGGTGAGCGTGCAGTACGCCCCGCCGTCCATGATCACCTCGATCTCCTGCGCGATGAGCTCGCCGGTGTCGCTCACGCCGCTTCGATAGCGGATGACGGCGGGGTGACGCTTGGTCGTGGCGCTGATGTCCTCGTGGCGGTCGTAGATCATGCGGACCGGCTTGTGGCACTTCAGCGCCAGCAGGGCCGCGTGCAGCGCGATGACCGACGGGTATTCCTCCTTGCCGCCGAAGCCGCCGCCCGTCTCCGCCTGGACCACGACGGCCAGCTCGTCGCCCATGTTCAGGGCCCGTTTCATCGCCTTGTGGATGTAGTACGGGCACTGGAGCGAGCCGTGGACCGTGATGCCGCCGTCCTCGCGCGGCACGGCGATCATGGCCTGGTTCTCGATGTACAGCTGCTCCTGGTGCCCGACCCGGTAGGTGCCCTCGATCACCAGTGCCGCCGTCTTCATCGCTGCGGCCGCATCTCCGGACTCGACCGTGTAGTGGGCGAACTCAATGTCGGACTTCAGCGGGTCGAACACCGCCGGCAGCCGTTCGGTGCGCAGGGAGATGTGCCGCTTCGCCTCCGCCAGTGTCGCCCGATCCGGGGCGGCGATCAGGGCGCACGCCTCGGCCTGGTGGCGGATCTCGCCCCCGACCGGGACCAGCACGGGCTGGTCATCGTCGATGAGGCTGACCACGTTGGCGCCGGGGATGTCGTCGGCCGTGACGACGACGACCCGCTTCCAGTCGAAACCGTCGTCGAGCTCCAGGCCGATGAACCGAGCGTGCGGCTCCGTCGAGCGGATCGTGCCGCCGAACCAGGCGCCGGGGAAGACGAGGTCATCGGCATACTTGGCGGCGCCAGTCAGCTTCGCCGGCCCCTCGCGGCGAAGCGGCGCCATGGGGCGCGCACGCCCGACGGACGGCGCGTCGGTCGGGATCACGAGTGGCGCAGTGTCCGGCACGACAACGCCCGGCGGAAGCGTGCGGACGGACTGGCTCGGGCGCTCCATCCGTGCATCCTAGCGCTCCGGGCGGCGCTGTTGACCACGTGCGTACGCTGCACTGGTCGTAACCCCGAGCTGGAGCCTTATCGGACCATGGAGTGGCTTGGCACCCTGTTTCTCTACCTGCACATCAGTGGAGTGCTGGTCGCCTTCGGGCCGACCATCGCCTTTCCGTTTCTCGCGGCACGGGCCGCGAAGGAGCCGATGCACGGCAACTTCACCCTTCGCGCGACCGAGTGGCTGACCGAGAAAGTGGTTGAGCCGGGCGCAATCTTCGTCTTTCTGATGGGCGTCGGCCTGATCCTCACGAAGGGCTACAGCCTGGTCGACGACCTGTGGGTGACGACCGCGATCGTCCTCTTCCTCATCGCGTTCGGCATCGCGAACCTCGTCCAGCTGCCGACGGTCCGCAGGATGGTCGCGCTGACCGCGCAGCCGGCCCCCGTCGTGCTGGATGCGCCGCAGGCGAGCGATCAGCCGGCGATGGGGGGCCCGGGTACACCGGCCGCCGCTGGCGCGGGACCGGCAGGACCACCGCCCGAGTTCGTGGCGCTCGCCGCGAAGGCCCAGCGCGGTGGCATGATCACGACGGTCCTGCTGTTCGTCATCATCGCGCTGATGGTGGTGAAGCCCTTCTAGTCACCTGCCTCGGCGCAGGACCCGACCCGGCCGCGCGCCGGTGTGCTCGGCTCGCTCGACGACCACCTGTCCGCCCACGATGACCCACTCGATCCCGTCGGGATACCGGCGCGGCTCCTCGTAGGTCGCGTTCGAGCGCACCCGATCGGCGTCGAGGATGACCAGGTCGGCGGCGAAGCCGTCGCGGATGACGCCGCGGTCGGCGAGGCCCAGCCGTGCGGCGGGCGCGGAGGTCATGGAGCGGATGGCCTCCTCGAGGGAGAGCAGTGCCTCCTCGCGCACGAACTGGCCGAGCACGCGGGGGAACGAGCCGTACGTCCGCGGTGACGGCTTCTCGCCGATGAAGGTCGAGTCGGTGCCGATCATCCCGACCGGGTGGCGAATGAAGTCGCGCAGCGTCTCCGTCCAGGGGCCTGGCGTCACCTCGTTCACGCGCAGATCCTCGGATAGGAGCAGGTCGCACAGGACGTCGACCGGGTCGTCACCGCGGTCGGCGATCACCTCGCCGAGCGTGCGGCCCTCCCAGCGGATGAGCTCCGGACGGGTGAACGCACCGAGACGGACGTCATCCCAGGCGCGCCCGCCGGCGAACAGGACGCCACGTTCGCGCAGCTCCTCGCGAATCCGCTCACGGGCCGATGGGTCGGCCAGGCGCTCCTTGGTGCGCATCGGTCCACCCGACTGCGCCCACGGCGGGATCATGATCAGCAGACGCGTGCTGGCCCACTCGTAGGGGTACGTGTCGAAGGTCACGTCCAGGCCCTCGGCGCGAGCGTCGTCGACCAGCGCCAGCATCGGTCCGGGGCCTCCCGGGAAGGTCTGGCGGTGGTAGAAGTGGGTGATGTGCGCCGGCCCCCCGCCGCGCCGCCCGATCTCGATCGCCTCGCGGAACGGGTCTAGGTAGCGGTCGCCGAGCGGGTAGCGGACGTGGGTGTGGTAGAAGCCGCCGTGCTTCGCAGCCTCGTTGGTGAGCTCTGCCAGCTCATCGGTGCTGGCGTAGGCACCGGGCGGGTAGTCCAGCCCGGACGAGAGCCCGACGGCGCCCTGCTCCATCGCCTCGCGCAGCATGGATCGCATGTTCGTGATTTGGGCGCCATTGGCCTCGACCTCCTCCCAGCCGACGGTGCCGATGCGCAGCGCGCTGTTGCCCACGAGGTAGGCGAGGTTGACCGATGGCCGCAGGCCGTCCAGGCGGTCGAGGTAGCTCTCCACCGTCGACCAGTCGTACGGCGCCGCCTGCGGAGGGGCGCCGTCGAGACCCGCGTTCATGTGCACCAGCGCCTCGAGGTCGGAGGGATCGGGGATGGGCGCGTAGCTAAGCCCGTCGACACCGATGACCTCGGTCGTGACGCCCTGCCGCACCTTCGGCTCGTGCAGCGGATCGGCGAAAATCATCAGCCCCGAATGGCTGTGCAGGTCGATGAACCCGGGACTGACGACCCGGCCGGCCGCGTCGATTCGGCGTCGCGCGGCGATCTCATCGGTCTCGCCGCGGAGCACCGCCAGCCGGCCGTCGCGGATCCCGACGGCGGCGGCGAACGCCGGGTTGCCGAAGCCGTCGACGACCGTGCCGTTCTCGATCAGGAGGTCGAAGGGCGGCTCACGCATCGCCCGATGCTACGCCCGGATCGGTTCAGAATGCGTGGATGAGCATCGCCGCCGTCATCCTGGCCGCCGGCGCTGCGACGCGGTTCGGCTCGGGAAAGGTGGCCGCACGCATCGGCTCACGCTCCATGGTCGAGGTCGTGGCCGATACGGCCGTGGCAGCCGGCCTGTCGCCGGTGCTCGTCGTCGCACCGTCGTCGCTCGCCCTTCCAGGCTCGGTGGAGGCTGTGCGCAACGATGCCCCGGAACGCGGAATGAGCCGCTCCCTGCGGCTCGGCATTGCGGCGCTCCCGTCCGACGCCGAAGCGGCGGTCGTCCTCCTCGCCGACGAACCGAGCGTCGACGTGGCCCATCTTCGCGCGCTGGATGGCTGGCGCGGCGCGACGCCCATCGTGGCCACCCTCGCGAACGGCGTGCTCGGCCCGCCGGTTCTCCTCGAGCGGGAAGCGTTCGCGTTGGTGGATGGGCTGACCGGAGACGCCGGCCTGCGCGACATCCTGCGGAATGACCCGACACAGGTGACCGCTGTCGGCCACGATCCGCTGCCCGACGTCGACACGCCAGACGACCTTGCCGCGATCACGGAACCGTGTCAGGGCTGCGGCGCGCGATTCCTGCCGCAGGTGATGGACGAGACGCACCCGTACATCGGGGCATCGCCAGCCTGCTGGGCCTCGTTCGGCGAGGTGCTGGCACGCGAGTTCGAGAACGTCACCTTCGGACGCGTGCACCGGCACACGGTCGACGTGTACTCCGTCCAGCACCCCGGCTTCGACGATCGTCGCCAGCGTCAGTCGGTGGCGCTCCACCTCATCGGCATCTGCCATTGGCTGGAGCATGATCTCGGGATGGAGCGCCTGAACGCGATCACCCAGCGCCCGGCGGACTCCGATCGCGATTGGCCATGGCTCGACCCACCGGCCGCCTATCCGATGACCGTCGTCGACGTGCTGCAGGCGCGGGACGGTCCGGAGCACGTTCGTCTCGTCCGCGAGTGGGCGGAGACCACGTGGGGGGCGTGGTCCGCACATCACGACGAGGTTCGCGCGTGGGCACGAGAGGCGCTGGAGGCGGAGCGGTGACCGCTAGAATCGCTCACATGTTCGATTCGATCGCGGAGGCGGACCGATGACGATCGAGCGCATCACCAGCGCCGACGTGGCCGATGAGGAGCTCGCCCTCGAGTCGACGGTCCGCCCCAGGCGGCTCGACGAGTTCGCGGGACAGGATCGCGTCAAGCAGAACCTCGGCATCCTGATCGATGCCGCGCAGCACCGCTCGGAGCCGGTGGACCACGTCCTCCTCTACGGTCCGCCGGGCCTCGGCAAGACGACGCTGGCGAACATCGTCGCCGCCGAGATGGGCGCGCAGATCCGCACGACCTCCGGACCGGCCATCGAGCGGGCCGGGGACCTCGCCGCGGTGCTCACCAGCCTTGGCAAGGGCGACGTCCTGTTCATCGACGAAATCCATCGGCTCAGCCATGCGGTGGAGGAGATCCTCTATCCGGCCATGGAGGACTTCGCACTCGACGTCGTGCTCGGCAAGGGCCCAGGCGCACGGACGGTGCGGCTCCAGATCGAGCACGTGACGGTCATCGGCGCCACCACGCGGGTGGGCTCCATCACCGGCCCGCTGCGAGATCGCTTCGGGGCAACGTACCGGCTCGACTACTACACCGATGCGGAGCTCGAGCGCATCCTGCGACGCTCCGCCGAGATCCTGGGCGTGTCGTTGACCGATGAGGCCGCCGTGCTCGTCGCACGGCGTTCGCGCGGGACGCCGCGCATCGCGAATCGCCTGCTGAAGCGGGTGCGCGACTACGCCCAGGTCCGCGGCGAGACCGACGGAGCGGTTACCGAAGCCTCTGCCGCCGATGCGCTCGCGCTGCTCGAGATCGACGAGCGCGGCCTCGACGCCATGGATCGCCAGCTGTTGCGCGCCATCGCCGAGCACCACGGTGGGGGCCCGGTCGGCCTGGCGACGATGGCGGCCACCGTGTCGGAGCCGATCGAGACCATCGAGGATGTCGTCGAGCCCTACCTCATGCAGATCGGCCTGCTGGCCCGAACGCCACGCGGCCGGCAGCTCACTGCCGGAGGATGGGAGCACCTCGGCCTCGCCCCGCCGGCGGGACCGACGGCGGCATCGGTCCAGCAACCTGGCCTCTTCGACGCCTGATCGATGAGCCCGGAGCTCGGCAGGATCCTGCTCGCCATCGGCATCGTGCTGGTCGTGGTCGGCGGGCTGGGGGCGCTCGGCGTCCGGCTGCCCTTCGGCCGGCTGCCGGGCGACATCGCGATCGAGGGTGAACGTGGCGGCTTCTACTTCCCGATCGTGACCATGATCATCGTCAGCGTCGTGCTGACCGTTCTCGTCAACCTCTTCTTCCGCCGCTGACTGCCGGCATGCCCGATACCGTGCAGAAACGGCACTCGTCGCGCCGTTGCCCGGAGTAGGCTGACCGGCGGCACCGGTGCCCGCTTGGTGTCGGGATCACGCGTGCCTGGAGCGGAGGGTGACCCGAGTGGAGGTCGAGGCAACCGAGGTACCGCGTAGCGACGCAACCGCGCCGCGCGCCAGCGGAGGTGGGTTGGACACCTACTTCAAGTTGAGCGAGCGGGGGACGACCGTCGGGACGGAGGTGAAGGCCGGCATCACCACGTTCCTGGTCATGGCCTACATCATCTTTCTCAACCCGCTGATCCTGTCGAACATGTTCCCCGAGGGGTCGGCGGAGCGAGCCGCATTCATTCCAGCCGCCGCGGCGGCAACGGCCCTGCTGGCCGGGATCCTGACCATCGCCATGGGGCTGGTGTCGAACTACCCGATCGCGCTGGCGGCCGGCCTCGGCATCAACGGCATCGTGGCCTTCACGCTCGTCCTCGGGCTCGGCCTGACGCCGGCCGGTGCGATGGGCGTCATCGTCCTCGAGGGTCTCGTCGTCCTGGTGCTGGTCCTCGTGGGCCTGCGCGAGGCGATCATGAATGCCGTGCCGCTCGCGCTGAAGCGCGCGATCGGCGTCGGGATCGGCCTGTTCATCCTGTTCATCGGCTTCAGCGATGCCGGCCTCATCGTGGCCGGTGCCGGAACACCGGTGGCGTTCGTGTTCCCGAACAGCCCGCTCGCGTGGCTGTCGCTGCTTGGCCTCGGCATCACGATCACGCTGTTCGTGCTGAGGGTCCAGGCGGCGCTGCTGATCAGCATCCTGATCATGTCGATCATCAGCTTCCTGGTCGGCTTCACGACCTTCCCGTCGGACGCGAGCTTCGTGCCGGACTTCTCGACGATCGGGCAGTTCGACGTCGGCAACGTCTGGTCGCTCGGCGCGCTGGCGGCGATCCTGACGATCTTCGCGATCATGCTGACCGACTTCTTCGACACGATGGGGACCGCGACCGCCATCACGGAGCAGGCCGGGCTCACGACCGAGGACGGCAAGGTGCCCGACATCGGCCGCGTGCTGCTCGTCGACTCCGTTGCCGCCGCAGCCGGTGGCGCCGCGGGCATCAGCTCGAACACGAGCTACATCGAGAGCGCCGCGGGCGTGGCGGAGGGCGGCCGCACCGGGCTCACCGCCGTCGTGACGGGCGTCCTGTTCCTCGTCGCCGTCCTGGTCACACCACTCGCCAGCATGGTGCCGTTCGCGGCCACGGCGCCGGTCCTGATCGTCGTCGGCTACCTGATGGCCACGCTGATCAAGGACATCGACTTCGCCGATGTCGAGGAGGGCTTCCCGGCTCTGCTGGGCATCATCCTCATGCCGATCACGTTCAGCATCACGGTCGGCATCGGCGCCGCATTCGTGACCTGGGTGCTGATCAAGGCGGTCCGCGGCAAGTTCGCCGAGATCCATCCCCTGATGTGGGTCGTGGGCATCGCCTTCCTGGTGTACTTCGCGCAGGACTGGATCAACTCCATCATCTGAGCGGAGCTCTGGACCGATGGCGCCCGGCCGGGTCACCCGACCGGGCGCTACGCTTTCTGCGTGATATCGCGACGCCTGCGGGTCGACGACTTCGACTACGACCTGCCCGAATCGGCGATCGCCCAGACGCCGGCGGAACCGCGCGACTCCTCACGCCTGCTCGTCCTGGAGCGCGCGACCGGCGCGGTGGAGCATGCCCGATTCCGTGACATCGGCCGCTGGCTCGACGCGGGCGATCTGCTCGTCGTCAACGACTCGCGCGTCATCCCGGCCCGGTTGCGCGGGAGGCGGGCGGGAGGTGGCGCCGCGGAGATCCTGGTGCTCCGGCCGCTCGACGACGCCTCAGCCGCCTGGGAGGCACTCGTGCGGCCGTCGCGCCGCCTGGCGGCCGGAGCGATCGTCGTCCTCGCGAGCGGCGACCGGGTCGAGGTGGGGGAGCGCCTCGGCGACGGCACGCGGGCCGTCCGCTTCGACGGCGACGCGCACGAGGTCATGGCGCGCGCAGGCGAGATGCCCCTGCCGCCCTACATCCGGGACCGATCCTCGCCGGCCGAGCGATACCAGACCGTTTATGCCAGGCCGCCAGGCTCGGCGGCCGCTCCCACGGCCGGGCTCCACTTCACCGCCGATCTGCTTGACTCGCTCGAGGCGCAGGGCGTCCGGCGAACGCCGGTCACGCTCCACGTCGGGCTGGACACCTTCCGGCCGCTCGAGGGCGAATACATCGACGAGCATCACATCCACCGCGAGTGGTACGAGATTCCACCCGCCACGCGGTCGGCAATCGGCGAGGCACGCCGGGTCGTCGCCGTGGGTACCACGGCGGTGCGCGTCCTGGAGACCGCGGCGCGCGACAACGCCGCCACGGGCTGGAGCGACCTCTATATCACGCCGCCATATCGGTTCGCGACCGTCGGCGGCCTGATCACGAACTTCCACCTGCCGCGCAGCTCGCTGCTGCTGCTGGTGACTGCCTTCGTGCAGGACGGCATGCTCGGAGCCGATCCGTTCGCTGCCCGGGATCGACTGCTGCATGCCTATCGCGTCGCGTTGGACGCGGGCTATCGGTTCTTCAGTTTCGGCGACGCGATGCTGATCGTCTGACGCTCAGTCCTGGTCGTCGGAACGGGTCGGGATGGCGGCGCGCTCCTCTTCCGGAAGCTCGATCACCTCTTCGCCGTCGCCGACACGGACGGCCATCGGCGTCGTGGATTCCGCGGGGCCTCCGCCGCCCTGGCCATTCGAGCCTTCGGTGTCGCCATTGCCGGCAGGAGCGTCGGCGGGCTTGCCAGCCTCCGTCGATGCGTCGTCGCCGGTCGGCTCATCGGCTGCCGGCAGCGGCCGCGGGCCGCCCGGATGGACGCCGGGGACGTCGGACGAGACCCTGCCGGCGGGAACCCCGAACGGCTCGGCCATGACCGCGCACACCCGCGCCAGATCGCAGAGTGCCTGGCCGAGGTCCGGCGACTCCGTGGCGGCCTCGAAGTGGGGGTGATGAAGGCGGAACGACCATCGCGTGCGGTGCTCACGCGCCCAGAGGCGGAAGGTATCGGCGCGAAGCTCGACGCCGCGGAGGACCTGCCACGGGTACATGAGCATCGCCAGCCGATATCGCGCTGACGAGCCGAACGGAGCGTAGCGGTGGTCGAGCAGGCCCACCTCGGTCGCCACCATGACGCGTCGCTCGTCACCCTCCTGGCCGGCCTCGAGGGCGTACACGGCCAGGTCCTCGACCCCCAGGCTCTGGAGCTCAAGCGCGATCCATTCCTTGACCTCGTCGTTCAGGAACGGCATGCGCGGCCATTCGGTCAATCGCACCCGACGGTCACCTCTCCGTTGTGCAACGTAGCGTATCCCCTGCGCCTATCCTCTGGAGCGGTGTCTGCGCCCGCCCCGATAGCCTATTCCTTCGAGCCAACCGGCGTCGGCCATGCCCGCCGTGGCCGAATCATGACGCCTCACGGCCGAATCGACACCCCCCAGTTCATGCCGGTCGGCACGCAGGCGACCGTCAAGGCACTGACGCCGGGCGATCTCCAGGCGGCCGGCGCCCAGATGATCCTCGGGAATACCTACCATCTCAACCTGAGACCAACGTCCGAGCGGATCGCGCGTTTGGGCGGGCTGCACCGGTTCATGGGCTGGGATGGACCGATCCTGACGGACTCGGGCGGGTTCCAGGTCTTCTCACTGGCCGATCTGCGGCGCGTCGACGACGACGGCGTCACCTTCAGCTCGCACGTGGATGGCTCGACGCACCGCCTCACTCCCGAGCGGGCCATGGAGATCCAGGCGCTGCTCGGATCGGATGTGGCGATGGCGTTCGACCAGCTGGTGGACCCCTCGCTGCCGCATGCCGAGGTCGCGGACGCGATGGAGCGGACGCACCGATGGGCGGAGCGCTCGCTGGCCGCCCGTGGGCGCGCGGACCAGGCGGTGTTCGGGATCATCCAGGGCGGAGTAGATGCTTCTCTGCGACGCGAATCAGTCGCCGCGATCTCGTCGCTGCCGTTCGACGGGCTTGCGGTCGGAGGGCTCTCGGTCGGGGAGTCGAAGGCCGAGATGGCTGCCACCCTGGACGTTGTGGCCTCCGCGCTCGACGTGGATCCGCGCCCGCGCTACTTGATGGGCGTTGGCTCGCCGCTCGACTTCTTCACCGCAGTCGAGCGGGGCATCGACCTGTTCGACTGCGTCCTGCCCACCCGCGTGGCGCGGACCGGCCAGGTCTGGACCGATGCCGGCCGCCTGAACCTGCGCAACGCCGCATTCCTCGACGACCCGGCGCCGATCGACGCCAGCTGCGCCTGCGAGGCGTGTCGCGGCTTCTCCCGTGCCTACGTCGCGCACCTGTTTCGCGCGCGCGAGCTGCTCGCCTATCGGCTGGCGTCGGTCCACAACGTGACTTGGACGCTCGAGCTGATGCGGCGCCTGCGCGTCTCGCTGGTGGAGGGTACGTTCGCCGAGCTGCATGCCCGGATCACCGCAGCATTCGCCCGGGGTGACCCTCAATACCGGGCGCCGAGATGACATGCCGATCTATCGGGTAACGGCGCACCCAGAGCCGCAATCGGGGGCGCCACCGCCTCATTCGTCGGGCAGGGATGCACAGGACGAGTGCTCCGGGTGCAGGGCTGCTCGACATATCGGGCAGGCGCCGGGTCGTCATGGTGTATTACGGCGTATGACAGCGGTGTAGAATGGCCCAAACGCGACAGGGGAGCTGTCACGCCGAAGCGTAGAATCGGCCGTATCGGCGCCCGATAAGCGTCGAGTAAGTGGTGAGTAATCGGCGGCGGCGCATGATCGGCGCACGCTCGACGAAGCTCACGCGACATCGGAGGTTCGAGCGATGGCAAAGGGTCGAGATCGACCACGCAAGGAGCCGAAGCGAAAGGCCAAGGAGAAGGCGCCGAAGAACCCGATCGCGCCGACGTCCTACCAGCCCCCGATGCGGCAGGTCGAGATCATCAAGCCCAAGCGCAAGGAACGAGAACGAGAGCCCGAGCCCCAGGACCCGATCCCTCAGGACGAGGGGTGAGCTGACGCCGCCGGGGCGGAGGGATCGCACGAGGAGCGAAAGACGACCATGGAAGCACCGGTGGCAGTGACGCAAGGGCCGGCAGCGAAGAACGGCAACGCGAACGGGAGCGCGAGCGGAAACGGCGAGCGCAGCCGAGCGGTGGACGCTGCCATCCTCCAGATCGAGAAGCAGTTCGGGCGCGGCTCGATCATGCGTCTTGGCGACCGCGAGGCGCAGAACGTGCCCGCCGTGTCGACCGGATCGGTCGCATTGGATCTCGCATTGGGCGTCGGCGGTGTGCCGCGCGGCCGGATCACCGAGATCTACGGCCCCGAGTCGAGCGGCAAGACGACCCTGTGCTACCACGTCGCGGCCAATGCCCAGCGCAATGGGGGCGTGGTCGCCTTCATCGACGCCGAGCACGCGCTCGACCCTGGCTACGCCAAGAACGTGGGCGTCGACGTCGACGAGCTCCTCGTCAGCCAGCCGGACACCGGTGAGCAGGCGCTCGAGATCGCCGAGACGCTCATCCGCTCGGGCGGCGTGGACGTTGTGATCGTCGACTCCGTCGCCGCGCTCGTGCCGCGTGCCGAGATCGAGGGCGACATGGGTGACGCCTTCGTCGGCCTGCAGGCCAGGCTCATGAGCCAAGCGCTGCGCAAGCTGACCGGCGCGATCAATCGGTCGCAGACGGCGTTGATCTTCACGAACCAGCTGCGCGAGAAGATCGGCGTCATGTTCGGCAACCCCGAGACGACGCCTGGTGGTCGTGCGCTGAAGTTCTACGCCAGCGTGCGGATGGACATCCGGCGCATCGAGACGCTCAAGACCGGGACCGATGCGATCGGCTCCCGCACCCGCGTCAAGGTGGTGAAGAACAAGGTCGCCAGCCCGTTCCGCGTCGCCGAGTTCGACATCATGTACAACGAGGGCATCAGCCGCGAGGGCGGACTGCTCGACGTCGGCATCGCCGCCGGCATCCTGGCCAAGACGGGCGCGTGGTTCAACTACGGCGACATCCGCCTCGGCCAGGGACGTGAGAATGCGCGCGAATTCCTCAAAGCCAACCCGGAGATCGCTGAGAAGATCGACAACGAGATCCGCGGCAAGGTGGCGAGCATCGAGGTCGGCGTCGAAGGCATCAGCGAGGCCGAGTAGGGGACCGATGGCGCGGCGTCGCGCACCACGCGAGCCGCGCACCGATCCGCCGGATGCGCAGGCCGCCTTCGAGATCGCCGCGCGGTTCCTCGGCACTCGGCCGCGCACGCGGTGGGAGCTGCAGCGTCGCCTTCGTCGCGCCGGCGTCGAGGATGCCGTGATCGAGACGACCACCCAGCGGCTGGCGGATCTGGGCTACCTCGACGATGCCGCATTTGCGCGCTGGTGGGGTGAGCAGCGCGATCGCCATGCACCGCGCGGCCGGCGCATGGTCGAAGCGGAGCTGCGGCAGCGCGGGGTAACGCGCGAGGTGATCGAGGCGTATCGAGATGAGCACGCTGCGCCGGAACGTGCGCCGGAGGACGAGTCCCTGCCGTCGAGCGAGCAGGAGCGAGCGAGAGAGGCGCTGGAGCGGCACCTGCGGGGCCGGCCACTGCCCGAGGATCGCAAGGCGCTGGAGCGCATCGGGATGTACCTGATGCGGCGGGGGTTCGACGCCGAGACGGCTCGCGCGACGATTCGCGCCGCCGGCGCAGCGACGGACGCCGAGAGCACCTGAGGAGCAACGAGCGGATGGTGACGAGCGCCACATTGACGCCCGATGAGTACGTGGCATCGCTTCCGGACGACCGCGCTGTGGCGGTCCAGACAGTCCGAGACGTGATTAATGCGAACCTGCCCGCGGGCTACGAGGAGGGCATGGCCTACGGCATGATCGGCTGGTACGTGCCACTCGAGCGCTTCGGCGACACGTACAACGGCCAGCCGCTGAGCCTGGTGGCGCTGGCGAGCCAGAAGAACTACCTCAGCCTGTACCTCAACAACGTGTACGGCGACCGCGATACCGAGGCGTGGTTCCGCGAGCGCTGGGCGCGGACCGGCAAGAAGCTGGACATGGGCAAGAGCTGCGTCCGCTTCCGGACGCTCGATGACCTGCCACTCGACGTCATCGGCGAGACGATCGCACGCACCGACGTTGACGCCTTCGTACGGCACTACGAAACCGCTCGTGGCAGCTCGCGGGCCACGCGCAAGCGCCCCTGACGTGCGGATCCGTAGTCGGCTCCGTAGATTCTCGGATGCTGGCACGCCATCCGCTGGGTAGGCTGTCCGTGATGAAGCTGTCCGACTGGCTCGACGAGTACCGTGACTTCAACCCCGACGATTTCGAGCGCCCGCTGGCTGAACCGGTGGACGACTGGAAGGAGCCGGAGCTGATCGCATCGGCCGACCGCGTGCCGAACACCGAGCCGCGCTGGCGCGAGCGCGCCGCTCGGGTGGGATACGGGCGGCCGACCCAGATCTGACGGCGGGCTGTTACACATCGGTCTAGGCTGTCGCCATGCGATTTGCCCTCATGACCGAGCCCCAGCAGGGGCTTTCCTACGACGAGATCCTCGCCATTGCCCGAGCCGCCGAGTCAGCCGGCCTCGAGGCCTTCTTCCGCTCGGACCACTACGCCAGCTTCCCCGGCGGTTCCGGCAAGCCGACCACCGACGCGTGGGCAACCTTGGCCGGCCTGGCACGCGAGACGTCGACCATTCGGCTCGGCACCCTCGTGTCCCCGGTCACCTTCCGGATCCCGGGCAACCTGGCCAAGCTCATCCAGACCGTCGACGAGATGAGCGGCGGTCGGATCGAGGCCGGGTTCGGCGCCGGTTGGAACGCGGACGAGCACGCGCAGCTGGGCATCCCGTTCCCGGACATCGGCGAGCGCTACGACATGCTCACCGAGCAGATGGCGATCATCCATGGCCTGTGGACTGAGCCCGATGGATGGAGCTACGACGGCGAGCACTGGCAGGTGCGTGGCGCCATGCGGCACGGCGAGATCGCGCGCGGCGGCCGCAAGCACCCGCACATCCTGTTCGGCGGAAAGGGTGGGCCACGCCTGGCGGGGCTGGTCGCTCGCTACGGCGACGAGTTCAACCTCAACTCCGCCTCACCCGATGATGCGCCCGAGGCGTACGCACGGGTCCGCGCCGCATGTGAGGAGATCGGCCGCGACCCGAATGAGGTGGTGTACTCGGCCATGACCGGCGTCCTGGTGGCCGAGACCGAAGGCGACCTCCGAGCGCGTGTCGTCGATCTGCTTTCCGCGCTCGGCCAGGGTGAGACCGATGGCGACGCGTGGCTTGCCGAGCGACGCCGCCGCTGGATCATGGGCACGCCCGACGAGGCGCACGAGCGTGTCCAGGCGTTCCAGGAACGCGGCACGCAGCGCATCATGCTCCAGGATTTCCTGCCCCGCGACCTCGATCACGTCCGGCTCATGGGCCGCATCTTCGGCGCCTGAACCGGCGGCGGAGCCAGCCGGGCCTTTGCGCTACACTCGCCCTTTCCGGGCGCGTATCGCCCAGACGTTCGACTGACCGACGCGCCCGCGCGGAGCGGGCGCGACACCGCCCATAACCGGGCTCCAACGCATACGGGGGAGCCAATGCCTGAATCCGTCGTGGTCATCGTGGCGGCCGCCGCAGGCGCCATGATCGCCGGCATCGTGATCGGCTTCGTCGCGCGCCGCTTCGTCGCGACGAGCGCCGTCAAGCATGCCGAGCAGTACAGCCAGCGCATCATTGCCGAGGCGCACGCGAAGCAGAAGGAGATCGTCCTCGAGGGCAAGGACGAGGCACTCCACCTGCGTCGCGCAGCCGAGGACGAGGCGCGCGAGCAGCGCGCCAACATGCAGCGTTCCGAGCGCCGACTCCTGGACCGGGAGGAGGCGCTCGATCGTAAGGTCGTCGCGCTCGAGGAACGAGAGCAGGGCCTGCAGGCGCGTGCCGCGGAGCTGGACGCCGAGCGCGCCAAGGTCGCCGATCTCCGTCAGCGGCAGCTGGAGGAGCTCGAGCGGGTGTCCGGCCTGACCGCTGCCGAAGCGCGCCAGAGCCTCATCGGCCAGATCGTGGACGAGGCCCAGGCCGAGGCGCAGCACCGGGTGCGCGAGATCGAGCGCCACGCGCAGGAAGAAGGCGAGGAGCGGGCGCGGCGTGTGCTGACCACCGTCATGCAGCGGATTGCCGCCGACCACACCTCCGAGGCCACGGTCACCGTCGTCAGCCTTCCGAACGAGGAGATGAAGGGCCGCATCATCGGGCGCGAGGGACGCAACATCCGCGCCCTCGAACAGGCCACCGGCGTCGACCTCATCATCGACGACACGCCCGAGGCGGTGGTCCTGTCGGGCTTCGACCCGGTGCGGCGTGAGGTCGCGCGCATGGCGCTGCTCAAGCTCATCAGCGACGGCCGCATCCATCCCGGTCGCATCGAGGAGACGGTCGCCAAGTGCCGTTCCGAGATCGAGGTCGTCATGCGCCAGGCCGGCGAGCAGGCCGCGTACGACGCCGGCGTGCCGGGGCTGCACCCCGAGCTCATCAAGCTCATCGGCCGCCTGAAGTACCGCACCAGCTACGGCCAGAACGTGCTGAACCACAGCGTCGAGACGGCGCGCCTCTCGGGCCTGCTGGCCGCGGAGATCGGCGCCAACGTGGGCGAGTCGAAGAAGGGCGGGCTGCTGCACGACATCGGCAAGGCCGTCGACCACGAGGTCGAGGGACCGCATGCCGCCATCGGCGCCGATATCGCCGGTCGCTTCGGCGTGAATGCCATCGTGTGCAACGCCATCGCCGCCCACCACCAGGAGGTCGAGCAGGAGAGCGTCGAGGCGACGGTGGTGCAGATCGCCGACGCCATCAGCGCCTCGCGGCCGGGGGCTCGCGGCGAGTCGCTCGACAACTACGTGAAGCGGCTCGTGGACCTGCAGCAGATCGCGCTCAGCTTTCCGGGCGTGGAGCGCTGCTTCGCCATCCAGGCGGGGCGCGAGATTCGCATTTTGGTGCGGCCCGAGGACATCGACGACGTCGCGTCGAGCCGCCTGGCCCGCGACGTGGTCAAGAAGATCGAGGAGCAGCTCCAGTACCCCGGGCAGATCAAGGTG
>DASTTX010000018.1:0-2358 GCA_035759945.1 Candidatus Limnocylindria bacterium | reverse complement strand
GCCGGCATCGGTCAGTCCATCGGCTGATCCGAAGGAGGCCAAGCGGGCCGAGGCCCAGCGCAAGCTGGCGATCATGCAGAAGCTGCCGTCCGAGCTGAAGCTGCGCGTCGCGAAGCGTGAGATCAGCCTCGAGGACGCGATGCGCGAGGCTGGGGTCGAGCCCGAGTGACGACGAAGATCGCGCTCGACGGCGTCGGCGGGCAGGGCGTGCGCGTGATCGCCGGCGTGATGGGCAACCTGCTGGCACGCATGGGCAAGCAGGTCACCGTCCTGTTCGACTACGACTCGAGCGTCCGCGGCTCCATGAGCGACGCCTTCCTGATCTTCGACGACGAGCCGATCGCCAATCCCGTCGTCGAGGAAGCCGACATCATGCTCAAGCTGGCCGACAAGGGGCACCTGCGGATCCATGGCCGCAAGGTCGTCACCGATCTGGGACTCAACGTGCCCGGTGCGGAGCAGATCCCGTTCGCCTCGCTCGGCAGCGAGCACTTCGGCAAGGAGCTGTTCGGCAACATGATCGCGTTGGGCCGGCTGCTCCGACTGGCCGGGATCGAGTTCGACGATGACGCCGTCCGCGAATCGCTTCCGGAGCGCTTCGTGGAGGAGAACCTGGCCGCCATCCGCTTCGGCTACGAGCTGACCGACGAGGAGATCGCTCGCCTTGCCGCTGCCGCGCCGCCGAGCCGATTCCAGATGAACACCGCCGCAACCGTCGACACGCACGCGCGGACCATCAGCGCCGGCCACGGCGTTGCGGCCGGTGAGCCCCTGGAGTGACGCTCCGCGTCGAGCGGTGTCGTCGGTGCACCCGGCAATCGTTACCATCGCGCAATGGACATGGATCCAGTGACGACCAATCCCGAGCTCTACCGCGTGGTGATGGAGAACGACCGCGTCCGCGTCCTCGAATATCGCGACAGGCCCGGCGACAGAACGACGCCGCACAGCCATCCTGACAGCGTGATGTACACCCTCAGCTCGTTCCGTCGTCGCCTCACGTCGGGCGACCGCAGTGTCGACCGCGAGATCGAGGAGGGCACCACCAGCTGGCTGGCCGCCCAGGAGCACTCTGGCGAGAACATCGGCGAGACCGAGACGCACGTGATCTTCGTCGAGCTGAAGGGGCGGGCACTCCATGACGGCGCGCGGTCGCCGTCGCCGCTCGGACCATCGGAAGGGTGATGGCGTGGCGCCCGAGCTGAGTCTGGACCTCGCCCGACGCGCGCCGAAGGTGCTGCTGCACGACCACCTTGACGGTGGACTTCGGCCCCAGACCGTCATCGAGCTCGCTTCGGAGATCGGCTACCGCGAGCTGCCGACCACGGACCCCGACGAGCTCGCGAAGTGGTTCACCCTCGGCGCCGATCGCAAGTCGCTGGAGCTGTACCTCGAAGGCTTCCGGCACACCGTGGCGGTCATGCAGACGCGCGACGCCGTCGAGCGCGTCGCCGCCGAATGCGTCGAGGACCTGGCCGCCGATGGAGTCGTGTACGCCGAAGTGCGCATGGCACCCGAGCTGCTGACCGATGGCGGCCTGTCGCTGGACGAGGCGGTTACCGCCATGCTCGACGGACTGCGACGTGGGGCATCGGGCAAGGCGATCACGGTCGGCCTGATCGTGACCGCCATGCGCCAGGCGGCTCGGTCGGTCGAGATTGCGGAGCTCGCGGTGCGCCACCGCGACGAGGGGGTGGTCGGGTTCGACATCGCCGGACCGGAAGCGGGGTATCCGCCGACCCGGCACCTCGACGCGTTCAACCTCATCGCGCACGAGAACTTCCACTTCACGATCCACGCCGGCGAGGGCTTCGGCCTGCCCAGCATCTGGGAGGCGCTCCAGTGGTGCGGCGCCGAGCGGCTCGGGCACGGTGTGCGGATCGTTGACGACATCACCGTGCGGCCCGACGGCCGCGTCGCGCTCGGCCGACTCGCGTCGTACGTGCGCGACACCCGCGTGCCCCTCGAGATGTGTCCGACCTCGAACGTCCACACCGGCGCCGCGGCGAGCATCGAGGAGCATCCGATCGACCTGCTGCGGCGCCTGCGCTTCCGGGTGACGGTCAACACGGACAACCGGCTCATGAGCGGGATCACGCTCAGCTCCGAGTTCGCGACGCTGGCCCGCACGTTCGGTATCGGGCTGGACGACATGGAGTGGCTGACGTTGAACGCGATGAAGTCGGCCTTCTGGCCATTCGACGGCCGGCTGCGGATCATCAACGAGCAGATCAAGCCGATGTACGCCACCCTCCGCGCCCAGCAGGCGGCCGCCGAGCTGGCGACCGGCTAGTCGATCAGCGGCGCGATCGCGGCGTCCAGGGCGGCCGCCTCGTCGGGGCGCAGCCGACGCAGCGG
>DASTTX010000017.1:0-4354 GCA_035759945.1 Candidatus Limnocylindria bacterium | reverse complement strand
GGATGCGCCCGCACCGCGTCCATCACCAGGCGGTTCAGCTCGCCGGTCGGCACACGCCGATATCGCTCCTCCGCCACGCGCAGCGCCTCGCGCAGGATGCGCTCGACGCGTTGCCCGCTCAGCGCCGATGCGAACACGATGTCGGCCCAGGCCAGGTACGGAGCCTCTCGCCGCAGCCGCTTCAGCCACTGGTCGGCGGTGTGCTCGTCCTTCTCGACCGCGTCCCACTTGTTGATGACGAGCACGATCCCCTTGTGCGCCTCGAGCACGTAACCCACGACGTGCGCGTCCTGTGCGGTGTAGCCCTCGCTCGCATCGGTCATGACGATCGCCACGTCGGCGGAATCGATGGCCTTCATCGAGCGCAGCACGCTGTAGCGCTCGATGCCCCTCTCGATCGAGCCTCGACGACGGATGCCGGCCGTGTCCACCAGCACCATGGCGTGCCCGTCGAGCTCGATCGGCGTATCGATCGGATCGCGAGTGGTGCCTGGCACGTCGGACACGATCATTCGCTCGCTGCCGAGCACGCGGTTGATGAAGGTCGACTTGCCGGTGTTCGGGCGACCGACGACGGCAACGCGCGGCGCGCCGAGCTCCGACTCCGCCAGCTCGGCCATCTCCTCCTCGGTCAGGTCGCCCTCGGAGGCCGATGCCGCCGCCTCGCCGGGCATCGGCGGCGGGAGGTTGTCGACGATGAGATCGGCCAGATCGCCGGTGTTGCGGCCGTGCTGGGCGCTGATGGTGATCGCCGGATCGAAGCCGAGCGCGTAGAACTCGACCGCATCGGCCTCGCGCGCCGGGTTGTCGCCCTTGTTGATCACGAGGATCACCGGCGTGTGCGCGCGGCGGAGGCGATCGGCAACTTCATGGTCCAGCGGTGCAAGCCCGGCGTGGGCATCGACGACGAACAGGATGAGATCGGCCTCCTCGACCGCGACCCGCGCCTGGTCCTGCACCCGTTCCTCGATGTGCGTGCCCGGATCCAGCTCCAGCCCGCCGGTGTCGACCACCGTGAACGTGCGCCCGTTCCAGTCGGCGGTGCCGTAGACCCGGTCCCGGGTCGTCCCGGACACGTCGGAGATGATCGCCAGGCGCTCGCCGATGAGCCGGTTGAAGAGCGTGCTCTTGCCGACATTCGGGCGACCGACGATGGCGACGACGGGCAGGGAAGGCATGGCGACGAGTGTAGCCGGGCCGAAGCGTTGCCCCCGCCGGCCGGTTCGGCCCGGTAGGATCACGCGCGTGCGGATCGGTATCGTTGCCACCCGGCTGGCCGGCGTCGACGGCGTCACCTTCGAGGCGGCCAAGTGGGAAACCATCCTGGAGCGCATGGGCCACGAGGTGCGCCTGCTGGCCGGCGAGATCGACGCGCTTCGTCCGAACGCACGCCTGGTGCCGGCGATGCACTTCACCTATCCGCAGGCGGCTCGCGTCACCGCTGCCGCGTTCGACCCCGAGAGCGACGCCGCTGCCGTCCGCACCGAGATCGATCGGCTCGCGCAACAGCTCGTGCCGGTCATCGAGAACTGGATCGAGTCCCAGCGGATCGAGCTGCTCATCGTCGAGAACGCGTGGGCCATCCCGATGCAGCTACCGCTGGCGGTGGCGCTGCGGCGAGTCGTCGAGGAGACCGGGCTGCCGGCGATCGGCCATCACCACGACTACTGGTGGGAGCGCGAGCGCTTCGCGAGCTGCGTCGTGCCGGAGGTCCTCGAAGGCTACTTTCCGCCCGACCTGCCCGGCATCCGCCACGTGAGCATCAACAGCCTGGCCGCGCGGGAGCTTCGCCGGCGCCGCGGCATCGCCTCGGCAGTGGTGCCGAACGTGTTCGACTTCTCGCTCGGGCGGCCACGCCCTCATCCGGCCGTCCGGCGCCAGCTGCGCGGTGAGCTCGGCATGGGCGAACGAGGGCTGCTCGTCGTGCAGCCGACCCGGGTCGTCCCGCGCAAGGGCATCGAGCTGGCGATCGAGCTCGTCGGGCGGCTGCGCGATCGGCATGCCGTGCTGCTGATCACCAGCCCGGCCGGTGACGAGGGCCTCGACTACCTCGTCGAGCTCGAGCGGCTCGCGGAGCAGAGCAAGGTCACCCTGCGGTACGCGGCCAACCGCTTCGCGCCCGACCTCGAGGGCAAGCCCCTGCGGCCGGCGCACTCGCTCCACGACGCGTACCTCGCAGCCGACCTCATCACCTATCCCTCGCTGTACGAGGGCTATGGCAACGCACTGGTCGAGGCGGTCTTCTACCGCAAGCCGGTGCTCGTCAACCGCTACCCCGTGTACGACGCCGACATCCGGCCGCTCGGCTTCCGGTTCGTCGAGATCTCCGGGGAAATCACGCCCGCGACGGTTCGGCAGGTGAAGGAGCTGCTTGCCGACCCCGCGCGCGCCACCCGCATCGCGCGCCACAACTTCGAGCTCGGCCGCCGGCACCTCTCCTACGAGGTCCTGCGCCGGCGCCTGGGCCGATGGATCGGCAAGCTCACCCACACCCGTCAGCAGCCGCAGTGAGCGCGCCCCTGCGCCTGCGCGATGCCGCCCGCGCGGTCGTGCTGGATTCGGACGGACGCATCCTCCTCGTCCGGTTCGAGTTTCCCGATCGTCACGTGTGGGCCTGCCCGGGCGGTGGGCTGGAGCCTGGCGAGTCGCACGAGGACGCCCTGCGCCGGGAGCTGCGCGAGGAGGTTGGGCTCGAAGTCGAGGACGTCGGCCCGTGCATCTGGACGCGGACGCACGTCATTCCCTTCCTCGACGGTCGCTGGGACGGCCAGGTCGAGCGCTTCTTCCTGGTCGAGGTGGATCGCTTCGAGCCGGTTCCTGCGCTGAGCCTCGATCAGCTCCGTGCCGAGTTCGTCACCGACCTGCGCTGGTGGTCGGCCGATGAGCTGGCCGCATCCTCGGAAATCCATGCCCCGCGGCGGCTCGCCGAGCTCGTGGCGGATCTTCGCGCCACCGGGCGGCCGCCCGCGCCGATCGATACCGGGGTGTGACTCCCTCGCCCGAGCGAACCGTCCAGATTCACACCAGGTGAGCATTAGGAGCCTCACGCGACCGCGAACGGTCAGAATCGGCGCTTCGTGCTCACCCCGTGAGAAATTGGAAGCTTCGGAGCGGCACGAACCCGATATCGCTCACCTGGTGTGAATTCGGCAGCTTCGGGGCGCTGAGACGCGGCCGTGCCGACCTACGCGGTCAAGGCGTAGATCCGGTCGCGGACCTCCTCGAGGTCGTCCTCCGGCGTCGAGGTCCCGCCGGTGATCCCGATTCGAGGCTTGCCGCGCAGCCAATCGGCCCAGTCGGCGGCCAGCTCGTCCGCATCGGCGACGTGGATGGTCTCCGGCTGGATGCCGCGGCACTTGACCGCCAGCTCCTTGGTGTTCGAGCTGTTCTTGCCGCCCACGACGACCATGGCGTCGACCTCGCGAGCGAGCTTCACGCTCTGGTCCTGGCGCGTCAGCGTGACCGGGCAGACGGTGTTGACGACGCGAAGGTCGTGGCATCGGCGCAGGCAGAAGGCAGCAAACTCCTCGAGCTTGTTGGGCAGGATGGTCGACTGCGACAGGACGCCGATCTTCTTCGTGCGCGGCACGCGCTCCCAGGTGGATCGGTCCATGTCGTCGACCACCACGTGCTTCTCGCCGGCGTACGAGCGGACGCCCTTGACCTCGGGATGGTCCTCGTGGCCGATGATGCACACGGTGTATCCGGCCTCGGCCAGCTCCTGCGCGGCCTTCTGCGACTGGAGGACCCAGGTGCACGTCGCGTCGATGACCTCGAGCCCGTCGGCCTGCTTCACGCGGTCGAACTCGGACTTCGGGACGCCGTGCGCGCGGATGACCAGGGTCCCGCCCTCGACCTGGTCGGCCAGGTCGGCGGTGCGGATGCCGCGCTCGGCGAGATCGGCCTTGATGCCCTGGTTGTGCACCAGCTGGCCGAGGGTGGTGACGTCCTTGCCCTCCTCGCGCGCCTGTTTGGCCTTGTCGATCGCGAGCCGGACGCCATAGCAGAAGCCGGCGCGCTCCGCGATGCGAACGTCCGGTCGAAGTGCCGTGGTCATCGGCTTAATTGTAGGAAAGATCGCCTTCAGCGACCGACACCGCCATTCGTGCCACGTGGCGCGGGACGTTGCTCAACCGGCAGCAGCTCGGCGACGGCCGACTCGATCCGCCCGGTTGCATCGGTCAACGCCTCGCGGTCGATGCGCCCGGCCGACGAGTGAGGCAGGGTGAAGGGCTCGCCGACCCGGATCGTGACGCGCGTCCGATGCGGCAGGCGCGAACGACCCGGAAACATGCGGTGCGACCCCGCGATCCCGACGGGCAGCACGGAGGCGCCGGAACGCATGGCCAGGTAT
>DASTTX010000016.1:0-7920 GCA_035759945.1 Candidatus Limnocylindria bacterium | reverse complement strand
CGCTCGGTGGCCGTGACGTTCGCCGCCTCCATGGCCGGCCGCTCGGACGCATGAATGCCGACGCGATAGTCGCCGGCCAGGTGATAGGCGACGTCACAGCCGTCCATCGAGCCGGAAAGGCGCCCGAGGTCGAGGATGTCTCCGGTGACCACCTCGCAGCCGAGCGCACGCAGCCGATCGGCGGATGGACCGCTGCGCGCCAGCGCACGGATCTCGACGCCAGCCTCGCGCAGCCGGCGCACCAGGTGGCGCCCGATGAACCCGCCACCGCCGGTGACGAAGGCCCTCATGTGCCTGGTTCGAAGCGAGCCTTGACGCGCTGCAGACTGGCCTCGATGTCGCCCTCGGCAGCACGCGCGATCATCGGCTCCATGAAGCTGGTCAGCATCGAGCCGCGAATCTCCATGGCAAAGCGCAGCTCGGTGGCATCGTCACCGGCCGGGGCGAGCTCGAGCGCCCCGGTCGCCTTGACGCCCGACACCTCGCTGCCGATGCCGAGCCGGTTCGGCGGGTCGTACTCGGTAACGGTCAGCGGTGCCGTGATGCGCTGGCCCATGAGCTCGCGCACCACCTGCGCCGTGGCGCCGACGCCGATCTGGCCCTCCGACGTCTGCTCGGCGCTGACGACGCCAATCTGCCACTCCGCCAGATTGCCGAGGTCGGCGAGATAGGCGAAGACGGTCTCAGGAGGTGCGCCGATGCGGGCGCTGCGCTCGACGCGTTGCATCGGTGCACGGTAGCACCCGGCTGCCTACGCCGATCCGACCGCTGTTGCCTCGCGGGCGACCCGCGCCAACGCGCCGACGAACGTTGGCGACGTGTTGAGCGACTCGATTCGGGCGAACGCCATGCCGGCCTCCTCGGCCTGCGCTCGGGCACCGATGTCGACGTCGTACAGGATCTCGAGGTGGTCGGCCAGGAACTGGATCGGCGCGACGAGCACGGCGGCGTGGCCCTCCGAACGGAGGCGCGGCACGAGGTCGGCGAAGTCGGGCTTCATCCACTCGCCCGGCTCATGTCCGGCAGATTGCCAGCAGAAGTGCCAGCGTCCGGCGTCGAGCCCGCTGGCATCGGCGACGAGCTCGGCCGTCTCGCGCAGCTGCTCCAGGTACGCCGGCTCCTGGTCGGCGATCCGACGGGGGAGCGAGTGCGCCGTCAGCAGCACCGGAGGCTGGTCGGGGAGGGTCGTCAGCCCGTCCCGAATGCGCTCCGCCACCGCGTCGATGAAGCCGCGCTCGCGATACCACGCCGGCGCCAGATGGACGGCCGGCGCTCGCCGGCCGAGCGACGCGCGAGCCTCGTCGATGGCGCGCTCGTAGCCGCCCATGAGGAGCCCTGAGTACTGCGGGCTCATGATGATCGCGGTCACCGTTGCGCAACCGGCATCGGCCAGGGCGGTCAGCCCGTCCAGCACGGTCGGGCTGCTGAACCGCATCCCGACCGTGGCGACAGCATCGACACCCTCGTCGCGCAGGCGGTCCTGCACCGCCTCGGCCTGCATCAGCGTGATCGGGATGAGCGGTGAGCCACCGATGACGCGGTAGCGACGCCGGAACTCGGTCACCAGCTCGTCGGGCGCCTCGCGTCCGCCCCGAACCGCGGCGAGGTACTCGGGCAGGTCGTGCAGATCATTGGCCGGAGAGCCGTAGGTCATGAGCAGGACGCCGAGCGTCATCGCTCGGACTCCGCGTGCACGAGCTCGACCAGACGGCGCAGCAGGTCCGGATCGGTGTCCGGCTGGACGCCGTGGCCCAGGTTGAAGATGTGGCCCGGCCGGCTCGCCGCCCGGCGCAGCACGTCGCGGGCACCCTCGGCGGTCGCCTCCCAGCCGGCCAGCAGGCGCGTGGCGTCGAGGTTGCCCTGGATGCCGCGGTCGAAGCCGATGCGCTCCCAGGCGCGATCCAGCGACTGCCGATGGTCGACGCCGATGAGGTCGCCGCCGGCCGCCGTCATCGACTCCAGGAGCGCAGCGGTGTTCGTGCCGAAATGGATCGTCGGCGCTCCGCGCACCGCGCTGAAGATGCGAGCGACGTGCGGCTGCACGTAGCGCGCGTAGTCCGACGGGCTGAGCGCACCGACCCAGGAGTCGAACAGCTGGACCGCCTGGGCTCCGGCGTCGATCTGGGCGTTGAGGTAGCGGATCACGACGGTCGCCAGCTTCTCCATCAGGGCGTTCCAGGCGTCGGGCTCGCGGTACATGAACGCCTTGGCGATGGCGTAGTCACGGCTGGGCCGGCCCTCGACCAGGTAGCACGCGAGGGTGAACGGGGAGCCGGAGAAGCCGATGACGGCCTGGCGTCCGTCGAGCTCGCGGCGGACGAGGCGGATGGCATCCGTCACGAAGCCGACGTCATGCTCGGGCTCGATCAGCCGCAGCGCGTCGACATCGGCGCGCGATCGAATCGGCCGGTGGATGATGGGCCCGACGTCCGGCTGGATCTCGAGGCTCACGCCCATCGGCTCCAGCGGCAGCATGATGTCGGCAAAGAGGACGGCCGCGTCGACGCCGAAGGCCTCAACCGGCATGAGCGTCACCTGGGCGCAGAGCTCCGGCGTCTTGGCCAGGGTCAGGATGTCATGCCGCTCGCGCAGCGCGCGGTAGTCGGCGAGGCAGCGTCCCGCCTGGCGCATGAACCAGACCGGCGTCCGGTCGGGCTGCTCGAGCTCCAGGGCGGCGCAGAAGCGCGCTTCGCCGGTCCAGGTGGTCGTCTGAGATGGTGCGGTGGGGATCATCGGTCCTCGTGGATGCGGTCGAAGGCGGCGCGCGCGGCGTCGAGGGTGGCGTCGAGGTCATCGACGCGGTGGGCGGCGGAGATGAACCAGGCCTCGTGCTGGCTGGGCGGAAGCAGGAACCCGGCGGAGAGCATGGCGTGGAAGAACGACGGGTACGCGCCCTCGTTCACGAAGACGGTGAGCATGCTTGCAAGGCGGCTGACCCGGACCGATGCGCTTGCCGCCTCCGCGGCAGCCACGAGGCCATCCTCGAGGTGAGCGGCCGCCTCCTCGAGGTTCGCGTAGAGGTCGTCGTCGAGGTGGCTCAGCGTCGCCACGCCGGCCGCCATGGCGAGTGGGTTGCCCGACAGCGTGCCGGCCTGGTACACCGGCCCGGCCGGGGCGACCAGGCTCATCAGATCGGCTCGGCCGCCGTATGCGCCGACCGGCAAGCCGCCGCCGATGATCTTGCCCAGCACGGTCAGGTCCGGCGTCACGCCGTAGCGCTCCTGCGCGCCGCCGTGGGCCACGCGGAAGCCGGTGATCACCTCGTCGAAGATGAGCAGCGTGCCGTGGCGCGCGGTCGACGCGCGAAGTCCCTCGAGGTAGCCGGGGAGCGGTGCCACCACGCCCATGTTCGCGGCCACCGGTTCGACGATGACGGCGGCGACGTCGTGCTCCTGCACGATTCGGTCGACCGCGTCCAGATCGTTGTAAGGGGCGACGAGCGTGTCGCGCGCGGCACCGGCGGTCACGCCGGCGCTGGCCGGCATCCCGATCGCCCCCGAGCCCGGCTCGACCAGGAGCGCATCGGCGTGGCCGTGGTAGCCGCCGGCCATCTTCACGATCGTTTCGCGGCCCGTCGCGGCGCGGGCAAGGCGGATGGCGCTCATCGCCGCCTCCGTGCCGGAGCTCACGAATCGCAGCCGCTCGATGGAGGGCATGGCGCCCACGATCAGCTCGCCGAGCTCGACTTCATGCGGGTTCGGTGCCCCGTAGCTCGTGCCACGCGCGGCGGCGTGCTGGATCGCGTCGACGACCGCAGGATGGGCGTGGCCCAGGATCATCGGCCCCCACGAACCGACGTAGTCGATCAGCTCGTTGCCGTCGACGTCCCAGACCCGGGCGCCCAAGGCGCGCTCGATGACGCGCGGCGTGCCGCCGACAGACCTGAACGCCCGCACCGGCGAGTTGACACCGCCCGGAAAGAGGCGCTCGGCGCGCTCCATGAGCTCGCCGGACCGCCGCGTCGAAGCACGGATCGCTGTCATCCGCGCATCCCGGTCGTGGTATCCGGGCCCAACATCTCCAGGATCTCGCCGAGAGGACGGTGGATGCCCGTGATGATCGGCGTGTCGCGCACGGTGGCGCGTCGCGACTCCGAGGAGCGCAGCTCGCGCACGAGGTCCTGGAAGGCGACCAGCTCATCGGTCTCGTAGGCGACGATGAACTCCTGGTCGTCGAGGCCGAACGAGTAGGCGAGCAGCTGGCGGACCTGTGGATAGGCGTGCCCGATCTTCATGTGCCCGCGCATCACGGCCTGCCGCTCCTCGGCGGACGAGAGGTACCACTCCGTCGACTTCGAGAACGGGTAGACCACCAGGTACCGCGACCGCTCACCGCTGAAGAGCGACTGCTCCTGCGCCGTCGGGCGCTTCACGTACTGCGAAGGGCGGGTCAAGCCGATCATGCTGATCGCCGGCGTCATCCAGCGGCCGATGCCGGCCGCCAGCAGGTCCGCCGCGGTCTCCTCGACCGCCTCGATCGAATCGGCCATGCGCCACAGCAACAGGTCGCCCTCGGCCCGCAGGCCGATGGTCGAGTAGGCGTGCTGCATGACCAGCCGCTCCGTGCGAGCGGCCGCGGCGCAGAAGGCGTCGGCATCGGCGCGCCGCTCCTCGGCAGCGAGGCGTCGCCACGCCGGGTCGAGGCGCAGCAGCCAGGCGTGGACGAAGCGCTCGTCGCTCATCGGTCCATCTCGCGCAGCCAGCCGGCCGCCTCGAGCGCGAAGTAGGTCACCAGCACGCCGGCGCCGGCACGCGCGATGGCGGTCAGCGACTCGAGCGCGGCCGCGCGTCGGTCGAGCCAGCCGCGCTCGGCCGCGGCGACGATGGCGGCGTACTCGCCGCTGACCTGGTAGGCCGCGATCGGAACGGTGGTGCTGGCGTGGGCCGCAGCGACCAGGTCGAGCGCCGGCAAAGCCGGCTTGATCATGATCATGTCGGCTCCCTCGTCGAGATCGGCGCGGATCTCGTCGAGCGCCTGGCGCCCGTTGGCGGGATCCATCTGGTACGAGCGCCGATCCCCGAAGGCCGGGGCCGAGTCGGCCGCCTCGCGGAAGGGACCGTAAAAGGCCGACGCATGCTTGGCGGCGTAGGCGAGGATCGCCGTCTGCGCGAGCCCCGCTCCGTCGAGTGCAGCGCGGATCGCGGCCACCTGCGCGTCCATCATGGCCGATGGCGCGACCACGTCGGCACCGGCATTGGCGAGCGACATGGCCGTGCGTGCCAGCAGCGGCAGCGTCGCATCGTTGTCGACCGATGCGTCGCGGATCACGCCACAGTGGCCATGCGAGGTGTACTCGCACAGGCAGACGTCGGCCACGATGGCCAGCTCCTCCCCGCCGGAGCGCCGAAGCTCGGCGATGGCTCGCTGCACGATGCCGTCATCGGTCCACGCACCCGAGCCTTCGGCATCCTTCGTGTCCGGCAGTCCGAACAGGAGGACGGATGTGACGCCAGCCTGGAGCAGCCGATCGGCCTCACGCGCCAGCTCGTCAACGCTGAGCCGATGCTGGCCGGGCATTGAGGCGATCGGCTCGCGGACGCCGGTCCCTGGGCGCACGAAGAGGGGCTGCATCAGCATCGACGGATGCAGCCGCGTCTCCCGCACCAGGGCGCGAAGCGAGGCGGTGCGCCGCAGGCGCCGCCCGCGGAAGGCGCCTGCAGCGGCGGTGATCGGTTCGGTCAGCAGGGTCATCGGTCCTCTCGTGCGAAGTGGCCGGCGATGGCATCGGCCAGGCCGGATGCGGTGTGCTCGCCCGCGACGGCGGCGACGTTGAAACCCGAGTGCCGTGCCTGCTCGGCCGCAACCGGGCCGATACAGAACGCGGGCGTGGCGCGCGCACGCGGGCGGTCCACGGCGGCGGCCAGGCGCATCAGGCCGCGCACCGCCGATGCGCTGGTGAAGGTGATCCCGGCAAGATCGTCGTGAAGCGCCGCACGCAGCGCGTCGCGGCTCGCGGCCGGCGCCTCGACCGTGCGGTAGGCGATGACCTCCTCGACCCGGGCGCCGCGCTCGTCGAGCCTCGCCCGCAGCTCGGGGCTCGCAGCGTCGGCGCGGGCCAGGACGACGCGCTGCCCGTCGAGGTGGCCCAGGCCATCCGCGATGGCGGAGGTCAGATAGGTGGTTGGGACGTGGTCGACGACGATCCCCGATGTCCGGAGCGACTCGGCCGTGGCCGGTCCGACCGCCGCGACGCGCAGTTCGGGCGGGAGCCGGGTCCCCGTCGCCCGCAGCCGAGAGACGACCGAGCGAGCGCCATTGGCGCTCGTCAGGATCAGCCATGCGGCTCCGTCGAGGCCATCGAGCATGGCGTCCACGTCGGCGATGCATCCGTCCGTGTCGACTTCGATGGTCGGGATGCCGGTGCTCGCGAAGCCGCGATCTCGGAGCAGCGCGACGAGCTCGCCAGATTGCCCCGCCGGGCGAGTGACGAGGATGCGGGGTCTCATCGGCTGATGAGCGTCCGCGCCACGGACTCGACGACGCTGTCCGGATCGGCTGCCGGACCGCTCGCCTCGGCCCGGGCGAATTCGCCGGTTCCGTCCTCGAAGGCCGCCCGCAGCCTGAGCGTTCCGTCGGCGACGTCGGCCAGCGCCCCCAACGGAGCCAGACAGCCACCGCCGATGCGGCGCAGGAGCGCGCGTTCCGCCTCGACCGCGAGGCGCGTCGGCTGGTGGTCGACGCGCGCCAGCGCGCCGCGCAGCCCGTCGTCGGAGCCGCGAACCTGGAGCGCAAGCGCCGCCTGCGCCGGTGCGGGCAGCATCAGCTCGAACGCCAGGCGCGCGTGCTCGGGGACCGCGATCCCGAGCCGATCGAGGCCGGCCGCGGCCAGGATCACCGCGTCGAACTCGCCGTCCGCCAGGCGTCGCAGGCGAGTCTCGACGTTGCCTCGAATCGGCGTTGCCACGAGGTCCGAACGACGCGCCGCGAGTTGCGCCGCTCGTCGCGGGGAGCTGGTCCCGATGCGAGCACCGAAGGGCAGCTGGTCGATCGTCGCGCCGTCACGCGTGACGAGGCAGTCGCGGGCGTCGGCCCGCTCGAGCACCGCACCGATGACGAGCCCGTCGACCGGGGCGGTCGGCAGGTCCTTGTACGAGTGAACGACGACGTCGACCTGGCCAATGATCAGCGCCCGCTCGAGCTCTCGGGTGAACTGGCCGTCGGTCGCAACCCAGCCGGCATGCGGACGGCTCGCGCTGATCACGTCGCCACGGGTCGAGATCGGCACCAGCTGTGCGGCGCCGTCGATCGTCCCGCTCAGCGCGTGGAGGGCGATCTCGGCCTGTGCGAGCGCCAGGCGACTGTGACGCGTGCCGATCCGGAGCGTGGCGGTCGTGGTCACCCGTCGATCCCGAACAGGCGCCGCACGGTGTCCGCGTCGGCCCCGCCGCGGCGCAGCTCGACGGTTGGACCGTGCAGGAGATCGCCCACCATCGCGGCTGCCGCGGCGTCGACCGCGGCGAGCTGCTCAGGCGCGAGCTGGCCGCGACGGCGCAGGCGCTCGAGATGACGGCGCCGGACCGCATCGGCCTCGCCGTGGAGCAGCGCCAGAGCGTCACGCGATCCGCGGGCCTCGATCCACGTGACGAAGCGCTCGACCTCGGCGTCCAGCTCGCGGCGCAGGCGGCGCTCGACCCGAGGCTCCAGCACCGGCGCCGTACCGGCGATCGCACCCAGGCGGTCGAGCGTCAGCAGCCGCTCGCCGAGGAGCATCACGGCCTCAGGGTCGACGGCCGGCGGTGTCGAGAGGTCGAGCGTCCACGGCAGCCCGTCATGCTCGAATGCGTCCGCCGCGAGGATCGGCTGACGGACACGGAGCGCGAGTGCGACGGCCGCGTGGTCCGCCGGGCGGATCGACGGGCCGCCGACGACGAGTCGATGGCCGCCTCCGGGCAGCTGCTTCAGCATTCGCCCACCGCGCTC
>DASTTX010000015.1:0-37205 GCA_035759945.1 Candidatus Limnocylindria bacterium | reverse complement strand
GGTGAAGCCGCGCAGGTCGCAGAAGGCGACCGTGATCTGCCGCCGATGGCCCGCCAGCATCTGCTCGCCCTCCGGCGACGAGATGAGCCTGGCGACCTGCGGCGACAGGAACCGGCTGAGCTCGGTCTTCTGACGCTCGATCGTCTCGGTCAGCAGCCGTTGCTGCTCCAGGTACTCGAGCTCGAGGTCGCGCAGGTGCTTGGCCGCCAGTGAGGCGCCGATGCGTGCCTCGAGAATGCGCGGGTTGATCGGCTTGGTCAGGTAGTCGGTCGCACCGAGCTCGATGCAGCGCACGACGCTGTCGAGCTCCTCCACGCCGGACACGACCAGGACGGGCACATGGCGAAGGCCGTCATCGGCCTTCATGGCCGCCAGCGTCTCGTAGCCATCGAGCTCAGGCATGAGCACGTCGAGCAGGACGAGGTCGAAGGCCGATGGCGTGGCGCGCAGCAGCTCCAGCGCCTCGGCGCCGTTCTCCGCTTCCATGGCCTCCAGCCCCAGTCCCGCCAGGTGGCGCACGAGGACCAGCCGGTTGACCCGGCTGTCGTCGACGACCAGCGCGACGCCGCGTCCCGTCATCGCTCCCCGCCCGACACCCAGGTGCGAAGCGCCTCGCTGCTCGCGTTCCAGTCGGCATGGAGCCGTTCGACGCGCGCCGCGGTGTCGTTCGCCAGCTCCCCCGAGCGTCCGCGCATCTCCAGGTCGCGCGCCGTGGCCGACAGCCGCATGGCGCCGACGGTGGCGCTGCTGGACTTGAGGGTATGCGCCGGACGCACCAGTGCCTCGGCGTCATCGGCTGCGTGCGCCGCGTCGATCGCGGTCACCTGCTGGGCGCCATCGGACAAGAAGGCCTCGATCAGCTCGACGACGAAGGATCGGTCGTCGTTGACCGACGCGCCAAGGTCCGCCAGCACGGTCTCGTCCAGGATCGGAGTCTCAGGCTCGCTCACGGGCTCGTCCCTTTCGTACCGAACCGTCACCGTTCCCGACCGCAACGGGCACCCGTGCCAGCGCCGCCAGCAGCTCGGCCGGGCGAATCGGCTTGCTGATGTAGTCGTTCATGCCGGCGGCCAGGCAGGCCTCGCGATCGCCGGCCATGGCGTTCGCGGTCATGGCCACGATCCAGATTGGACGCTCGGGCCAGGCCGCCCGAATGCGTCGCGTGGCCTCAAGGCCGTCCAGCTCGGGCATCTGCACGTCCATGAGCACCACATCGAACGCGCCGCGTTCGATGGCCCCCACAGCCTCCAGCCCGTCGTTTGCCACCTCGGCCGTGTACGACGCCTGGGCCAGAAGCCGGAGCGCGAGCTTCTGGTTCACCGCGTTGTCCTCGGCAAGCAGGATCCGCAGCGGGTGGCGCTCGCCAAGCGGCCCATCCGATGCGCTTCCACCGACGTGAGCCGGTTCGCGGGTTAGATCGGGACCCAGCAGGATCGTGGCGATCGTGTCGTGCAGCGCGGATGGCTTGACCGGCTTCGCGAGCCAGGCGGCGAGCGGTGCGCCGTCCCGCTCGCGCAGGCCGATCGACGACAGGATCACGATCGGTGTCGGGCCGGCGGCATCATCGGCGGTGAGCTCGACGACGCGTTCGGCGAGGTCCAGGCCGTCCAGCTCGGGCATCAGCAGGTCGAACAGGGCGATGTCGAACCGCTCACCGGCTTCGAGCCACCGCAACGCCTCCTGCGGCGATCCCGTCTGGCGCGGAAGCATCCCCCACCGCGCCGTCTGTGCCGAGAGAATGCGCCGGTTGGTTGCGTTGTCGTCGACGATCAGCACGGTGCGGGAGGTGAGGTTGGCCTCGACTCGCATCGGCCGTACCGACTGCACCGCATCGGCGGCCCCGACCGGCAGGCGGGTGACGAGGTGGAAGACGCTCCCCTCCCCCGCCGATCCGCTGCTCTCGGCGGTCAGCTCGCCATCCATGAGCTCGGCCAACCGCCGGCTGATGGCCAGCCCGAGGCCCGTCCCGCCGTAGCGGCGCGCGATGGAGGCATCCACCTGGCTGAACGACTGGAACAGCCGGCTCATAGCCTCCGGCGGGATGCCGATGCCGGTGTCGCGGACGTCGATCCGGATCTCCCAGCGCGAGGGCCCGCGACGCGAGGCAGCCTCGAGCTCGGATCCCGCGACCGAGACGACCACCTCGCCCCGTTCGGTGAACTTCACCGCGTTCGAGAGCAGATTCAACAGCATCTGCCGCAGGCGGCCGGCGTCGCCGACGAGGACCGTCGGCAGCTCCTCGTCGATGCTGTAGACGAGCTCGAGCCCCTTGGCCGCGGCGGACGGCGCAAGGATGTCCAGCGAGGCCTCGATGGCGTCGCGCAGGATGAAGGGCGCGCTCTCGAGCTCCACCCGGCCGGCCTCGATCTTCGAGAAGTCCAGCACGTCGTTGATGATCGTCAGCAGTGCGTCGCCCGACGTTCGAATCGTCTCGGCGAACTCGTGCTGCTCCTCGTCCAGCCTGGTGTCGAGCAGGAGCCCGCTCATGCCGATGACCGCGTTCAGCGGCGTGCGGATCTCGTGGCTCATGGCTGCAAGGAAGCTGCTCTTTGCCTCGTTCGCCTGTTCGGCGGCCTCGCGCGACTCCTGCGCCTCCGCGAACAATCGGGCGTTCTCGAGCGCGATGGCGGCCTGCTGCGACATGCCGGTCAGGAAGCTCAAGTCGGCCGCCGAGAACGGGCGCCCATCGCCGCCGCGCCAGACGGCGAGGATGCCCGCGACTGCACCACGCACCATGAGGGGGGCGGCCATGAGCTTCTCTTCCGCGTCGTCCTCGGTGCCCTCGATGTGAACGGCGCGCTCGTCGGCCCAGACCCGGTTGATCGCCTCGGCGCGTCCAGTCATCACGATGTCCCCGATGATCCCCTCCCCCGGAGTGATCGGCGAGGCGCGGACCTCGTCGGCGATGGCGCCCACGGCTACGACGGCGCTCAAGGTCTCGGCATCGGGATCGGGCAGGTATACCGCGCCGGTGTCCGCGTCGAGCAGCGAGCGCGCGCGGGTCGCGACGAGCTCCAGGACCCTCGAAAGCTCCAGGGTTGCCGACATCTCGCGTCCGACCTCGGCCAGGGCGGCCATCTCTTCTGCCCGGCGACGCGTCTCGTTGTAAAGACGGGCATTCTGGACGGCGACGCCGACGTTGGCGGCAATGGTCGACAGCAGGCGCTCGTCGGACGAGCCGAATCGGCCCTCCTGCTTCGTGCTCTGGATGCTGATCACACCGATGGCGCGTTCGCCGGCGACGATCGGTACCCCGAGCCACGATTTCGCCTTCGTCCCGCGGCCCCGCATGCCGAGCTGCTCCCAGTCCCCTTCGCGGTTGAGAAGCAGCGGCCGGCGCGCTTCGAGCACCTTCGAGGTGAGGCCCTCACCGATGGCCAGCGCTTCCTGCGGTTCGTGACGCCCATCCTCGACGTAGTACGGGAAGTCGATGCGCTCGCCATCATCATCCACGAGCGCCACGTAGGCGATGTCGGCGTCGAATGCATCACGCGTCTTCTCTCCGACGAGCGCCAGCAGCGGCTCCACCTGGAGCTGCGCGCTGATCGTATCGCCGACGTCGTTGATGGTCGCCAGCTCGCTGACGCGCTGGCGCGTCTCGTCGAGCAACCGGCCGGTTCGCAGCGCGACGCTCAGGCTGGCGGCGATGGTGGTCAGCAGCGACACGTCTCGGTCGTCGAACGCGTGCTCGCGGTCGAGGTTCTGGAGGCTGATGGTGCCGAGCGTCTCGTCGCCGACCAGCAGCGGGGCGAAGATGGCAGATCGCGCGGGCTCGCCGACGATGTGGTCAGGCTGACCGAGCTCGAGACCACGCTCGCGGAGGTCGTGCGTGACGAGAAGCGGCTCGTGTGTCTCGATGACGTGCTTGCGGAAGCCCATCACCGGCCGCTCGGCGATCTCCTGGCGTACCCCTCGCTCGATGGAAAACGGGAAGGCGATCGTGTCGGTCTCGCGATCGTAGATGGCGATATCGACCACCTGGGTGTCGAAGACATCGCTCGCACGCTCCCCGACCAGCTCGTACATGGCCTGTACGTCGAGCTCGGCCGCCAGGCCGCGTTGCACGTCGTTGACGATCGCGAGCTCGGCCGCGCGCCGATCCGTGTCGCTCAGGAGGCGACGCGTCTCGTCGAACAGCCGCGCGTTCTCGAGTGCAACGCTGAGGCTGGCGGCCAGTGTGGTCAGCAGCCGGACATCGGACTCCGAGAAGGCGTTCTCCTTGTCGACGTTCTGGAGCGAGATGACGCCGCGCACCTGGTCGCCGGCGATGAGCGGCGCCACGAGCACTGAGCGAGGGGCTTCGCCCGCGACCTGCACATCGACGTCGTTGGACACCAGCCATTGCTCCCACCCCTCGTTGACGACCAATGGTTGCCGCGTCCGAATCATGTAGCGGGCCAGGCCTGTGAGCGGCCTTGGCGTCTCCCACTCGGTGAAGCGCACCCCGCGTTCGATCGCGTAGGTCGAGTACATCGTCTCGTCCTCGGGGTCGAAGATCGAGATCAGCATCACCTGAGCGTCGAAGATCTCGCGAATCTTCTCTCCGACGAGGTCGTACATGGCCTGCATGTCGAGGTTCTCGGCCAGCCCCTGCTGCACGCTGTTGACGACGGCGAGCTCGGCCGCACGCTCGTCGGTCTCCGCCAGGAGGCGCCTCGTCTCGTCGAACAGGCGGGCATTTTCGAGGGCCACGCTCAGGCTGGAGGCCAGGGTGGATAGCAGCCGCACGTCGCCGTCACTGAAGGCGTTGGGGCGATCGAGGTTCTGGATCGAAATCCTTCCTCGCACCTCGCCCCCGGCCATGAGGGGCGCCATCAGCACCGACATCGACCGTTCGCCCTGGACGACGGGCACCAGTCCGTGCTCGGCCTCCCACTTCCGCATGTCGTTGAGCACGATGGGCCGCTTCTGCTGAAGCAGCTCCTGCGTCAAGGGCGAGGCGGCAAGATCCGTTGGCTCATCCGGGTACCGGACGCCACGCTCGATCGCATACGGATAGCGCATGACATCCGCGTTGCGGTCGATGATGCCGATGTCGACCACCTGTGCATCGAAGATCTCCTGGATCTTGTCCCCGACTAGCTCGTACATCGTGTGCATGTCGAGGTTTTCGGCGAGCCCCTGCTGCACGCTGTTGACGACGGCGAGCTCGGCCGCGCGCTCGTCCGTCTCTGCCAAAAGGCGCTTGGTCTCGTCGAACAGACGGGCATTTTCGAGCGCCACGCCCATGCTCGCCGCCAGGGTGCTGAGCAGACGCTCGTCGGCATCCGAGAACGCATGAGGAACGGAGCTCTCGAGGCCCAGGATGCCCAGGGCGTGGTCGCCGGCCATGATGGGTACGCCGAGCCAGCTCTCGGACGCCTCGCCCAGGACGATGGCGCCGAGCGCCTGTCCCTCACGCGATTCGTTCAGCCGCAGGGCCTCGCCGGAGTGCAGAACACGCGACGTGAGGCCATCGCCGATCTCGATCATCTCGACGGGCGCCACGACTCCATTCTCGATGGAGTATGGGAAGCTGATGGTGCCCGCCACCTCATCGGCGATGCCGATAAAGATGGAGTCGGCGCGAAAGATGCCGCGTATGCGCTCGCCAACGAGCTGGATGACCGCGTCGAACTCGAGCTGCTGCGCCAATGCCGCACCGATCTCGTTCACCACTGCCAGCTCGGCGTTGCGCTGCTCGGTCTCCGTCAGCAGGCGCTTGGTTTCGTCGAACAGCCGAGCGTTCTCGAGCGCCACGCCCATGCTGGACGCCAGCGTCGACAGGAGCCGCTCGTCCCCATCGGTGAACGCGTTCGCCTCGGCCCGATCGACGTTGACGATGCCGAGCACCTTGCCTCCGGCGATGATCGGGGCGCCCAGCCATGACTCCTTGATGGGCGACTGGTCGTCGGGAAGTCCGATGCGCAGCGCCCCGAGGTCGTCGGCCTCCTTGGAGGTCCCCAGCCGCATCGAGCGCCCGCTGGTGATGACCTGGGAGCTCAGGCCCGGGCCGAGCTCGATGCTCGGAACGTCAAGCCGCTGACCTGCCTCCACGAAGTACGGGAAGCTGAGCTGGTTCGTCGCCGCGTCATAGAGGCCGATGGCCGGCTCCGCGTCGAAGATCGCGCCGATCCGATCGCCCACCAGGTCGATGATGGCGTTGAAGTCGAGCTGGCTGGCGATGGCCGCACCCACCTCGTTGACGAGCGCCAGCTCTTCGTTCCGGGCGCGCGTCTCGTCGATGGCCCGGGCACGCGTCAGGGCCTGCGCGACATGCTGGCCGACGAAGGTGATGAGTTCGACGTCGCCGTCGGTGTAGACCTCGCCCTCGCGGTAAGTCTGGACCACCAGCGCCCCGAGCGTCTCGTCCTCGGAGCGCAGCGGGACGCCGAGCCAATCGACGCCGGGGACGCCGACGGCCTCGATCTCGCCACGGGCAATCAGGTCGGGCCATGCATCGCGACCCAGATGCTGGACGCGGCCGGTTCGAAGAACATAGGCCGTCAGACCCTTGGCGTTGCCGATGCCGATCGGCTCCCAAACGGTCGGATCCGGAATGTCCAGGTCGACCTCATCGACGTAGTACGGGAAGTTGATCGCCTTCCGTTTGTCGTCGTACAGGGCGATGTAGAAGTTCGACGCCGACATGAGCTCGCCGACGATCTGGTGGATCCGGGCGTAGAAGGTCGGCATGTCGTGCGCGGCGCTCGCGGTATCGGCGATGCGATACAACGCGTCCTGGACCTTCTCGGCGCGCTCGTGCTCCGACTGCTGCGCCTCGAGCTCGGCGATTCGGTCGCGCGCGGCGGCGAGCTCGTCCAGCTGCTCGCTGGCCGAGTCCGTCCGACCCTGACTCCTCCGAGGCTCGGGAATGGCGATCTGTCCTCCGCTGCGCGTCGGAGCCGGGTTGGCTCCAGTGCGGCGGGGCCATTGTGGCGGAACGATGCAACGAGCGTCGACCCCTGAGGCCGCTCGCCGCGCCCCTATGCCGGCTGGGCGGTGCTGCGCTCCTGTGCGACCTGCTCGAGCGCCGCGGCGAAGGCGTTTGGGGGCTGGGCCCCGGACAGACCATATCTGCCATCGAACACGAAGAACGGCACCCCATGGATGCCGTAGGCCAGCGCCTGGCGCTGATCGTCGCGCACTGCTCCGAGGTGCTCCTCGATCGCGAGCGATCGCAGCACGCCGTCCCGGTCGAGGCCGATCTCCGCGGCGAGATCGGCGAGGTCCTGATCGCGGCCGATGTGGCGTCCCTCGTCGAAGTAGGCGCGCAGCAGCCGCTCCTTCATCTCAGCCTGCTGCCCGCGTGCCTTGGCGTAGTGGATGAGCTGATGCGCCTTGACGGTCCGGGTGTGCTTGACGGACGCCATGTCGTATTGGAGCCCGGCGTCGGCAGCGATTCGGGTCACTCGCTCCAGCATCGCGCGTGCGGATTCGCGGTCGATCCCCTTGACCTGCATCAGGTAGTCGATCTCGCCGCCGTCGAAGTCGATCGGTGTGTCGGGCGCAAGCTCGAAGCTGTGGTACTCGACCTCGACCTCGGGTCGGCCGCTCCCGGCGCCGAAGCGCTCGATGCCGGCCTCCAGGTTCCGTTTGCCGATGTAGCACCACGGGCACGCGACGTCGGACCAGACGTCCACCGTGATCGCGTCACTCACCTGTCACTCCCGGCCGTGGCCCGCGCTGGCATGAGGCGTCCGGCCAGAGCGTCGTCGGCTCCGCCGACGAGCCGCCACCGCCGTGGTGGCGTCCAGTTGCGATCCCCGGCCGCTGTGGCGTGGCGCGCGCCGCCGTCGCAACGCGCGCGTGCTGGCGGCCGGCCCTCGACGAGTTCGAGGCGCATCGTTGGCGGTCATCCCTGGCATGCCACCATGATACCAGATTAGTTGCTCGCGCAATTACTGGCTGACAGTCCCCCAGTAGAACGGTCCTTCCGAGTGGACCGATGCGTCCCACCCCAGCTCGGTCAGCCGGGCCTCGAGATCCTCGGGACGCCACAGCACCTTGACCGCGCGGTGCACCGTTCCGTCGGTCAGCGGCCGCCGGACGATGCCCGCGGCTTCGTCGATCCAATCCTCGCGCCACTCGAAGTGACGTCCCTCATCCACGAAGAACACGCGGCCACCGGGCACGAGGAGGCCCTCCACCACGCCCCAGAAGGCATCGAACTCGCTGGGTGGCACGTGGGAGAGGAAGAAGCCGAAGAAGACCATGTCGAAGTCGTGTGTCGCGCCCAACGTGAAGGCATCGGCGACCGCGTAGCGAACGTCGCAATCGGGGTGCTTGGCACGGTTGATCTCGAGCATCTCCGGTGATGCATCGGTGGCGATCAGCTCGTCGGCAAGCTGCGCCAGGAGACCGGTCCACTGGCCGGTCCCGGCGGCGATCTCGAGCACGCGACCGCCCGGCGCCGATGCGCGCAACGCGTCGCGGATGATGGCAGCGCTGGGAGCAAAGCGATCGTCGCTCGGGAACGTGGCGTCGTATTCGGCCGCCCGCGCGCGGTAATAGGCGATCTGCTCGTCCAGCAGCGTGCGATCGGTCATCGCCGCTCGGCGGGCACGCCGAGGGTGACCGCAGCCGCGACGGTGGCGGTTGCCAGCGCCAGCGCCTGGCCGGCCGAGAGTGCTGCATCGCCAGCGAAGAGCTGGGTGGCGGCGCTGGGGATGGCCTGCAGGATGAGCGGGACGAGCGTCCAGCCCAGCACCAGAACGGTCGGCGCCGTGGCGCCCGGTAGGCGCAGCATTCGGGTGACGACCGCGGTCAGGACGCCAAGGAACGCCGAGAGCAGCAGGATCAAGATGAGCGCCGGCTGGTCGCGCGCGCCGGACGCCTCCACCAGGCTCACCACGCCCTTGTAGGCGATGGTGACGAACAGGGCCAGGATCGCTCCGAGCGAGGCCGATCGGACGCCGCTCACGACGCCCGCTCCCCGGCCAGGCGCTCCGCCAGCCCGCGCGCGATGCGATACGACTTGCCGGCCCCCATCACCAGGACCGCGTCGCCGGTCGCGAGATGATCGGCGACGTACTCGGTCGTGGCATCGACGTCGCCGACGGCGATGGCCGGCGTACCGGTGGCGCGCTCGATCGCATCGGCCAGGGCTTCGGCGCTCGTCGCGGCCATCGCCTCCGGCGTATCGCGGCTTGCGAAGATCTCGGCGATGACGACCTCGTTCGCATCGGTGAAGGCGGTCGAGAACGCATCCATCAGCAGGGCGGTGCGCGAGTACATGTGCGGCTCGAAGACTGCCCACAGCCGCCGATCCGGCCCAACCCGCTGGCGGGCCGCCGCCAGGGCGGCGCGAACCTCCGTGGGGTGGTGGCCGTAGTCGTCGTAGATCGTCACCGCGGGAGTATCGGCGATCAGCTCCATGCGGCGCCCGGCTCCGGCGAACGATCGGAGGCCGTCGGCGAGGAGGTCGAGATCGGCGCCGATGGCGTGAGCCATGACCAGGGCCGCGGTCGCGTTGCGGACGTTGTGCGAACCAGCCAGCGGCGTGCGCCACCGGCGATCGAGCAGCGTGAAATCCGTTCCCGCGGGATCGGGCACGACGTTCGTGGCCACGATGTCGCCACCCGGACCGTAGCGGATGATCCGGCCATCCCAGCCAGCAAGGCGTTCGGCCAGCTCGCGAGCGCCGGGATCATCGGCGGCGATCACCAGCAGGCGGCCGTCGAGCGCGGCGTCCGTGCCCATGCCCCGCACGAACCGCTCGAACGAGGCCATGACCGCCGCGGCATCGGCGAAGTAGTCGGGGTGGTCCATCTCGACGTTCGTGACGATCGCGCCGGCGGGGTGGTAGTTGAGGAAGTTGTCGCCGAACTCGTCGGCCTCAACGAGGAATGGAGCGCCCGCGCCGGGTCGGACGGACGCGCCCCAGTCGCCGATGAAGGCGCCGACCTCGACGGTCGGGTCCAGTCCGGCGGCGACGAGGAGATGCCCGAGCAGCGCCGTCGTCGTCGATTTTCCATGCGTGCCGGTCACCGCCAGTGGCAGACGGTCGGGCGCCGCCATGAGCTCGCCCAGCAGCGCCTGCCAGGTAACGACCGGAATGGCTCGCGCCTCGGCCGCCATGAGCTCCGCGTGCCCCGCCACGGCGCGCAGCGCCGGCGTGATCGCCACACGGTCGACGCCGGTCAGGTGGCGCGGATCGTGGCCCTGCTCGTACGCGATGCCGGCGGCGTCGAGCGACGGCGTGTATGGCGAGGGCGCGTCGGCGTCGCAGCCGTCGACGATGGCACCGGCATGGTGCAGGAGGAGCGCCGCTCCCGCGGCACCCGAACCGGCGATGCCGACGACGTGGATGCGCTCTCCGGCGGTGACCACCCGTTACGCCTCGGACACCACGCGGGAGGCGAGCCGAAGGGCCGCGAAGGCCGACGCGCGCTTGTTCCCGTCGCGGTCGAACGGCCACTCGTGGCGTTCGACGATCGCTTCACCGTCACGCAGCGCTGCCGCAACGAACGTCAGGCCGACCGGCTTCCCCGGGCTGGCGCCGTCAGGCCCGGCGATGCCCGTGACGGCGACGCTCACGTTGGCGACATCGAAGCGCGCCAATGCCCCGCGCGCCATGGCCTCGGCGACCTCAGCGGACACGGCACCGACACGCTCGAGCAGCTCTGCGGGGACGCTCAACAGGTCCTTCTTGACCTCGTCGGAGTAGCTGACGATGCCACCGAGGAAGTGGTCACTCGACTTCGGCACCTGGGTGATGACGTGCCCCACCAGCCCGCCGGTGCAGGATTCGGCGGCCGCCATCTGCCACTTGCGCTCGGTCAGCGCCTGGCCGAGCGCGCGGGCCGCGGCGTCCAAATCGGCGTCCGCGGGGGGCGTATCGGCCGTCATCGGCTTCGCCGTGGGTCGATCATCGGTAGTTCGTGAACTGGAGAGCAACCGGGTAGTCGAGTGCCTTGAGGTCGGCGATCACCGCCTGCAGCTCGTCACGCGACTTGGCCGACACGCGCACCGCGTCACCCTGGATCACCGGCTTCGTCTTCGGGAAGCTCTCCCGGACGCGCTTGCTGAGCTCCTTGGCCTGCTCGCTCGTCAGGCCGCGCCTCAGCTTGATCTCCTGGCGCACCGTGCCGCCGCCGGCCGGCTCGACCTTGCCCCAGTCGAAGATCTTGAGGCTCAGGCCACGCCGCACGGCCTTCGATTCGAACAGATCCTTCGCGGCGCCGGCTCGGTACTCGTCATCCGCCGTCAGCGTGATCGCCTCCTTGCCGAGCTCGAACGCGACCTTGCTGCCCTTGAAGTCGTAGCGCGTGGCGATCTCGCGGCGCGCCTGGTCCAGCGCATTGACCAGCTCCTGCTGGTCGAAGTCACTGACGATGTCGAACGATGAGTCCGAGGCCATGTCGTGTGCCTATCCTCCTGCGCGCGTGATGCGCCACTCGACGACTGCGCCGTCGCTCCCCATGGCGCCGATGCTGATCCCGTTGATGGTGAGGCGCACGGCCCCGGCGTTGCCCGCTCGGATGGTGACCTCGTTCGCCGCCGTGAGCTCCAGGCGCTCGCCGTCCCCGGCGATGCCGCCTGAGACGCCGGGCACCGGGGTTCCATCCTGGGCGACCTCGAGATACGACTCGCCCTCGACCACCTCGAGCACGCCGGCGAGGCCCTCGCCCGGGCTCACGGTAACGCGCCGCACGACGGGCTCAACGTCCTCGGCCGTCACGCTCACGTCCCACGTGCCCGCGGGCAACGCGAGGGTGCCATTGAATGCCCCGGTCGCGTCCGCGTTGAGCGTCACCGGCTCCAGGGGCCCGGGCGCCGCCACCTGCACCGCGACCGGCGCACCGGCGAAGTCGACGACGGTGAACGTCGGTGTCGGTGGTGTCACGAGCGCCGCCGTTGCCGTGAGTGTCGCCGATGGGGCCGCCGTGCCCGCGATGGCGACCGGGCCACTGATCGTTGCATCGGCGGCCGGCTCGGTGAGGGTGACGAGCGAGAATCCCGGAGACGGGCTGGCCGCGACGTCGGCGGCGACCACGACGGTGCGCTGCTCGGGCTCCGAGTCACGGTTCGTGACGGGGTCGCGAGCGACGAGCTCGATGACGTTCGAGCCGGGCACGAGCTCGACGGTGATCTCGAATGCCCCGGTCTCGTCGGCGACCACCGTCGGATTCTCGCGCAGGTTGCTGACCGTGACGGTCGCATTCGGCGCTGTCTCGCCGCGGACCGTGATGCTCGTCTCGGTGTAGCCGCTCACCGGGCCGGGCGGATCGGTGATGCGCAGCTCCGGCGTGCGCGCGAAATTCACGAACTCCCAGCCGATGTAGGCGACGAACGCACCCACGGCGACCGTCAGGATCGCTGCGAACACGAGCCCCGGCGTGATGACGAACGCGCGCGAGCCGCGCGTCGCGATCGGGCGGGGCGGCGCGGGCATCCGGGGGCGTTCGGCCGCGACCGACGTCTCGAGCCGGTACAGATCGATCAGATATTCCGGATCGAGCCCCAGGTAGGTCCCGTAGTTACGCAGGAAGCCCTTCGTGTACACCGATCCGGGCAGATCGCGGTAGTCCGCCGCCTCGAGGGCGACCAGGTAGCGCTCCCTTATCTTGGTGTCGCGCTCGACGCGCGCGAGGTCCACGCCCTTCGCCTCACGGGCGGCGCGCAGCACCTCCCCGAGCTTGTGGACCTCGTCGCTCACTCGTCGTCGTCCTCCCCGGGGGCGACGTCGCCGCCCCAGCCGTCCGCGGTGATGAGCACTTCCCGGAAGCGGCTGCCGTCGGCGGGTCCAACGATGCCTCGATCCTCCATCTGGTCCAGGATGCGAGCCGCGCGGGCATAGCCGATGCGCAGCCGGCGCTGGAGCAGTGACGCCGATGCCTTGTCGCTCCGGCGGACGATGTCGACCGCCTGGCTGAGCAGCGCATCGGCGTCGTCGTCGCCATCCTCACCGGGATGGCCGCCGCCCTTGCCGTCGCGCTTCGGCGCCGTGATCTCGGGCCGGTACTGGGGACCGCCCTGTCCGCGCCAGTGGCGCGCCACGGCCTCGATCTCGGGATCGGTGACGAGCACGCCCTGCAGGCGAACTGCGCGTGGTGCGTCGATCGGCTGGTAGAGCATGTCGCCCCGGCCGAGCAGATCCTCCGCCCCGTTGGCGTCCAGGATCGTGCGCGAGTCGACGCCCGAGGTCATGGCGAAGGCGATGCGCGACGGGATGTTGGCCTTGATCAGGCCGGTGATGACCTGCACGCTGGGCCGCTGGGTGGCGACGACCAGGTGAATGCCCGTTGCCCGGGCCAGCTGCGCGATGCGGGTGATCGTCGCCTCGACCTCGTAGGCGCTGACCATCATCAGGTCGGCCAGCTCGTCGATGACGATCACGATGTATGGCATGCGCGGCTCGCCGGCGCGCAGCGCCTCGTTGTAGCCGGCGATGTTGCGCACGCCGCGCGACGCGAACTCGGCGTATCGGCTCTCCATGGTGCCGACCGTCCACTTCAGCGCGTTGACCGCCTTGTCGGGCTCGACGATCACCTCAGTCAGCAGGTGCGGAATGCCCTTGTATTGCGCCAGCTCGACCCGCTTCGGGTCGATCAGGATGAGCTTCACATCGGCCGGGGTGGCGCTCATCAGGATGCTGTCGATCAGCGCGTTGACGCACACGCTCTTGCCCGATCCGGTGGCGCCGGCGATGAGCAGGTGCGGCATCTTCGACAGGTCCGCGCTGAATGGCTGCCCGGCCACGTCCTGGCCAAGGGCGAACGCCAGCTTCGACTTCTTGGCCACCTCGGCGTGCACTCGGCTGGCGAGCACCTCCTTGAGCGTGACCAGGTCGAACGCCGAGTTCGGGATCTCCACGCCGACGTACGGCTCACCCGGGATGGGCGCCTCAATGCGGATGCTCCGGGCCGCCAGCGCGAGTGCCAGGTTGTCCGAGAGGCCTTCGATCCGGCTGAGCTTGATGCCGGGCTCGACGTCGAGCGCGTACTGCGTCACCACCGGCCCTTCCTGGATGCGGGCCACCTTCACGCCGATGCCGAAGTGGGCCAACGTCTCGCGGATGCGCTGCCCCTTCGCGGTCAGGTCCATCTGTGCGGCGCTCGACTCGGGCGCGTCCGCGAGGATCTCGAGCGTCGGAAGCTCCCACGAACGCTGGACTGCCTCGAGCGCCGCGTCGGAGCCGCCGTCCGTCTCCGCGGCCGCCAGGTGCGCCTCCTCCTCACTGGCGAGGGCATCATCACCGTCCATCGGTTCCGGGGCCGCGACCGGGGCTTGCAGCGTGGCAGCCGGGCGCGGACTCCCGTTGGCTCCCGGCGCGGGACGCTCGCGGCGCACGATGACCGGCGGCTCGTCGTCGGCATCGGTCCCGCCGGACAGACGGTCTCGGACTCGGTCGATCAGGCCCGGCCGTGTCTCGCGCTCCGTGGCCGGCTCAGCACGGCCGCGCGCCTCATCGGTGCGTGGCCGCTTCGCGCCCCGTCGGGCGGCCTCCGCCTCGGCGTCGCGACGGTCGTCACGGCCGGCGAGGTACGCCGCGATGAGGTCACCGATGGTCATGTTGAAGTACAGCAGCAGGCCGACGATCGCCATCAGAAACAGCACGATCCACGCTCCAGCGGTCCCGAGCGCGGCCTCGAGGACGGCGCTGACGCCCATGCCGAGCACTCCCCCACCCTCACCGCGGTCGATTGGCGTCAGTCCCTCGGCGTCGATCGCACCGCCTCCACCCACGAGGTGGAACATGCCGAGCAGCGCGAGCGCGAACACGGCTGCGCCCGTGGCCGCCATCCAGCGCTCGGCGGGCATCGTCTTCATCCACAGCATCACCGCGAACCCGGCGAGGAGCGGCGCGGCGAACGCGATCCCCCACCCCAGCATCGAGGCGAGCAGGTCGTGCCACGGCTGGACGATCGCGCCGGCGGTCGGTGCGAAGAGCGCGATGACGCTCAGGATGGCGAGGAACAGCAGGACCAGCGCGAGCCCTTCGCGCACGAACCGGCCGCTGATGACGAACGGCGTCGTCTGACGCCGCCGTCGCGTGGTCCGGCGTCGGGTCGCCGTCCTCCGTCGCGTCGCCACCCGGGTCAGACCTCCATCACGATCGGCAGGATCATCGGCCGCCGCTTGGTGCGCTGGTGGAAGAAGCGGCTCAGCGTGTCGCGAATCTTGGTCTTGACGTAGTTCGCCTCGGCGGCGTGCTCGTCCTCCTGGCGCTGCCGCAGCGCCTGCATGAGGTGCTCGCGTGCGTCGGCCATAACCGGATCCTCCGGATCGGCGAGGAACCCGCGGCTGACCAGGTCCGGCGTGCCAACCGGCTGTCCCGTCTGTGAGTCGACCGTGATCGCCACCATCACGACCCCATCCGAGGCGAGCATGCGCCGATCCCTGAGCACCACGCCGTCGATGCCGTCGATCGTGGCGATGCCGTCGACAAGCACCGCGCCGGCCGCGACCTGGCCGGACATGCGCGCCCGCTCGCCGTCGAACTCGACGACCTGACCGTTCTCGAGGACGAAGATCTTGTCGACGTCGACGCCCGCGCCCTCCGCAAGCAGGCCGTGCTGCACGAGCATGCGGTATTCGCCGTGGACCGGGATGAAGTGCCTCGGCTTGACCAGGCCGAGCATCAGCTTGAGCTCCTCACGCGAGCCGTGGCCCGAGACGTGGCAGTGGACGAGCGGCTCGTAGTGGACCATCGCCCCTTCCTTGAAGAGGTTGTCGATCGTCTTCGCGACCGCCTCCTCGTTCCCGGGGATCGGCGAGGCCGACACGATGACCGTGTCGCCGGGCTCGATGGTGATGTTGCGGTGGTCGCGATTGCTCATCCGTGTGAGCCCGCTCATCGGCTCCCCCTGCGATCCGGTGGTCATGACGACCAGCTGCTCCTTCGGCAGGCGCTGGAGCTGGTCCTTGCCGACCAGCGTCCCGTCGCGATCGTCGAGGTATCCGCGATCGCGCGCGATCGCAATGTTCTGCTCCATGCTCCGCCCGATGGCGACCATTTTTCGGCCGTGCGCCCACGCGGCATCGAGCACCTGCTGGACGCGGCCGATGTTGCTGGCGAAGGTCGCGACGATCACCCGCCCGGGAGCCTCGCCCACCAGCCGATGCAGGCTGTCGCCAACGGTCGTCTCCGACAGGGTATAGCCCTCCTTCTCCGCCCGCGTGGAGTCGGACAGGAGGAAGTCGACGCCGCGGTTCCCGATCTCGGCGATGAGACCCAGGTCGGCCCGACGGCCGTCCGGCGGGGTGTGGTCGAACTTGAAGTCGCCGGTATGGACGATGGTGCCCATCGGCGTGTCGATGGCGTAGCCGACGCCGTCCGGGATGGAGTGGTTGACGCGGAATGGCGTCAGCCGGAACGGCCCGACGGCGAACTCCACCCCGGGCTCGACGACGTGGAGCGGCGTCGAGTCGAGCAGCTTGTGCTCCTTCAGCTTGCCCTGGACCAGCCCCTCGGTCAGGCGCGTGGCGTAGATCGGCGTGCCGGGAATCTTGGGCAGCACGTACGGCAGGGCGCCGGTGTGGTCCTCGTGGCCATGCGTGAGCACGATGCCGCGGACGCGGTGGCGACGCTCCGCCAGATAGCTGACGTCGGGGATGACGAGGTCGATCCCGAGCATCTCGGGATCCGGGAAGGCGAGGCCGCAGTCGACGACCAGGATCTCGCCATCGACCTCGATGACGGTGATGTTCTTGCCGACCTCGCCCACCCCACCGAGCGGGATGATGCGCAGGGATTCGGACATGGAGGCTCCTAGAAGAGGGTCATCTGTTCGACGTCGTCGGCTGCGGGCCGCGGCCCGAGGACCGATGCCGCCACCGATTGTGCCGCGACGGCGGTCATGCGCTCGTCGTCGATCGCCGCCCGCGCCGCGAGCAGCGCCGACGGGAGGCCGCGCACATCGTGGAACAGCGTCTCACGCAGCGAGGCCTGGTGCAGCGCCGCAGCAGGATGGTACATCGGGAAGACGAACTGGCCGCCCGGGGCGCGACGCAGCCGGCCGTGCACGGCACCGATTCGCGCGCCGGGCAGGTACCGCTGCAGCGAGTGGCGGCCGAGGGTCACGATCACCGCCGGGTCGAGCGCCTGCTCCTGGCGGTCGAGATAGCCCGCGCAGGCGGCGGCCTCCTCCGGCTGCGGATCGCGATTGCCGGGCGGACGGCACTTCACCACGTTGGTGATGAAGACGTCCTCTCGCGCCCAGCCGATCGATCGGAGCAGCTCGTCGAGCAGCTGCCCCGCCGGTCCGACGAATGGACGGCCCGTCGCATCCTCGCGTGCGCCGGGTCCCTCACCCACGAGCAGGACGTCGGTCAGGACGTTGCCCTCGCCCGGGACCGCGAGCGTGCGACTGTTCGCGAGTGAGCAGCGGGTGCAGGCGCGAACTTCGTCCGCGATCGCCGCCAGCCGCCCCTCCGCGCCCATCGACCCCGAGGGTACAGCGCCGCCGCACCCCTGCGGCGGCGCCATCGGCCTACGACCGGTCGTTGCTCCCGACGCCGGCCTTGGCCATGTGCCGCTCCATGGCGGCACGACGGCTCAAATTGACCCGGCCCATGCGATCGATCTCGGTCACGATCACCATCAGCTCGTCGCCGATGCTGACCACATCCTCGACGCGAGGCACGCGATAGTCGGCCAGCTGGCTGATGTGGACCAGCCCTTCCTTGCCGGGCAGGATCTCGACGAAGGCGCCGAAGTTCATGATCCGGGTCACCTTGCCGAGGTACTCCTTGCCGACCTCGACGTCCTTGGTCAGGCCCTCGATCCACTTGATCGCCTTCTGGGCGGCGTCGCCGCTGACGGCGGCGATCTGGATCGTCCCGTCGTCCTCGATGTTGATCTCCGTGCCGGTCTCGGCCGTGATCTGGCGGATCACCTTGCCGCCGGAGCCGATGACGTCGCGGATCTTGTCCACCGGGATCTTGATGGTCGTGATGCGCGGCGCGTACGGGCTCAGCTCGCTGCGGCTGGCGCTGATGACGCTGTCCATCTTGTCGAGGATGAAGAGTCGAGCCACCCGAGCCTGCTCGAGCGCGTCTCGCATGATCTCGGTGGTGATGCCGGCGACCTTGATGTCCATCTGCAGCGCCGTCACGCCCTCGGCCGTGCCGGTCACCTTGAAGTCCATGTCGCCGTACGCGTCCTCCTTGCCGGTAATGTCGGTCAGGACGGCGTAGCGGCCGGTCTCCTTGTCGGTGATGAGCCCCATGGCCGCACCGGCCACCGGTGCCTTGATCGGCACGCCGGCGTCCATGAGCGCAAGGCTGGAGCCACACGTCGAGGCCATGCTGGTCGAGCCGTTGGAGCTCACGACCTCGCTGACGACGCGAATGACGTACGGGAACTCCTCCTGCGATGGCAGCACCGGCACCAGCGCCCGCTCGGCGAGCGCACCGTGGCCAATCTCGCGCCGGCCGGGCCCGCGCATGAACCGCGCCTCGCCAACCGAGTACGGCGGCATGTTGTAGTGGTGCAGGTAGCGCTTCTCGGTGTCCGGGCTGATCGTGTCCATGCGCTGGACGTCGCTGGACGGGCCGAGCGTGGCGATCGAGAGCGCCTGCGTCTGGCCGCGGGTGAAGATCGCCGACCCGTGGGTCCGCGGCAGGACGCCGACCTCGACGCTGATCGGCCGAATGGTCGAGGTGTCGCGGCCATCGATGCGAACGTTTTCGCTCAGCACCAGCTCACGAACGGTCGCCTTGGTGACGACGTCCATCAGGGCTGAGGCGATCCCGTGGCGGCGGCGGATGTCCTCCAGCCGCTCGCCCTGCTCCGTGCGGTTGTAGCTCTCGCGAGCACGTCGGACCTCGTCCGCGATGTCCTGGCGCAGTGCGTCCAGGCGCTCGGGCAGGCCCTGGATGAAGTGCGCGAACAGCTCCGCCGTCGCTTCGGCATCGGGCATGGCGCGATGCGCGATCGCGTGCTCGCGGCCGAACACGAAGCGGACGAGGTCGGCAAGCTTCCAGGCGCCCGCATCGGGGTAGAGCTGGTAGCCGAGCTCGAGGGTGTCGAAGGCGGCCTTCGACTGCCAGCGCGTCTCCGTGGGCATGTGGCGCAGCACGAAGGGAAGGTCGAACGCGATGTTGTGGGCGACCACCGGGGTCTCACCGACCCACTCTGCGAACCGGCTGAGGACCTCGGAGGCGGTCGGTGCATTGGCCACGTCATCGGTGCTGATGCCGTGCACCTGGTGGCCGACGATGGCCCGGCCGGGATTGACGAGCGACTCGAAGCGGTCGACCACCTGGCCGTCGCGGAGCCGCAGGGCCGCGATGTCGACGATGTACCCCTGCTCCGGCTTCATGGCCGTCGTCTCGAGGTCGAAGACGACGAACTCGTTCTGGCCATCGGCGATGAGCTTGGCGACCTGCGGGATCGACGCCGCCTTGGGGCCGACGAACGGCATCTTCTTGGGCGCGCCGGCCGATGCGACGAGCTTCTCCTGCAGGTCGATCGACTTCTGCAGCTCGCTGTGCCCGTAGGCGATGGCGTCGGCCATGATCGACTCGGGCAGGATCTTGGCCCCGGCCTCGACCATCATCACCGCGTCGCGCGTGCCGGCGACGACGAGATCGAGCTCGCTCTCGTCGAGCTGGGTGTTCGTGGGGTTGGTGACGAACTCACCGCCGATGCGCCCGACGCGCACCGCACCGACCGGCCCGAGGAACGGGATGTGGCTGATGCTCAGCGCCGCGGACGCGCCGTTGAGGGCCAGGATGTCGGGATCGTTCTCCTGGTCGGTGGAGAGGACGGTCAGGACGACCTGGACGTCGTTGAAGTAGCCCTTGGGGAAAAGCGGGCGGATCGGCCGGTCGGTGAGGCGCATGGCCAGGATGGCCGCTTCGGACGGGCGTGACTCGCGCTTGATGAAGCCGCCCGGGATCTTGCCCGCGGCGTACATCCGCTCCTCGTAGTCGACGGTGAGCGGGAAGAAGTCCGCGCCCTCGCGCGGCTCCTTGCTGGCGACCGCGGTCGCCAGGACGACGGTGTCGCCGTATCGGACGATGACGGCGCCGTCAGCCTGCTCGGCGAGCTTGCCGGCCTCCATGCTGAAGACCTTGCCGCCGATCTCGGCCTCGTGCTTGATAGCCACTGATTCCTCCAGTGTTCATGTGCGGCATCCGGCGTCTGGATCTGCTGGCGCGCTCCGGTTGGATTGGAGCGCAGGCGTCAGGCAGGGGCGAATGCCAAGTGGTGAGTTGTTTCGTGAGATATGCGAGACCCAGGTCCCTTCGATGGGGCCTGGGTCGATCGCGAGCGTGTCTAGCGGCCCATCCTACCGACGGAGCCCCAGGTTGCTGATGACGGCGCGGTACCGATCCACGTCATTGCGGACCAGGTAGGCCAGCAGCCGCCGTCGCTGCCCGACGAGCTTCAGGAGCCCGCGGCGCGAGTGGTTGTCCTTCGGGAAGCTCCGCAGATGATCCGTAAGCGACTTGATCCGCTCGGTGAGAAGCGCAATCTGCACCTCGGGTGATCCTGTATCGCCCTCGTGCGTGGCGTACTCGTCGACGATTGCGCTCTTCGCGTCCTTGGCGAGCGGCACGTATTCCTCCACATTCGTTTCCGTAACGGTCGGAGTCTACCAGAGCGCCTGTCCTGCCGCCATTCGGCGCCGTGCCTCGACCTCGTCGGCACGCATCTGCGTCACCAGCGCGTCGACCGACGCGAACCGGCGCTCCTCACGCAGTCGACCCTCGAGCTCGACGCTCAGCGTGGCGTCATACAGGTCTCCGTCCCAATCGAGCAGGTAGACCTCGACCAGGATGCGCCCGTCGTCGTGGAAGGTCGGTCGCACGCCGATGCTGACGAGGGCCGGGTGCTCCGGCCCGACGCCGCGATCCGGCACGCTCACCCCTCCAAGGTAGATGCCGAGTGCCGGAAGGGCCGGCGTGTAGTCGAACGCGAGGTTGGCCGTCGGAAAGCCGAGCTCCCTGCCCCGCCGGTCGCCACGCACCACCCTCCCCTGCAGCAGCGGCCGGGAGCCGAGGAGCCGCCGCGCGCCCGGGACGTCGCCGTCCGACAGCACACCACGGATACGTGACGAGGAGACCTCGGCGCCGTCGATGAGCAACGGATCGGCATGGATCACGTCGAATCCGCGCTCCGCTCCGATCTCGGCGATCCTGTCAGGCGTCCCGGCCCGCCCGCGACCGAAGGCGCTGGTCGGGCTCATCGTGATGCCGCACAGCTCGATCCCGGGCGCGAGCGCGTCGAGGAATTCGGCCGGCGTGAGCGAGCGCAGGGCATCGTCGAAGGGGATGACGACGGCCTGGATCGCCAGGCCAGCCAACCGCTCGAGCGTCGTTTCCGGCGGCAGGAGGCGTGGAACCGTCGTGCCCGGGCGGATCACTTCGTCAGGATGGGGCGAGAAGACCAGCGCAACCGCGGATGCCCGGCGTTGGCGAGCGGCCTCGGCGGTGAGATGCAGCAGGTGCCGATGGCCGAGATGCACGCCGTCGAACACGCCAAGCGTCACGACCGCGCGCCCGATCGGCGGGATCGACGACCTCACGGAGATGTCTCCTGCGGGACCACCTTCTCCGGGCGGAGCGTCTCCGCCTCGATCCGCCCGACGCCGATGAGGCTGCCATCGGCGGCGAAGGCGGCGACGCGCGCATCGGGACCGTCATGCGGCTGTGCCGAGCCGTGGACGAAGCGCCAGGCGGCGTCGGCGTCCAGCACCACGCGTGGCAGGGGCAGCAGCGATCCGACCGGCAGGATGGCGTCCGACAGCCTGCCATCTGCCGCGAGCGCGCTGAGCTGGTCGGGCGTGACCGCATCGGCGACGGCGAGGCCGGACGCCTCGGTGCGGCGCAGGGCATGGAGGTGGCCACCGGTGCCGAGCCGCTCACCGAGGTCGCGGGCGATCGACCGAACGTAGGTGCCCGGACCGCAGCGCAGATCCACCCGCACATCGACGCGATCGGCCGCGCGCTCGACGGCCAGCACGTCGATGGCGTCGACGCTGACCGTCCTCGGCGGCACTTCGATCGGGGCGCCGGCGCGGGCGGCACGGTGCGCGACGCGACCCTCGTGCTTCCGGGCGCTGAAGACGGGCGGTCGCTGCTCGAACGTCCCGACGAACGCGGCCAGGGCATCGCGAATCGCCGCCTCCGACGGCATCGGCGCGTCCACCAGCTCGAGAGGGCCTTCGGCGTCGTCGGTCGCACTGCGCTGTCCGAGCCGGAAGACCGCCTCGTAGCGCTTGCGACCGCCGGTCAGCTCCTCGCTGAAGCGCGTGGCGGCCCCGACCAGGATGGGCAGCACGCCCGAGGCGAGCGGGTCCAGCGTACCGGCGTGACCGATCCGACGCGTGCCGGTCAGCCGTCGAATGAAGCCGACCATGTCGTGGCTCGTGGGCCCGACCGGCTTGTCGAGGTTAACGACCCCGAGCATCGGCGCGCTGGAGCTCGCGCTCGCACTCGTCCAGGACGCGTTGCCTCGCCTCCGCAAGCGGCGCCATGACGGTGCATCCGGCCGCGCGAGCGTGCCCACCGCCGCCGAAGGCCGAGGTGATGGCGACGGCATCGGCTCGCGACGAGGTGCGGACGCTGACGCGAACCTCGTTCGCATCGGCCTCCTTGAAGAGCAGGGTCACATCCGCCGTCCGGGTGCCGGCCAGGAGGTCGATGAAGCCCTCGCTGGCCACTGGCTGCGTGCCGGTCTCGGCCAGCATGCTGAGCGTCATCGAAGCGTGCACGATCCGCCCGTCGCGCAGCTCTTCGGCGCCCGCCAGGATCTTCCCCCACAGCGCGAGGGTGCTGAACGGCTTGTCGGCGTAGATGGACCGATGGATGGCAGAGAGCGGGGCACCGGCCGCCACCAGGTCTGCCGTCACGCGCAGCGTCCGAGGCGTGGCATTCGGGTGCGCGAAGGTGTGCGTGTCCTGCACGATCCCCGCGGTCAGCACGGTCGCAATGCGCTGGTCGACCGTCACGCCGAGCTCGGGGATGAGCAGCGCGACCATCTCGCACGTCGCGGCCGCGTCGGGATCGACCCATGCGATGGCGGCCTCGCTGCCGTCGTTGGAGACGTGATGGTCGATATTGATCACGCGCGCTCGGCCGAGCCACTCCCCGCACTCGCGGGCGACGCTGCCCGTGCGCGACAGCGGCCCGTCGACCACGATCGCGAGATCCGGCTCCAGCTGCGGTCGCGTACGCACCTCGTCGGCATGCGGCAGGTTCGCCAGTGACGGCGGCACCGGATCGGCCGCGACGACCTCCGCCTGCTTTCCCAGCCGCTCCGCCGCCATCCGCAGCGCGAGCGCCGAGCCGAGCGTGTCGGCGTCGGGGTTCTCGTGGCAGATGGCCGTGATGCGCGAGGCGCCGAGGATCACCTCGACCACCGCCTCACGGCTCACCGGCGCGCTCCTCCTCGAGCTCGCGCAGCAGGCGCAGGACTCGATCGCCCGCCTCGATCGAGTCGTCATGACGGATGACGAGCTGCGGCACGTGTCGGATCGTCAGGCGGCCGCCAAGCTGGCGCCTGAGCCAGGGCGCCGCATCGGTCAGCGCCTTGACGGTGGATGCCTGCTCCTCGGGCGTACCGAGCACGCTGACCCAGACCCGGGCGGTGCCCAGGTCGCGTGCCGTCTCCACGCGCGTGATGGTCGCGAACCCGACGCGCGGGTCCTTCATCTCGCGTTGCAGCAGCTCCATCAGCTCCTGCCGGATCTGGCTGTCGAGCCGATCGGTCCGCTGGCTCATCGGTCCCTTATGCCTGCTCGGCCACCATCTGGTAGCACTCGATGACGTCACCCTCGGCGATGTCCTCGGCGTCGAGACCGATGCCACATTCGAAGCCGGTGGCCACCTCGCGAACGTCGTCCTTGAACCGCTTGAGCGAGGTGATGCGCGTGTCCGCGATGAGCTCGCCGCCGCGGAAGAGCCGCGCCTGACCGCCGCGCACGATGCGACCATCGGTCACGTACGAGCCCGCGATGTTCCCCGCACGACCGGCCTTGATGACCATCCGGACCTCGGCGTGACCCTCGATCTGCTCGATCAGCTTCGGCGCCAGGAGGCCCTGGAGCGCCTGGCCGATGTCGTCGGTCAGCTTGTAGATGACGTCGTACAGCCGGACGTCGACGCCGGTCGCCTCGATCGAGCGCTGGGCACCCGCATCGGGCTTCGTGTTGAAGCCGACCACGACCGCGTTCGAGGCCGACGCCAGGTTGATGTCGCTCTCGTTGATGTCTCCGGCGCCCTCGCGCAGGATGTTGATCCGGACCTCTTCGGTGTTGAGCCGCTCGAGGGAGTGCCGGATCGCTCCCAGCGAGCCCTGCACGTCGGTCTTGAGCACGACGCGAAGCTCGGCGACCTCGCTGTCCTTGATCTGCGCGCTGATCTCCTCGAGGCTGCTCACGGTCCGGCCCTCACCGCCGGCTGCCTCCGCCTCCGCCTTCTCGGCGGCATCCCGAGCGGCCTTCTCGTCCGCTACGACGCGCAGGATGTCACCCGCCTCGGGCAGTCCCTGCAGGCCGATGATCTCGACGGCGGTCGCTGGCTCGGCTTGCTTCACGCGCTTGCCGGCGGCGTTGTTCAGGGCGCGCACGCGCCCGTGGGTCCGTCCGACCGAGACGACATCGCCGATCTTCAGCGTTCCGGTCTGGACGAGGACGGTGGCGACGTTGCCGCGGCCCTTGTCCACCTTGGACTCGACGATCGTGCCGATGGCCTCGCGGTCTGGATTGGCCTTCAGATCCTGGAGGTCGGCGACCAGCAGGACCATCTCCATCAGGTCGTCGATGCCGGTGCGCTGCTTGGCGCTGACCGGGACCGCGATGACGTCACCGCCGTACTCCTCGATGAGCACGTTGTTGTCCGCCAGCTCCTGCTTGACGCGGTCCGGGTTGGCGTCCGGCTTGTCGACCTTGTTGATCGCCACGATCATCGGCACGCGCGCCGCGCGGACGTGATCGATGGCCTCCTTGGTCTGGGGCATGACGCCGTCATCGGCGGCCACCACGATCACGGCGATGTCGGTCACCTGCGCGCCCCGGGCACGCATGGCGGTGAAGGCCTCGTGGCCGGGGGTGTCCAGGAAGACGATGCGCTTGCCGTTGTGCACGACCTCGCTGGCGCCGATGTGCTGGGTGATGCCGCCGGACTCGCCGGAGGCGACCTTCGTCTCGCGGATCGCGTCGAGCAGGCTGGTCTTGCCGTGGTCGACGTGGCCCATGACCGTCACGATCGGCGCGCGGGTGGTCAGCTTCGAGCTGTCCTCCTCGGTCCAGAGCACCGGCTTGCCATCGCCGTCCTCGGCGCTGCCCGGCTTGACGAGCTCCTGCTGGCCGGCAGCCTCGGCCGCCGCCCGCTCGGCGGCGCCGCGCTCGATGGTCTCGAAGCCGAGCTCGCCGGCGACGAGCGACGCGGTGTCGAAGTCGATCGACTGGTTGACGGTCGCGAAGATCCCGTTGCGGATCAGGACGTTGATGATCTCGGCGTTGCTGACGCCGAGGATCTCGGAAAGGTCCTTGACGACGACCGGGTTCGGGAGCTCGACCGGCCCGGTTGGACGGCTCGGGGCAGTCTCGGTGGCGACGGCTCCCGGGCGGGGCCCCGTGCGCTTGCGCTGCGGTCGTGGACCGCGGCGCGGTCGGTATCTATTTGGTGGCATGGTTCACCTCGAATTCGAGCGCTCCAGGCGCAGGCTCTGCACCGAGCGCCCTCTTGACGGCCGCCGCGGCCCGTTCGGCGTCGCGACAGTCAGCTTGCTGGCAGATATAGGTTCCGCGTCCCGGCAGCCGGCCCGTCTCGTCCGGAACGACGGTGCCATCGGTGCTCCGGACGATCCGGAGCATCTCGCGCTTGGGGCGCTGCGTTCGACAGACGGCGCAGGTCCGGGTCGGGACGTGGTCAGGTCGTCGCTTCGGCATCGGCCGTGTCTGCCCCCGGGGCCTCCGAGGCCGACTCGTGGTCGTGGTCGCCGGACCCGGCCGCCGCGGTGGCGACGCCGGCCTCCGAGCGGATGTCGATCCGCCAGCCGGTGAGCTTGGCGGCGAGCCGCGCGTTCTGCCCCTCCTTGCCGATGGCGAGGCTGAGCTGGCGCTCCGGCACGATGACGTTGGCAATCTTGTGCTCCTCGTCGATCCGGACGCTGAGCACCTCGGCCGGGCTCAGCGCCTCGGCCACGAAGCGGCCGGGGTCCTCGTCCCACAGCACGATGTCGACCTTCTCGCCATTGAGCTCGGCGACGATGGACTGGATCCGCGCCCCTCGCTGCCCGACCGCCGCGCCCTTGGCGTCGACGCCCTGCTGGCGGCTCTCGACGGCCACCTTGGAGCGGCTGCCCGCCTCACGCGCGATGCCGCGGATGACGACGGTTCCGTTGTAGATCTCGGGGATCTCCATCTCCATCAGCCGGCGAAGGAAGCCCCGATGCGTTCGGCTGGCCACGATGACTGGCCCGCGCGTCGTGCGCCGCACCTCCATGACGTAGACCTTCAGGTGCTGGCCAATGCGGTACGTCTCGTTCGGGAGCTGCTCGGTCACGGCCAGCACGGCCTCGACGTCCTTCCCCATGTCGAGCACCACGGCCGAGTCGGTCGTTCGCTGCACGTTGCCGGTCATGATCTCGCCCTCGCGGGCGGCGTACTGCTGGAAGACCACGTCGCGTTGTGCCTCGCGCAGCCGCTGCCGATACACCTGGCCGGCGGTCTGTGCCGCGATGCGGCCGAGCTGCGCCTGGGTCACGTTCTCCGGGATGCGCACCTTGCCGCCCACACCGGTGGCCGGGTCGATCTTCTGCGCCTCCTGCACGATCATCTGGAGCTCGGGGTCCTCGATCTCCTCGGGCGTGGCGACCACGTCGTACTCGCGCGCGACGCTGATCTCACCGCTCTCCGGGTCGACCGTGACGACCACGTTCTCCGGGGCGTCGGCGTTGCGCCGGTAGGCCGACTCGATCGCCTGCTCGAGGGTTCGAATCAGGATCTCCTGCGGCACACCCTTCTCGGCGTTCAGTTGGAGCAATGCTCCGATGAAGTCTCGATTCATGGCCGCTCCTCGCTCCACGCCGGATCGATCGCCCGGGACAAACAAAGACGTGGGATGGCGAACCGACCCACGTCCTTGGCACTAGGTTCAATATTTGTGGTTCGCAGTTTGGCCGGCAGAACCGCCCCGAAGTATATCGGATCGGCCGCTCCCCCGCCACCGACGGGCCCGATCAGCCCCCGGTGATGAGCCGCTGGATGTCCTGGATGCTAATCAGGATGACCAACGCGATGAGGACCGCGAAACCGGTCAGGTAGATCAGTGCCTCACGCTCGGCGGGCAGCTTGCGGCGCCGAACGGCCTCGATGGCGACGACCGCGATGCGGCCACCGTCCAGTGGCGGGAACGGAAGCACGTTCAGCACCGCCAGGTTGATCGAGAGAAGCCCGACGAAGAACAGCTGGCTCACCAGCGGCGCCTCGAGCACGCGACCGGTCTCCTGCGCGATGCCGATCGGTCCTCGTGCGTCGGGCGCTCCTGGATTGAGGCCGATGAGGCCGCCGACCGCATCGGCGAGGCCGCCGGGGATCTGGACGGCAAGCGTCCATGCCGCGCCGGTGCCGCGCGCGACGGCGTCGAGCGGGCCGTCCACGACCGACGGCTGCTCCACGATACGTGCGGGGTCGTAGGCGAAGCCAACCGGGCCGATGCCCTGGGCTCGCTCCTCCTCGGTCACGTTGCGCGGCGTGACGGACACGTCGATCTGCTCGCCGTCGCGCTCGACCTGCAGCTGAACCTCCTGGCCGCCATGGTCGCGGACGTATTCGGTCAGGTCGTTCGAGCGCTCGAACGTGCGGCCGTCGACGCCGGTGATGACGTCGCCGACCTGCAGGGCGTCCTCCGCGGGGCTGTCGGGCTGAATCTCGGTCACCGTGAGCGGCCCCTCGCCGACCTGCAACGGCATGCTGAAGGCGACGGCGAACAGGCTGGCGGCCAGCACGAAGTTCATCGCGACGCCGGCGAAGAGGACGACGAAACGGATCCAGACCGGCTTGCGGTTGAACGCTCCGGCCATGGCCTGCTCGACCTCGGCATCGGTCAGCCCCTGCTCGCGCAGGCGTTTGACCTCGACGTCGCCGTCCTCGCCCAGCATGCGGACGAAGCCACCCAGGGGAATCCAGTTCACGCTGTAACGCGTGCCGCGCCACATCACCGATGCGATGCGTGGCGGGAAGCCGATCCCGAACTCCTCGACGGTGATGCCGGCGCGCTTGGCGACCAGGAAGTGGCCCAGCTCGTGAACGAGGACCAGCACCACCAGGATGCCGATGAAGGCGGCGACGGTTCCCATGACGTCCATTCAGCCCATCTCCGCCCGCAGCGCCTCGCGGACCTCGAGGTCGACCGCCACGATGGCCGGAAAGTCCGGTTCCGCATCGGTCCCCCAGCGCTCGACCGCCCCGTCGATGGTGGTCGCGATGGCCGGAAACGCGATTCGGCCACCCAGAAACGCCTCCACGGCGACCTCGTCGGCGGCGTTCAGGACGGCGCCGCGATTGCCGCCCGCCTCGGCGGCGGCCCGGACGGTGGCGTAGGCGGGATAGTCCGCATCGCCCAGCGCAGCGAACTCGAGCGTGCCCCACTCGGGCGGCGTGGACGCGCGGGCGGGCGACGGCAGGCGATCAGGGTAGGTGAGCGCGAACTGGATCGGGAGTCGCATGTCGGGCATTCCCAGCTGCGCCTTGTACGAGCCGTCGCGGAACTCGACCAGCGAGTGGACGACGCTCTGCGGATGAATCACGGCATCGATCTTAGAGTACGGAATCTGGTACAGCCATCTGGCCTCGATGGCCTCGAAGGCCTTGTTCACCAGCGTGGCCGAGTCGACGGTGATCTTCGGTCCCATCCGCCAGGTCGGGTGCGCGAGCGCCTCGGCCGGCGTGACCGATGCGAGCGACGCTGCCGGTCGACCCCGGAACGGACCACCGCTGGCGGTCAGCACCAGACGCGAGACGGCCTGCAGGGGTTCCCCGAGCAGGCACTGCCAGATGGCGGAATGCTCGCTGTCGATCGGCCGCAGCCGGTCGAGCCGGTCACCGCCCAGCGTGCGCAGCAGCGCGTCGACGAGGTGGCCACCGGTGACGAGTGTCTCCTTGTTCGCCAGCGCCACTCGCCGTCCGGTGCGGAGCGCCTCAAGCACGGCCTCGAGGGCGGCCATGCCGGTCGTGGCGACGACGACGAGCTCGACCCCGTCGCCGGTGGCCAGCTCGACGAGCCCGCCATCGGCCCAGCGGCTGTCGGGGAGGTCATCCGGGCGGCCTGCCGCCGACCACGCTCGAGCGTCGGGCCACGCGGCCAGCTGCGCGGACAGCTCGTCGCTGCGCCGGCCCGCGGCCAGGCCACGCACGGTGAACCGCTCGCCGAGCGCGGCAATGACCTCGAGCGTCTGCCGTCCGATCGATCCGGTCGAACCGAGGACGGCGACTCCCGTCATGCGCTGCGCCCGGCGACGAGGATGGCGTACCCCGCCAGGATCGGCGCGGCAAACAGGAACGAGTCGATCCGGTCGAGGATGCCGCCGTGGCCCGGAATGAGGAACCCGGACTCCTTGCGTCCGGCGGCGCGCTTGAGCATGGACTCGGCCAGGTCGCCGACCTGCGCCGACAGGCCGACCAGCGGACCCATGATGAGTGGTTGCCACGGCTCGAGGCCGATGAGGGCCGCGCCGATGCCGGCCGCCATGGTCGACAGCACCAGGCCGCCGACCAGTCCCTCCAGCGTCTTCGAGGGGCTGATGTGCTCGAGCATGTGCCGGCGCCCGATGGCGCGGCCGGTGAGATAGGCGCCGATGTCGTAGCCCCACACCACGAGCACGAGCGTCAGCGTCCACGCGACACCCGAACTCAGCCCAAGGATCCCTACGGCGGTCCCGGCCGATCCACCGGAGGGGGCGAGATGCGCGACGAGCACGATGGCTGGCAGCAGGAGCCCCACGTAGGCGACACCGAAGGAGCTCATGGCCCAGGTGACGAAGCCGTTACGCGCATCGGATCGGGTGAAGGCTGCCCCGCCCATGAGCAACATCGCAGCGATGAGCGTTGCCGCGACGAGGCCCGGCGAACCAAGGTTGGTGAGCAGCGTCGTCAGCATGCCGCCCACGTTCTCGGTGTTGGCGCTGACGAGGCCGGCGGCAACGAGCGCCATGCCCGCCACGATGGTGAGGACCTGCGGCGGCTGGTAGCCGGCCGCGTCGAGGAGCGCGACCACCTCCACCAGGGCCAGGAAGCCGACGATGCCGATCAGCAGCGACAGCCACGGCTCGCCGAGGACGACGATGGCCAGGATCAGCGGCGCCAGGAAGACGGCGGTGAGGAGTCGTGTCCTGAGCATCCCTCAGCTCCCGAAGCGCCGCTCGCGACGCTCGAACTCGGCGAGCGCCGCGTCGAAGTCGTTGACCTCGAAATCGGGCCAGTATTTCGCACAGAAGACGAGCTCGGCATAGGCGGCCTGCCACAGCAGGAAGTTGCTGGTGCGCTGGTCGCCCCCGGTCCGAATCAGCAGGTCGACATCGGGCTGGCCGGCGGTGTACAGGTGCTCGGCGAAATGCGGCTCGGTGATCTCGTTCGGGTCGGCGTGCCCCGCGAGCATGGCGCGCGCCGCGTCGACGATCTCGGCGCGACCCGAGTAGTTGAAGCAGATGTTGAGGGTCAGCCGATCCCCGCCGGCCGTGCGGTCCTGCGCCCCCCGGATCGAGCGCTGCACGTCCGATGGCGCCTCGTGCAGGCGGCCGATGACCCGCACGCGCACGCCCTCGTCGATGAGCTCATCGGTGTACTGGCGAACGGCGCCGTCGATGAGGCCGAACAGTCCGGAGACCTCGTCATCCGGACGCGTCCAGTTCTCGGTGCTGAAGGTGTACACGCTGAGCGTGCCGATGCCGTGGTCGCGCGCGCGGCGCACGATGGGACGGATGGCTTCGATGCCCTGGACGTGCCCGGCCAGGACGGGCAGGCCACGCTCGCGCGCCCAGCGTCGGTTGCCGTCGGCGATGATGGCCACGTGCCGGGGTCGTCGGACCTCGTCCGGCACGGTCAGACCTCCAGGATCTCGGCTTCCTTGCGCTCGGACCGCGCGTCGATCGCCTCGATGAACCGATCCGTCAGCCGCTGCAGGGCCTCGAACTCGCGTCGCTCCTCGTCCTCGGAGAGCTCGCCGTCACGGAGCGCCTTCTTGAGGATGTCCGCCGCCTCCCGGCGTCGGTTGCGAACTTCGACGCGCGCCTCCTCCGCTCGACGGTGCACCTGCTTGACCATCTCGCGTCGCCGCTCCTCAGTCAGCGGCGGCACGTTGAGGCGTACCACGGTACCGTCGACGTTCGGGACGAGGCCGATGTCGCTCTTCGTGATCGCCTTCTCGATCGCCGACAGGACCGAGCGGTCCCACGGCTGAATGACGATCAGGTGCGGATCCGGTGTGCTGATGCCCGCGACCTGGTTGAGCGGCGTCTGAGTGCCGTAGTAGTCGACCGTGATGCGCTCGACGAGCGCCGTCGACGCCCGGCCCGTCCGGATCCCGGCGAAATCGCGCTCCATCGCATCGATGGCGCGCTGCATCTTCGGATCGGCGTTGGTCAGCGCCTCGTGCGTCATCAGGTTGCCTCTCCCGAGATGAGTGTGCCGATCCGCTCGCCGCGGATGGCGCGTGAGATGTTGCCCGGCAAGGTCATGTCGAACACGACGATCGGCATCTCGTTGTCCATCGCCAGGCTGACGGCGGTGGCGTCGAGCGCCTGGAGCCGGTTGCTCAGCAGCTCGGTGTAGCCGATCTGGCTGTAGCGCTGGGCGCCGGGATGCTTCTCAGGATCGGCATCGTACACCCCGTCCACCCGGGTCGCCTTGAGGATGACCTGGGCATGCACCTCGACCGCGCGCAGCGTCGCTGCGGTGTCGGTCGTGAAGTACGGGTTGCCGGTGCCGGCCACCATGACGACGACGCGGCCCTTCTCCAGGTGCCGCACGGCGCGCCGCCGGATGTAGGGCTCGGCGATCTCGTTCATCGCGATGGCGCTCATGACGCGCGTCGGGCAGTCCAGCTGCTCGAGCGCGTCCTGGATGGCCAGGCCGTTCATCACGGTCGCCAGCATCCCCATGTAGTCACCGGTGGCGCGGTCCATCCCCTTCGCGCTGGCCGCGAGCCCTCGGAAGATGTTGCCTCCCCCGACGACGATGGCAACCTGGACCCCCTCGCCGGCGACCTCGGCCACCTGGCCGGCGATCTCGCGCACGACGCCGGGATCGATGCCGTACTCGTGCTCCCCCATCAGCGCCTCGCCGGAGAGCTTGAGCAGCACCCGGCGTGGCGCTCGCGTCGCCGGCACGGCGGCATCGGTCATGCGATCAGGCAGCCTCGTCGCCGTCCGCATCGGCGGCCGACTCGCCGACCGCCATGCGTGCGAAGCGGGCGACGCGGATGTTCTCGCCGAGCAGCGCGACCTTCTCGGTGATGAGGTCGCTGATCTTGCGGTCACTGTCGCGGAACGGCTGCTCGAGGAGGCAGACGGCCTCGTACCACTTGTTCAGCTTGCCCTCGACGATCATCGGAATCCGATCCGCGGGCCGCCCATCACGCTCGGCGTCGACCGCGAACAGGCGCTTCTGCTCCTCGACAACGTCGGCCGGGACGTCGTCACGGCTGACCCACTGCGGCGCCATGCCGGCGATCTGCATGGCGATGTCGCGGGCGAGCTGCTGGAAGTCGTCCGTGCGCGCGACGAAGTCGGTCTCGCAGTTGAGCTCCAGCAGGACGCCGAGCCGCGATCCGTGGTGGATGTAGCTGGCGATCAGGCCCTCGCGCGCTGCGCGTCCGGCCTTCTTGGCCGCGGTCGACAGGCCCTTCTCGCGCAGCCACAGCACGGCCTTGTCGTAGTCGCCGCCGGTCTCCTCGAGCGCGCGCTTGCAGTCCATGATGCCGGCGCCCGTGGCCTCGCGCAGCCGCTTGACGTCCTCCGGCTTGATCGTCGTGGTGTTGGTCATGATCCCTTCCTGTGGGGCGGCGTCAGCGACGCGGCTCCTTGGCGTGTTCTTCGATCTGTCGCTCGTGCTCCCGGTCGGGGTCGTGCTCGGGCTCGCCCTCGTCGATGTGGGCGGCGCGGCGCGCGCGGGCGCGACGCTCCTCCTCCTCGTCATCCTCGGGCTCCGGCTCGAACACGAGCGCCTCGCCGGATGCCAGGGCGGCGGTGTAGTCGGCCTCCGAACCGAGTGCGGTCTCGTCGACCGGCGGCATCGCCTCGGCCTGCTCGAACTCCTCGTCGAGCTGCGCCTGGCGCTCCTGCTGCGCGGTGCTCGCCGCATCGGCGATGAGGTTGCAGATCAGCCGCACCGAGCGGATGGCGTCGTCGTTGGCCGGGATGACCCAGTCGATGAGGTCCGGGTCGCAGTTGGTATCGGTCATGGCGACGATCGGGATCTCGAGGCGTCGTGCCTCGGCCACCGCGATCGACTCGCGGTGCGGGTCGACCACGAACACCGCGCCCGGCAGCCGCCGCATCTTGCGAATGCCGCCCAGCGCCGCGTCGAGCTTGGTGATCTCGTCGTTGAGCTTCGAGGCCTCCTTCTTGGTGAGGCGCTCGAACTCGCCGGCATCGCGTCGGGCCTCGAGGGCCTCGAGGCGCTGGATGCGGCGCTTGATCGTCGTGAAGTTGGTGAGCATGCCGCCGAGCCAGCGGGTGTTCACGTAGTGCTGGCCGGACCGCTGCGCGGCCTCGGCGATCGACTCCTGGGCCTGCTTCTTCGTCCCGACGAAGAGGATGCTGTCCCCGCGCCGGACCGTGTCGCGCACGAACTCCAGGGCGGCGTCGAGACGGCTGACCGTCTGGGCCAGGTCGATGATGTGGATGCCGTTGCGCTCGGCGAAGATGAACTCGCGCATCTTCGGGTTCCAGCGCCGGGTCTGGTGCCCGAAGTGGACGCCCGCCTCGAGCAGCTGCTTCATGCTGGTTGCAGCCAAGTGAAGACCTCCGGTTGCTCCTCCGCGCGACATCGCCTCCCGGGCCGACCCTTGCACCTGGCAGGGCACCGACGACCAGCGGGATCCGTCGAGCGTGTGTGATGGGAAATCGCTCGCGCGAGTGCGTGAGCTCGGAAAACTATACCAGAATCGGACCGATAACCCGCGTCGCCGGCCCGGGTGCCGCCACGTCCGCCCGCAACCGCACCATTCGGTACCGAAGTACCACGAAGGTCCCCCGCACGTACCTTGACCCACGCGTGATCGCTCATAGCATCGGCCCGCCTGACGCCCACGTCGTGCGCCTCGTGACCCACGCACCCGGAGGACCGATCCATTGCAGCGACCCCGGTTCATGGCCATCGTCGCCGCCACGTCAGCGCTCATCGCGCTCGGCCCGACCACGGCGGCCGTAGCGCTGGCCGCGGACCCGACCATCGTGGTCCAGTCCGGAGACACGCTCACGGCCATCTCCAAGCGGGTGAATGTGCCGATGTCCCAGCTGATCGCTCTCAACGCTCTGGCCGATCCGAACCGCATCTTCGCCGGTCAGACCCTGCGGATCGGGACCGATGCATCCGCCCCGGGTCCAGCGACTGTGGCGCCCACCGTCGCCGCGTCACCGGCGGGCACGGCGCACGTCGTTCAGGCGGGTGAGAACCTGACCTGGATCGCGCGCCGATACGGAGTCAGCGTGGATGCCATCGTGGCTGCCAACGGCATCGCCAATCCCAGCCGCATCTACGGCGGGCAGCAGCTGACCATCCCCGGCTCGACACCCGCGCCCGTCCCGGCAGCGCCGCCACCGCCCGCGCAGGTGGCGCCGGCGCCTGCCGTCCCCCTCGTCGCTGCGACACAGGTCCACGTCGTGGCGCGCGGCGAGACCCTCATCGGCATCGCGCGGCGCTACGGCATCAGCGTGGATGCCATCGTGGCTGCCAACGGCATCGCCAATCCCGGCCGCATCTACGGCGGCCAGCAGCTGACCATCCCCGGCTCGAGCGCCGTGCCGGCGCCGGCTGCCCCCACCCCTGACGCGCCGGGGGCCACCCAGGCGCTCATGGCCCAACGCGATGCCGTACGGCAGCTCATCGTCGAGGAGTCGGCCAGCATCGGCGTACCGGCAGCCTTCGCGCTGGCGGTCGCGTGGCAGGAGTCCGGATGGCAGCAGTCGGTCGTCAGCCACGCCGGTGCGGTGGGCATCATGCAGCTCATGCCAGCGACGGCCGTGTGGGTCGGCGAGGCCATGCTCGGGGCGCCGGTCGACATGTACGACGCCCGCCAGAACGTGCGCGCCGGGGTGCGGCTCCTCGCCTACTACCTGGGCCGGTACGGAGGCAGCCACGAGCTGGCACTCGCGGCCTACTACCAGGGCCAGCGAGCGCTCGACCTGCATGGGATCTATCCGGTCAGCCGGCCCTACATCGCATCCGTCCTCGCGCTCGAGGCGCTCTTCGGGGGATAGGCAACCCGCTCACCCGATGCCCGGCAGCCGCGCGACGCGCCAGCTGCCGGCGAAGTCCGGCTCAACGGTGACGAGATCGACCCGGAGGCCGAAATGCTCGATGCCGGACGCCACGGCCGTAGCCACCAGCGTCCGGCGTAGCCGCGTCACGCGCCGAGCGTCGACGCTCAGGCCGGCACGGCCTGCACGCGCCGAGCGCCGGGCGCGGACCTCGACGGCAACCAGGACGTCGGCGGGATCGATGGCCACCAGATCGACCTCGCCGCCGGCTGCCGAGCGCACGCGGCGGCCGACGACCCGCCAACCGCACGCCTCGAGCCACTCGCCGACGGCCGTTTCGGCAGCCGACCCGAGGGCATGTCGCGGATCCGTCATGCGCGAAGCATGGCGCTCGCCGCTTACCGGTCCGTTATCGGCGGCTTATCGCCTCTACGCCGGGACGAGCATCGGCACGAGCGCGTCGAAGTCGAGCTCCATCTGCTCGCCGAGCTCGACGGCTCTCACGCGGGCAAACGATCGCCGATGGAAGGGCGTGATGCCGTGCTCCTCGATCCCGCGTCGGTGCGCCGCCGTGGCGTAGCCGGCGTTGTGCTCCCACCCGTAGAACGGATGGCGGGCGGCGAGGCGGTCCATCAGGCGATCGCGGATGACCTTCGCGACGATCGACGCGGCCGCGATCGAGTAGCACTTGGCGTCTCCGCGCACGATGGCGGTGTACGAGCCGACATGGTCCTCGAGGCGATGCACGCGCAGGCCGTCGATGAGCACGTGATCGCGCGGCTCGACGCGGCAGATGGCGCGCTGCATGGCGAGGTTGGTGGCGTGGTAGATGTTGATGCGGTCGATCTCGGCCACGCTGGCGGCACCGATCCCGACGGCGAGCGCTCGGCGAATGATCAGCGGAAAGAGGCGTTCACGCTGGGCTCGGGACAGCATCTTCGAGTCGCGGACGCCGGGGATCCGCCGCGCGAACGGTGGCATCGCCACGGCGGCTGCCAGCACCGGTCCGCTGAGGCACGCCACTCCCACGGCATCGGCGCCGACGATGATGCTGCGGCCCTCGGTCCAGTGGGCGCGCTCGACCCGGGTCGATGGCTTGATGATGCGTTCGGAGCGCCGCGCCTTCACGGCCATGAGTCTATCGGCGCGGGATCGGCTGCGCGGCGCGATTCGGGCTGGCTGCCCGATCGACGAGGCTAGTTCGAGCGCCGCTCGCGAAGCGTCGCCGACTTGCCGACGCGGTCGCGCAGGAAGTAGAGCTGCGCGCGGCGCGCGACGCCGTGGCGGACGACTTCGATCTTGTCGATGCGCGGCGCGTGGACCATGAAGGTGCGCTCGACGCCGACGCCGCTGGCGACGCGACGGACGGTGATCTGCCGGTTCAGGCCGCCGCCGCGCATGCGCATGACGGTGCCCTCGAAAACCTGGATCCGCTCGCGGTTGCCCTCGACCACCTTCACCGATACGCGGACGGTATCGCCGGGGGCGATTTCCGGCACGTCAGTGCGGAGCTGCTCGCGCTCGAGCTCCTTGATGGCACTCATCGGGGGACGACCTCGTTCTCGGCGGCGGTGGCCGCTGTGCGGGAATGACACACGAACGCGACCGCGCTCAGCGGCCGCGACCGGCGGAGTATAGCAGTGCCGGCGATCGGCCGGCAACCACGCTCAGCCCCTAGCTGCCGTCGGCGTCATCGGAGAGCTCTGCAAGGATGGCGCGGTCCGCGTCGGTCAACGGGGCGGACTCCAGCAGGTCCGGCCGTCGGTCGGCCGTCCGATGAAGCGCCTGGCGGTGTCGCCACCGATCCACCTCGCCGTGGTTGCCCGAAAGCAGCACAGGGGGAACA
>DASTTX010000014.1:0-5442 GCA_035759945.1 Candidatus Limnocylindria bacterium | reverse complement strand
GACCAGCCGGATCCCGGTGGCCGTCGATCCCTACGGAGGAAAGAAGAGACTTACCTTGAGCAGCCGACTCGTTCGCAACAGCGTCCTGCTCGTCGTCCTTGCCGTCTTCGGGCTCGCGCTGCTCTGGACGTACGCGCTTGGCGACAGTGGGAAGCCGCCTTACACCTACTCGCAGCTCCTGTCCGATGTGTCCGTCGCCGCCAAGCGCGCGAGCATCGAGAGCATCACGCAGGACGGCGATCACCTGATCGTCAAGTTCAAGAACGTCGAGCAGACGCAGACCGCCATCGCCCCGCCCAGCTCATCCGGAGCGGATCTGCTCAACCAGATCTGCTCGACCGCCGGCCTCGCCAGCGACACCGGAGAGGCGACCGCCGAATGCACCACCCAGCTGGGCTACAACTCGGTCGAGCCCAGCGCCGCGGGCAGCATCATCACGCTGCTGATCACCGCCCTGCTGCCGGTCCTGCTGATCGGCGCCTTCATCTTCTTCATGATGCGGCAGGCGCAGGGCACCAATAACCAGGCCATGAGCTTCGGCAAGAGCCGCGCTCGGATGTTCCTGGGCAACAAGACCGTCGTGACCTTCAACGACGTCGCCGGCGTCGACGAGGCCAAGCAGGAGCTCACCGAGGTGGTGGAGTTCCTGAAGTACCCCGAGAAGTTCAACTCGCTCGGCGCGCGGATCCCGCGCGGCGTGCTGCTGGTTGGCCCGCCGGGCACCGGCAAGACGCTGCTGGCGCGTGCCGTGGCCGGCGAAGCGGGCGTCCCCTTCTTCTCGATCTCCGGTTCGGAGTTCGTGGAGATGTTCGTTGGCGTCGGCGCCAGCCGCGTGCGCGACCTGTTCGAGCAGGCGAAGCGCAACTCGCCGTGCATCGTGTTCGTGGACGAGATCGACGCGGTCGGGCGCCAGCGCGGCGCCGGCCTGGGCGGCTCGCACGACGAGCGCGAGCAGACCCTGAACCAGATCCTGGTCGAGATGGACGGCTTCGACACGAACACCAACGTGATCGTGGTGGCCGCCACCAACCGGCCGGATGTGCTGGATCCGGCGCTCCTGCGTCCCGGCCGCTTCGACCGCCAGGTCGTCCTGGATCGGCCGGACATCAAGGGCCGCAAGGAGATCCTCAACGTCCACATCAAGGGCAAGCCGCTCGACAAGACGGTCGACATCGAGGCGCTCGCCCGCCGCTCGCCCGGCTTCTCCGGTGCCGATCTGGCGAACCTCGTCAACGAAGCCGCCATCCTCGCCGCTCGACGCAACAAGAAGAGCGTGGGCATGTCGGAGTTCAACGAGGCCATCGATCGCGTGATCGCCGGCCCGGAGCGACGCAGCCGGATCATCACCGAGGAGGAGAAGGAGATCATCGCCTACCACGAGGGCGGTCACGCCGTCGTGCAGCGCGTGCTCCCCAAGTGCGACCCGGTGACGAAGGTGACCATCGTCAGCCGTGGCATGGCCCTCGGCTACACGATGAGCCTGCCGCAGGAGGACCGATACCTCCACTCCAAGTCCGAGTTCGAGGACAAGATCGCCGGCATGCTCGGCGGCAACGTTTCGGAGACGCTCGTCTTCGGCGACACGACGACCGGCAGCTCGAACGACATCGAGAAGGCCACCAACCTGGCCCGCGCCATGGTCACCCAGTATGGGATGAGCGAGAAGCTGGGACCGCTGGCGTTCGGCAAGAAGGAAGAGATGGTCTTCCTGGGCCGCGAGATCAGCGAGCAGCGCAACTACTCCGACGAGGTCGCGGCCAAGATCGACGCCGAGGTGCGCGCGATCATCGACCGTGGCTTCGAGCGAGCGAGGGAGGCACTGACGCAGCATCGCGACATCCTCGACAAGCTCGCCGCACTGCTGGTCGAGAAGGAGACGATCGAGCACGACGAGTTCGAGTCCCTCTTCGAGGGCGTCCTTCCGCCCCGCTCGGGTGGCCCGAGCCTCCGGCGCATCATCCCCGAGGCCGACGCCCCGCAGACGGACGTCGAGCCCGACGCCGATACCGACGAGGGCGGCCGTCGCCCCAGCCCGGCTCCCCAGCCGGCCTGACCCGTCTCCGCACCGATGCATTGAGGCCCGCCGCGAGGCGGGCCTCAGTTCGTTGTGGTAGTCCAATCGGGCCATTGGTCCACTAGGAGGTGGGCCGTATACTCCGCTCGCGTGTTGCGCGGAAGCACCTTCCGGCAGCCGCTTCATCGAGCCTGAGCAATCTTCAAGGGAGCGCGCGACCCCATGATCGACGAGCCGATCGCCAAGCAGAAGCAGCAGCCGAAAGCCGATTGGAAGCTTGACGCTGGCGAGGGCACGCTTCAGCCGCGCTCCGCGCTGAGCGTCCTCACAAGCCTCAACGAGCGCGTCGCCTCGGGCACGATCGACGACCTCGTTCCGATCGCGACCGGCTTCGTGCCGATGGACAAGACGATCGGCGGGGGCCTGCGACCGGGCGAGCTCATGCTCATCGGCGGCGCGCAGGGCCAGGGCAAGACAACCATGGCGCTGCAGATGGCGCGCAACATGGCCGCCTCGGGCCAGGCGACCGTCCTCTACGTCTGCTTCGAGCACGACGAGGAATACCTGATCCAGCGCATGGTGGCGATGGAATCGGCGCTGGCGCACCTGCCGCAGAAGTCGGGCGCGGTGAAGATCCAGGACGTCAAAAAGGAGGTCGTCTCCTCCTACACCGCATCGGCCGAGACGGGCACCAAGGCCAAGCTCGGTGCGAACCCGCGCCTGCGCCCGTCGCTCGAGCGCATCGCCCGATACGGTTCGAACCTGTTCCTCATGCGCGGCACGGCGACCCACTCGACGGTCGACAACATGCGCGCGCTGGTGAAGGAGCATCGCGGCTCCGACGACGAGCGGCGGCTGGTCCTGTTCGTCGACTACCTCCAGAAGGTGCCGGTCATCCCCGAGCCCTCCAGCGAGGAGGAGAAGGTCACGCGGATCGTGTCCGGCCTGAAGGACATCGCGCTGGCGGAGGGCGTCCCGGTCGTCGCGATCGTGGCCGCCGACCGTGAGGGTCTGAAGGCCAAGCGCCTGCGCAACCATCACTTGCGCGGCTCATCGGCCATCAACTACGAGTCGGACATCATCGTGATCCTGAACGACAAGTACAACATCGTCGCGAAGGTCAACATCGAGTTCAACCCGTACCAGGCGCAGCGCTACCGCGACTGGGTCATCGCGACGATCGAGAAGAACCGCGGCGGCCAGGACAACGTCGACCTCGAGTACGAGAAGCTCTTCGAGTACAGCTGCTTCGATCCGACGGGGCGGATCACGGCCGAGAAGCTGATCGAGGAACGTCTCTACAACGACTGAGGACGGCAGCAGACCGATGCCGGCCGGCCCGTCCTTCGACCCCTACGCGGTCCTCCAGGTGGTTCCCACCTGCGAGCAGGAGGTGGTGCACGCCGCCTTCAAGGCGCTCGCGCTGAAGTACCACCCCGATCGTGACGCGACGCGGCGTGCCGCCGACAAGATGGCCGAGCTGAATCGCGCCTACGGGCTGCTGCGTGACGAACGTTCGCGCGCCGCCTACGACCGCTCCCGACGCACGACCATCGCCGGCATCTCCGTCTCCGCCTCCGCGCGGCCCGGCTCGGTGGCGCCGCCGCCGGTCTCGTCGCCGGGCAGCGTGCTGAACTTCGGCCGGTACACGGGTTGGTCGCTGCGCGACCTCGCGCGACGCGATCCCGACTACCTGTTGTGGCTGTCGCGCCACTCGTCCGGCATTCGCTACCGCACCGAGATCTACGGCATCCTGCGGACGATGGGCGTCTCCTCCGCCGCCTGAGTCCCGTCGCGTTCGCCCGTGCGGTTGCGCCCGATGAAACCAAATGCGAACGAAAAGCGGCTCGTTCGGTCCTGGTGTCATCTGGTGAAACAGGGTCGTAGCGGACGCCTGTTCCTTCGCGATTGGTTTCATGGCATGCAACGCGAAGGCCAGCGCGGGTAGGCTGGGCGCCTCATGAACGACTCGAAGCCGACGGTGCGCGCCGTCTTCCTCGACATCGGCGACACCGTCATGCGCCCCAATCCGAGCTGGGAAGACGTGTACGCCATCGCGTTCAGGGAGTTCGGCGTGGACGTCGAGATCGGCGAGCTGCATGCGGCCCTGCGTCGTGCGTACCACCACGGCGGGTGGGGGATGGAGGGCGGATTCGAGCCGTCGGAGGAGACGAGCTTCCAGCGCACGGTCGAGATCGACGCGGCAGCCATCGCCGAGCTCGGCTTGGAGCCGATGCCGGAGGCGTTCTATCGGCGGCTTGCGGAGCTGTTCATGGTCACCAGCCACTGGCACATCTTTCCCGATGCGCAGGCGACGCTCGAGGCGCTCCAGGCTCGCGGCCTGATCGTCGGGGCGGTGAGCAACTGGGTCTGGAACCTGCCCGAGCTGCTTCACTCGCTCGAGCTTGTCCAGCACTTCGACTTCATCGCTGCATCGGCCCGCATCGGCTTCGAGAAGCCCCATCCGCGCATCTTCGAATGGGCGCTCGAGCAGGCGAAGGTGCCGCCGTCGGAGGTCATCCACGTGGGCGACCACGTCGACGCCGATGTCCTCGGCGCGCGCGGCGTTGGGATCGAGGGTGTGCTGATCGACCGCAATCGGCGCTATCCCGCCGATGCGGTGCCGGACGGCGTGCCGGTCATTCATGCGCTCGACGAGCTTCTTCCGCTCGTCGACGCTCGACTGGCTTGACCGATGAGCGACGAGCGCTGGCGGTGCTTCGTGGCCGTTCCCATCACTGAGGCGCTGCGCGCCGAGCTCGCGGCGGCGGTCGACGAGTGGCGTGCGCGGCCTGACCTTGCGGGCCTTCGGTGGTCGGACGCGGCGTCGTGGCATGTGACGCTGGCGTTCCTCGGCTCCATCGAGCGGTCGGTCGTCCGCGACCTGACTGCACGCCTCGCCGATGCCGTCGACGGGCATGCGCTGATGCAGCGGCCGGCCGGAGGCGTTGGCGGCTTTCCCTCGGCCGCGCGCTCTCGGGTCGCGTGGTATGGCGTCGCCGATCCCGACGGCGCCCTCGCGGACCTGGCGGGCGAGGTTCGGCGCGCCAGCGGCGTCGAGGATGCCGCCTTCCGGGGCCATGTGACCCTGGCCCGGGCGAGGCGGGGACCGGTCGACCTGCGCGCCTGGGTGCAGAAGGCCGACGCTCCGGCTGGTGTCCTCACCGTCGACCGCGTTCAGCTCATGCGCAGCCGCCTCGGACGTGGCCCGGCGCAGTACGAGGAGCTCGAGTCCTTCGCGCTGGGAGCCGCAGCTCGTGTCTGAGCGCGGACACCGGCTGCGGCCGCCGTATATCGCGGTCATCGGCGATGGCGAGCCGCGCGGGCCGGATGCCCATCGGCTGCTCGAGTGGGCCGAAGAGATCGGCAGTCTCCTGGCGCGCGCTGGGGCCGTCGTGGTCACCGGCGGGCTGGGCGGCATCATGGAG
>DASTTX010000013.1:0-24112 GCA_035759945.1 Candidatus Limnocylindria bacterium | reverse complement strand
CGTCGGGAACCAGCCGATAGGTGGTCCCGATCGGCAGCACCAGGTAATCGCCGGGTCCGTACGCGATCGGTCCGAAGATCGTCTCGAGCGTGCCGGTGCCCTCGTGGACGTAGTACATCTCGTCGCCGATGCCGTTGCGGTAGTAGTCGGTCATCGGCTCCGCTGGGAGAACCACCCCGAAGGTGACGTCGTTGTTGAAGAAGAGCGGGATGCGGCCGGACAGGCCATCTCCCGAGGCGGTCAGCTGGCCGGTGTTGACCAGCCGATGATGATGCGGCGCGGTGCCCTCCGGATCGGCGGGTTCGAGGGCGACGGGCGTCGGCGCATCGATCTGGTATGTCTGCGTCGGCGGCGTGTGGTGGTAGAGGAGCGAGCTGCGTCCGGCGAAGCCCTCGACCCCGAAGAGCTCCTCGGCGTACAGGCCGCCATCGTCCCTCCGAAACTGGGTGTGGCGCTTGTGCGGCACCGCTCCGCGCTGGACGTAGAACATGGTGAGGCATTATCGCCCGGCTGGACCGATGCAGGAGCCCGTCATGGTGATCGATCCCGGAACTGAGAAGGGCGCGCGTGTCGATGCCGCGTTGCGCGAGGACGTCGTCGCCTGGCTCATCACCGTGTCCGCCGATGGCACGCCGGTGCCGACGCCGGTCTGGTTCTGGTGGGACGGCGAGACGATCTTGGTCTACTCGCAGCGTGAGAAGCCGAAGCTGCGGCATATCGCCGCCAACTCGCGCGTGGCGTTCGCGCTCAGGACCGATGAGCTGGGTGACCGGATCATCGTCCTCACCGGCCACGCCGAGGTCGACGAGAGCGCGCCATCGGTCGACCGGCTGGACCCCTACGTCGAGAAGTACGGGACGCTCATCGAGCGCCTGGGAGCCGATCCGGCGAGCTTCGCGGCCGAGTACGCCGTGCCGATCCGCATCCGTCCAACCCGCCTGCGGGCCTGGTGGGCCGCGAGCGGCTGATCGGTTCAGTCGCGGCGGGTCAGCTCCGAGTGGCCGCCGCGGGGGTACACGATGAGCAGGTGCGCCTCCTCGTCGCCGAGGACCTCGACGTCGTGCGGCAAGGTGCCGTCCAGTAGAACGTAGTCGCCGGCACCCGCCTCGACCACCGCATCGCCCTGGGTGACGCGCACGGTGCCCGACATGACGATGTGGTGCTCGTCGCCGGGATGCTCGTGGAACCCGGTGCGCTCGCCCGCCGGTATGCGGGCCTCGAAGATCGCGATGTCGCGCGCAATGCCACCGTCGACCTGGGTCATGACCCCGGACGACCGCGGCACGGCTCGGCGCGGCCGCTCGGATGCACGAATGACGCGCGGACCGACGCTGGTGTCCAGCAGGAACCACGCGATCGGCACGTCCAGTGCGTCCGCCAGGGCGGCGAGGGTCTCGAGCGACGGCGAGGCCTTGTCGTTCTCGACCTGGCTCAGGTAGCCGACGTTGAGGCCCGTGAGCTGGGCGACGGCGGCGAGGGTGAGCGCGCGGTCCCGGCGCCGCCGGCGAATCTGCGCTCCGACCTTCGGGCGGCGGCGGGTTGCATCAGTCATGCGCCGACTATGACACGAACCTAAGGGTATTGACAAGGGCAAACTCTTGCCACACAATATGGACAACAACCAAGTGAGATTGTCACGAACAATCCCAGCTCAAACTACGAGAGGAACGTTTCACCATGAAGGTCGCCATCATCGGCGCCGGCAACGTCGGCAAGGCCCTCGCCACATCCATCACCCGCGCAGGTCACGACGTGACCCTGACCGCGAAGAACCGCGAGCGCGCGGCCGAGGCCGCTCGAGAGGTCGGCGCGACATCCGCGGACGGGAACGCCGCAGCGGTTGCCGATGCGGACCTCGTCATCCTGGCGGTCCCGTTCGTCGCCGCGGCCGATGAGGTCACCGACGACATCCGCGACGGCGTCGCCGGCAAGACGGTCATCGACGTCACCAACCCGCTCAAGCCGGACTATTCGGGGCTCGCCACCGACGGCACGTCGGCGGCGGAGGAGTTCCAGAAGCTCCTGCCCGAGGCCCGCATCATCAAGGCGTTCAACACCATCTTCGCCGCGAACCAGGCCGCACCGAGCCGCGACATCGACGGCTTCGTCGCGGGCGACGACGACAAGGCGAAGCAGACCGTCATCTCGCTGGTCGAGTCGATGGGCTTCTCGCCGCTCGACGTGGGTCCGCTGCGAGCCGCGCGATTCCTGGAGGGGATGGCCTACATCAACATCGGCCTCAACGCTCAGAACGGCTGGGGCTGGACCTCCGCCTGGAAGCTCGAGCGCTAGGCATGGCGATCACGAGGCTCAACCACGCCGTCCTTTTCGTGCGTGACATCGACGCCGCGGCCGCGTTCTACGCCAATGCCTTCGGGTTCGAGGAGCTCAGCCGGCCGAGCGGCATGCGTGCGGTCTTCATGCGCTCGCCGGCGGGCGGCAACCACCACGACCTCGGCCTGTTCGAGGTTGGTCCCGAGGCGGCCCGTCCGCCTCGCGGATCGACCGGCCTGTACCATCTGGCCTGGGAGATCGACACGATCGAGGGACTGGCCGACATGGCGACATCGCTGCGAGCGCTCGGTGCGCTCACCGGAAGCTCGGACCATGGGGTCAGCAAGTCGCTGTACGGCCGTGACCCCGATGGCAACGAGTTCGAGGTCATGTGGCAGGTGCCGCGCGAGCAATGGGGCGACCACGCGGACCGGGCCACGATCATGCCACTGGATCTCGACGCCGAGCTTCGGCGATGGGGAGCCGGCGTCACTTCCTGACCACCAAACCACGATGAGGCGAACCTGAGCGACGAGGCCGGCGGCGCGATCGACCGCACCGACTCGGGCGACACCACGCCGGCGGCCAAGCGGCTCGCCGGCCTCCAGCATTTCCTGACCACCGAGGCCGGCGGCGCCGTCGTGCTGCTGGCCGCAACGGTGGCGGCCCTGGTGTGGGCCAATTCGCCGTGGGGCGCCGGCTACGACGCGTTCTGGTCGACCGAGCTGTCGTTGCGGCTCGGCGATTTCGTCCTCGCCCACGACCTCCAGGACTGGGTCAACGACGGGCTGATGACGCTCTTCTTCCTGCTCATCGGCCTGGAGGTTCGCCGCGAAGTCGACATGGGCGAGTTCCGCGAGCGCCGGCGGATCGCCGTGCCGGTCATCGCCGCCCTCGGCGGCATGGTGCTGCCCGTCCTCATCTTCCTGTTCCTCAGCGGTGGCGGCGACGCCGCGCGGGGATGGGCGCTGGTCATGGCCACCGACACGGCGTTCGCGGTCGGCGTCCTCGCCCTCGTCGGCCGTCGCAGCTCCTTCCGCCTGCGCACCTTCCTCCTGACGCTCGTCATCGTCGATGACGTGGCCGCCGTCCTGGTCATCGCGGTCGTCTACAGCACCGACGTCCACCTCGGTGCGCTGGCGGTCGGTATCGGCCTTCTCGCCGTCATGGCGGTCCTGCGCGCGCGGGGCGTCCAGGCCAGCGGCATCTACGTCCTGCTGGGTGTCGCGATCTGGCTGGCCTCCACCATCGCGGGCGTGCATCCCACGGTGGCCGGCGTCGCGATCGGCCTGCTCACCAGCGCCTATCCGCCGCGTCGGGCGAGCCTGGAGGAGGCCACCGGCGTCACTCGCGCATTCCGCCAGCGGCCGAGTCCCGACCTCGCGCGCGAGGCGGCCCGACGGATCACGATGTCACTGTCGCCCAACGATCGCCTCCAGCACGCGCTCCATCCGTGGAGCAGCTTCGTGGTGGTGCCGCTGTTCGCGCTCGCCAATGCCGGGCTCGATCTCAGCGGCGACCTGCTGGGACACGCGCTGAGCTCCCGCCTGGTTCTGGCCATCGTCGTCGGGCTGGTGGTTGGCAAATCGATCGGCATCCCCCTCGGTGCGTGGGTGGCCACCTGGTCGTGGCTCGGGGGCGCGCGGCTGTCGGTGGGCTGGCCATCGCTGATCGCGGCGTCGTCGGTGGCCGGCATCGGCTTCACCATGTCCTTGCTGATCGCCGAGCTCAGCTACACCGGCGAGATCCTCGACGAGGCGAAGCTCGGCATCCTCACCGCGTCGGTGCTGGCGGCCGTCCTGAGCTTCGGCCTGTTCCACGCCATCTCGTGGCTGCCGAGCGAGTGGGTCGGCCGCGCCGAGGCGCGAACGGCACCGCCGCTGGTCGACCTGACCGACCCGGTCGACCCGGCGCGCGACCACGTCCGCGGTGCCGAGGACGGACTGCTGACGCTCCTCGAGTACGGCGACTACGAGTGCCCGCACTGCGGCCGGGCGGCGCCGGTCGTCGTCGAGCTCCTGGCCCGGCACGGCGACGTCATGCGCTTCGTGTTCCGCCACCTGCCCCTGACGGACGTCCATCCCAACGCCGCGCTGGCCGCCCAGGCGGCCGAGGCCGCCGGAGCGCAGGGCCGCTTCTGGGAGATGCATGACCGGCTGTTCGCCCACCAGGATCGCCTGCGACCCGCCGACCTCGTCGAGCACGCGCGGGCGCTCGACCTGGACGTCACCCGCTTCGAGGCCGACCTGCGCAGCGGCAAGTTCGCCGCGCGCGTGGGCCAGGACATCAACAGCGCCGAGGAGGCCGGCGTGGCGGGCACCCCGACCTTCTTCATCAACGAGGTCCGGCACCGCGGGCCGTACGACATCGAATCGCTCGAGGCCGCCCTCGTGCGCATCGGCGCGCTCGCATCCGCCCGCCGGGCGGCGGTCGCCGAGGACGCCGAGGAGTCGCGGGCATCGGGCTGACCTAGGCGCGCACCTCCTGGCGCAGGAAGCCGATATAGGCGGCCACGAAGCAGCCGACCGTGAGCGCCACCAGGATGACGATCTGCGGCCAGGCCACGAGCAGGCTCTGGTCGAGCGACAGCTGGGTCGGGATCTGCTGGCTGAGCTGGATCAGCTGGGCGAGGGCCGGGACCGTCACCGCCGTCGCGCTCGGGTTCAGGAGCGCGGTCGTGGCCTGCTGGTAGAGCGTGCCGGGCGACACCGAGCTCAGCTGCTGCTCGAGCTGCGCGTGGGCCAGCTGGCCTGCCGCCGCCGCCGTCGCGCCGGATGGGTCGAGCAGGCCGGCCACCAGGCGCGCCACCAGGACGCCGAACAGGCTCAGCCCCAGCCACACGCCGATCGCGATCAGCGCCGAGGTCGACGCGCGCCGCACGAGCACGGAGCACAGGGTCGCGAACGCCAGCCACACGCCGACGTACACGATTGTGAGCGCCAGCCAGCCCCCCAGCCGCGCCACCTCCACCGCGCTCGGCACGATTCCCAGCCGGATGATGCCGATGCCGGCGACCAGCAGCATCATCCCCGTGAGGGCGACCGCGATCATCGCCAGGCCGGCGGCGAACTTGCCGTTGACGACGTCGTCGCGGTGGATCGGTTGCGACAGCAGGCGCGGCAGCGTGCCCTGTGCGCGCTCGCCGTTGATGGCGTCGAAGCCGAACGCGATCCCGAGCAGCGGCGCGACGAAGCCGACCAGCGCCACGAAGGACGGGACCGGGTCGGCGCCGATGGTGAACAGCGCGAGGAACAGCGCGGCCACGCCGCTGGCACCCTCGGCCGCGTCGCGGATGGCGCCGGACGCCGCGTACACCGGTGCGGCGGCCGCGAGCGCGAGGAGCGCCAGGACGATGGTGAAGCGGAGGCTGGTCAGGCCCTCGGCCATCTCCTTGCCCATGACCACCAGCCAGCCCGGCCCGCGGCGATGGAGCCAGCCGTCATCGGCGGCCGGTGGCGCCAGCGCCGCCACGTGCTCAAGCGGCGCTGCCATGGCGTTCCTCCTCGATCCGCGTGTCGAGGCGCCGGTACACCTCGTCCAGGGAGAGGCTCCGGTCGCCGGCGCGCTCGGCCAGCTCGGTCACCGACCCCTCGGCCACGAGCCGGCCGCGCGAGAAGATGCCAACCCGATCGCAGAGCCGCTCGACCTGCGAGAGCAGGTGGCTCGACAGCAGTACCGCGAGGCCTCGCTCGGTGACGAGATCGCGGATGAGGCCGAGGAGCTCGGCCACGCCGGACGGGTCGATCGAGGCCGTCGGCTCGTCGAGGATGAGGACCGACGGACCCTTGACGAGCGCATCGGCCACGCCGAGACGCTGGAGCATCCCGCGCGAGTAGGTGTCGGCTGGCCGGTCGCCGGCATCGGCCAGGCCGACCTGGTCCAGAAGCTCGGAGATGCGGTCGGCGGCAACCGGGGCATTGATGCCGTTGAGGCGGGCCGTGTACTCCAGGTTCTCGCGGCCGGACAGTCGTCCGTAGAACCCGACGCTGTCGGGAAGGTAGCCGACGTGTCGCTTGACCTCGAGCGGCTGCCGGGCGGGGTCGAGGCCCAGGACCCGCGCCTCGCCACTCGATGGCTCCGACAGGCCGAGCAGCATGAGGATGGTCGTCGTCTTGCCCGCGCCGTTCGGGCCGAGCAGGCCGTAGATCTCGCCGGGGCCGACCGCGAAGGTAAGGTCGTCGACGGCCACGAAGGCGCCGTAGCGCTTGGTGAGGTTGCGCGCCTCGACCAGGGGTCGCGCGTTCGCTCCCCCCACCTCAGCGACGCCCATAGCGGCGGAAGACGAGGACCATGCCGCCGATGGTCGCCAGGACCAGCAGCAGGCCCACGATGCCCCAGATGGGAGGCGTCTCGACGGTGACGCGCACGTCGATCGACTCGTTGGCATCGGCATTGGAAGCCGACAGGTGGACCTGGTAGTCGCCGGCCACCGCGTTGCTCGACGGCGTGATGTGGGCCGTGACGGTCGCCGACTCGCCGGGCGTGATCTGCTCGACGCTCGGCGGGTCGAAGGTGATATCCCAATCGCTCGGGCCGGTGCCGACCAGGTCGACCGCCTCGAGCGGCGAGGTGCCCTGGTTGGCAACGATGACGTCGAAGTCACGGGCGCTGCCGGCGTTGGCCGTGGTGTTCAGCCGCTCGTCCGGGGTCGTCAGTGTCATCTTCACCGATCCGGTGATCTCGACCGTCAGATCGGCGGTCGCCTGCTGATCGCCCGCCGTGACCGCGACGCTGATCGGATAGGTCTGCGCCGCGGCCTGCGCGCTCGGCGTGGCCGTCAGCTCGAGTCGCTGATCGCCCCGCGCGCCCACGGTGACGCTGGCGGCTCGCGTCTCGCCGGTGGGCTGGATGGTCACGTCCCAGCCCGCCGGGCCGTTGGCCTCCAGGCCGAAGGTCAACTCACCCGGCGTGTCGTTGTGAAGCGTCAGGTTGAACTTGAAGTCGGTGTCGGCCGTCCCGCGCAGGGACGGATAGTCGGACTCGAGCGAGACCGTGCCGCCGCCCTCCTCGGCCACCGTCAGATCCAGCTCCAGCGACGCCGATGCGCTCCCGGCGCGGGCGTTCACCGTCACCGGCACCACGCCGGGGGCGGCGTCCTCGGCAACGTCGATGGCGAGCGTGACGGTCGCCGGCGCATCGGGCGTGACGAACACGCCCTGGACCTCGTTGCCGCCGCCGCTCAGCGAGCCGGTCCATCCGTCGGGGAGGCCGTCGAGTGAAAGGCTGGCGCGGGTTGGATCGGCCGCCGTGACGGTGAGGTCGAACGTCACCGATTCGCCCGGCTGGACCGACACGGCCGGGAACGGGGTCGTGATGGCGAGGCCGGCCTGTGCGTGCGCCGGTGAGGCGACGAATAGGGGTGCGACGGCGGGCAGGGCAGCCAGGATCAGGGCACCGGCCAGTCGAGGGGCGACGAAGCGCCGCAAGGCAAACACCTCCGTGCTCGAGTGGGCGGGCAGTCCGCAAACTAGAACCGGAGGCAAAAGGCGCCGTTACGCGCCGATTACGGATTCTTTACGTGGATAATGATCCGCGGAGGACGTCGAGCTGGTCGGCGTGCTCCTCGAGGTGGTCCACGATGAAGCGCTCGACGATCGACTGGACCGTCATCTCGCCGCGCGTCGGGTGGAGGCCGCGTCGGTTCCACTCCTCCGGGGTGAAGGAGCGAGTCGCATCGGTCACCTCCGCGAGCGAGCCGCGCACCCGCTCGAGCAGGGCGGCCGGCTGGGTGTGGCGTTCGCGCTCGATGGCCGCGGCGCGCCCGGCATCGGTCTTCACGCGGCCGAAGGGCACCGGCTCGGTCGTCGGCAGCGACGCGACCTTTTGGGCCTCAGCGAGCCAGTACGGCGGAAACTCGGCGATGTGCGCCCAGACCTGCCCCGCCTCCCAGCGCTCGTCGGTGGTCGGGTCCGGGTCGGTGAGCCCCTCCGGGACAGGAGCGTCGGCATGCTCGGCCAGCCGACGCTCGGCCTCGGACATCCGCGCGATCAGCGCGTCGACGGATGCGCTCATTGTTGCGGCCGTTCGATGATCGGCGCCGTCAGCCGCCCCAGGCGCTCGATCTCCAGCGTCACGCTGTCGCCCGGCTCGAGGTACCGACCGAGCTTCTCGTCTCGGATCTCGAGCAGGCACCCCGTGCCGACCGTTCCGGAGCCGAAGAGGTCGCCGGGGCGCAGGTGCACGTCGGCGGACGCCCGCTCGACCATCTCCCCGAAGCTGAAGTGCGCGGTGGCCCAGCTTCCGCGCGACAGCTCCGTGCCGTTGACCGTCGCGCTCATCGACAGATCGTACCCCTTGCCGCTGCGTGCGTCGGCCAGCTCGTCCGGGGTCACCAGCCAGGGACCGATGGAGGTGGCGAAGTCCTTGCCCTTGGCCGGCCCGAGCCGAACCGTCGTCTCCTCGCGCTGAAGGTCGCGCGCGCTCCAGTCATTGAGGACCATGTATCCGCCGATGGCCTCCTCGCCCCGGCCGCCATCGAGGTCGCGCACCGGGGTGTCGATGAGCGCGCCGACCTCCAGCTCGTAGTCGAGCTCATTCGAGCCGCGCGGAGCCCACACCGGATCGCCGGGACCGCGGATCTCGGACACGTTGCTGAAGTAGAAGATCGGCAGGCGGTACCACGCCTCGGGGATCTGCATGTCGCGGCGCTTCCACATCGTGCCGACGTGCTGCTCGAAGGCGTAGAAGTCCCGGAAGCTCGGCGGGCGCAGGATCGGAGGCCCGAAGTCGAGGTCCGAGGCGTCGAGGAGTGCCTCGTCGTCGTCGCTGGCTCGAGCGTACCCGTCGCGGACCTCGGCCAACGCCTCGACCCGAAGGCCGCGGGCGAGATGGTCGTCCAGCGTCGTGATGGCCTGGCGAAACAGGATGCTGTTGTGCGCGCGGCGCGGGTCCTCGACCACGAGGCCCTGCCGGGCTTCGTCGAGGTCGAGCCAGCGAGCGCCATCGGCGTCGAGGGCCGCGGCGAGGCGCCAGGGACTCCCCGCGGGCGCGTTGCGCTCGCGGACGTGGGCGATCTTCATCGGTGCCGCAAGTCTAGGGGAGCCACGTCGCCGATGGGCCGGCGCGGGCTTCAGGTCGAACGAAGGCGCTCCCGCAGACGCCGCCAGCGGCCGATGGCGCGGCGATGCTCGGCGTCGCTGAGGGCGCGACCGGCGTAGCGTGCGAGCCCGTAGTCGGCCTGGAGGGCGTCGAGCTCGATGCCCAGCCTGACCCGGCCGGCATGTGCCCGCGGCGTCTCGTGCTCCGCGCGAGCCTCGGCCGGCGCCTGCGCCGCGAGGTCGTCGAGCGCGGCGAGATACGCGTCGACCGCGTCCGTCGGATCGCGCCGCCGTTGCCGGGCGGGCGCGCGGGGCGGACGAGCCCGGCGGGAGAAGAGGTGCTCGGGCAGGCGGAACGAGCGCTCCTCGCTCCCGCCGCGTCCCGCCCGGCCGGGACGGCGTCGCAGCCAGACTCGGGCGAGCACGACGAGGACGATGGCGATGACGATCCAGGCGGCGATCAGCGCCGTCATCGGCCCGCGAATCTGGTCGAGGGTGAGCGCCTCGAAGGGCTGTGGCCCGGCCTGGTTCGGGCTCACCGGCGGCGGAAGGCTGATGCCGATGGATTTGAGCATCGCCGCCAGCAGCGCGGCCACGAGCGCCGTGGCGGCGGCCACGGCGATGACGAGATAGCCCAGCACGCTGATGATTGGTCCGAGGATGCCGCGCGCCACGGCGTCGTCGGGGAGCCCCAGCAGAACGGAAGCCGGAATGCCGACGGCCAGCACGACGACCAGGACGCCGAAGACCGTCCCGAGCCACGACCGGTCGTGACGCCAGTCGATCCCGGTCTCGCGACCGATCTCCTGGAGTCGCGCGAGGCCCGCGGAGATGAATCCGGCCGTGACGAAGCTGATGCTCGCCACGAAGGCCTCCTCGATGAAGACGTCGCGCAGCTCGCCAGCGGCGACCTGGCCGATGATCCAGGGCACCGATAGCGCCGGCACGCCGACGAGCACGAGCCGCGTCAGGGCTCGATCATCGATCTCGACCCCGCGCGCGACGCCGCGCATCCCCGCGACGACCATGAGCCAGCCCCCCGGATGCAGCGGGAACGCGGAGACCGGGTCACCGGCCAGCAGCAGCCGGCGGACGTCGGCATCCCACAGCCAGCCGACCAGCCCGAGCAGCGCCAGCCAGACCAGGAAGCGTAGCGGGTCGTCGTCGGGGTCGATCCAACGGCGGTGGACCAGGTACGCGGTGGCGCCCGCAGCGGCCGCGAGCTCGAACACGCCGAGGAGCGGCGCGCGGTGGTCGATCGTCGTCTCGACCGCGACGTAGACGACCGCCAGGAGCGCGCCCTCCGCGACGACGGCGAGGACCGGCAGGAGCCAGCCGACGAATCGGTCAGCCGCCGATGACCAGGGCATCGGCCTCCCTCCATGTCGGCGACAGCGCAGCCACGGCCCCGTCGACCCCGGCACCGGCGACGAGCCGGCCGTGCGCCTCCCGCTCGTCGCCGAGCGCCAGGAAGCGGACGGCGTAGCCGGATCGCGAGAGCCGCCGCAGCGGGTCGAGGAACGACGAAGGGTCGCGGGCGCTGAGGACGGCGACCGTGCCGCCGGGCGGCAGGCGCCGCGGCACCACGCCAAGAAGCTGCTCGAACGGTAGCGAGACGATCGGCTGGACCCGCGCGAGGAGGTCCTCGATTCGACCGAGCTGGCCCGTTGAGGACGAGGGCGGCAGGTACGCCCAGCGGCGCCCGCCGGCCAGCTGGGTGCCGAGCATCAGGCCACAGGCCGTGCCATCGCGCAGGAAGCGGCGAGCGAGCGAAGCAGACGCGACGCACAGGGCCTCGACCTGCTCGTCGTCGAACAGCATGAGCCAGTGCGGACCGGGCACGGTCTGGAGGTCGACCGCCAGCAGCACGTGTCGCTCGTTGACCGGCTCGTAGCGACGGCTGACGGGCTGCCCGAGGCGCGCCGTCGCCCGCCAATGCACCTGTCGCGCCGGATCGCCGCGCTGGTAGGCGCGAACACCGGCGTATTGGGCGGGGTCGCTGAACAAGCTCACTCTCGTCCGATTGGTTCCGAGCGGCGCCCGAGCCGGCTCCGTCGCGCGCACCGGCACGGTGCGCGGCCGCACGAGCAGCTCGTCAGGCAGCTCGCGCTCCTCGCTGTTCGTGCCGCGCTCGAAGAGGTCGCTGACGGTCAGCCGAATGGGCCCGAACGCGAACACGCCCCGCCGCCGAGCGTCGATCCGCAGGTGACGTACGACGCGCTCGTACCAGAGCAGCGACCATGCATTCCCCAGCACGCCCCGGCCGGGGCGGTCGCTCGGGCCGAGGCGACGCCCGACGACGCGCAGGGTGTCGGTGACATAGTCGTCCACCACCAGGAGCGGGACGGGCAGGAGCTTCTGGTTCCAGACCTCGACGTCGAGTGCGACCTCGTCGCCCCAGACGGCTCGGTGGCTGCCCAGCCGCCGATCGAAGGAGATCGACGACAGGCCGAAGCGCGACCAGAGGGTCGTCAGCCATCGGCTCAGGAGCGTCAGGCCGCCGATGAGCAGCAGGCCGGGCGCGCTCAGCGCGGCGCCGACGAGCAGCATCGCCAGGCCGAGCAGGGTCCAGCCGCTCACCGTTGCGTCAGCCGGTGCCCGCTCCGACGCCGACCGGCACCTGCACGATGATGCCGGTCAGCGCCTCGGCGGCGGTGGCCCCGCGCAGCTCGCGGTCGACGTCGACGACGAGGCGGTGGGTCAGCACCGGGCCGACCAGGGCCGCGACGTCGTCGGGCAGGACGAAGTCCCGTCCGGCCAGGAAGGCCGCCGCCTGGGCGGCTCGGTAGAGCGCCACGCTGGCGCGCGGGCTCGCGCCGAGCTGGAGGTCGGGGTGCTCGCGCGTCGCACGCACCAGCCGCACGATGTAGGCCTCGACCTCGTGGCTGACCGTGGCGGTCCGCGCCGCGTCGCGCAGCTCGGGGAGCGCGGCCGGGTCGAGCACCGGCTCGATCGCCTCGAGTGGCTCGACAGAGGTTCGGTATCGGCGGGCGATGGCACGCTCGTCCTCCTCGGCTGGATAGCCGATCGCGATGCGGACCAGGAATCGATCCAGCTGCGCCTCGGGCAACGCGAAGGTGCCCTCCAGCTCAATCGGATTCTGGGTGGCCAGCACGAGGAAGGGCGCGGGGATCGGTCGGGTCTCGCCGTCGACGCTGACCTGCCGCTCCTGCATCGCCTCGAGCAGCGCCGACTGGGTGCGCGGCGTGGCCCGGTTGATCTCGTCGACCAGCAGGACGTTGGTGAAGATCGGTCCGGGGATGAAGCGGAACGAGCCGTCGGCCAGGACGCTGCTGCCGGTCACGTCGCTGGGAAGCAGGTCCGGCGTGCCCTGCACGCGACCGAAGCCGAGGCCCAGGGAGCGCGCGAACGCGCGCGCCAGAAGCGTCTTTCCGACGCCGGGGACGTCCTCGAGCAGCGCGTGTCCCTCGGCGAGCAGGGCGATCGTCATCAGCCGCAGCGGCTCGGACGCGCCGACCACCGCGTGCGCGACGTTGTCCTGCAGCGCGGACCAGAGCCGTGCACCGGCGTGCGGATCGGTCAAATGGGCCCTCCCGTTCGTGTGCCGAGGAGGATACGGCCGGCGAGCGCCCAGCGTTCAGCAGCCATAGGTCGTACGTGGGCGCTCCCACCGCCACCTTCCAGCCGTCACCTCGCGTATGGTTCGCCACGATGCCAGCGCGCACGCCGCTTGTCGCCTCGGACCACCACCTCGCCCACGACGGCCTGATCGAGCTGGTCGGCGGCCGGCCGGAGCCGTGCTTCGAGTCCCCGGCCCGAGCGACGGCCATTCGCGAGGCGCTGCTGGCGACCGGCTCCTACGAGATCGTGGCGCCGGTCGACCATGGCCCCGACCCGATTGCGGCGGTGCACGAACTGGAGATGATCGACCTGGTCGAGCACGTGTGGACCGATGCGCTTGCCGCGGGCCACGACGCCTCCCACGCGCTCCTGCCGGACACGTTCCTGCTGAGCGCGTATGCCGGTCGGATGTCGCTCGAGCAGCTGCCAGCCAACCGTCGCGACCGCCTCGGCGCCTACTGCTTCGACACCGCCACGCCGATCGTGGCCGGCACGGCAACGGCCGCCCGGGCGGCCGTGGACATCGCGCTCACCGCGCTCGACCGGGTGCTGAATGGCGAGCCGCTCGCCTACGGGCTGTGCCGGCCGCCGGGCCATCACGCCGGGCGCAACCTGATCGGCGGCTACTGCTACTACAACAACGCTGCCATCGTGGCCGAGTCGCTGGTCACGCGAGGCGCGCAGCGGGTCGCGATCCTCGACATCGACTTCCATCATGGCAACGGCACGCAGCAGATCTTCTGGGAGCGCGGCGACGTGCTGTACGTCAGCCTGCACGGCGACCCGCGCGGCATCTATCCGTACTTCAGCGGCCACGCGACCGAACGCGGCACCGGCGATGGCGAGGGCGCCACGCTCAACCTGCCGCTGGCGCCCGCCACCGACGGCGACGGCTACCTCGCCGCGCTGGATGAGGCGCTGGACGCCATCCGGGCATTCGACGCCGATGCGCCGCTGGTCGTGTCGCTCGGCTTCGACACCTACCACGCCGACCCGATCTGCAACCTGGCGCTGCGGACCGACGACTACGCGCGCATCGGCTCTGCGATCGCGTCGCTCGGCATGCCGGTCGTCGCGCTCCAGGAGGGCGGCTACGCCGTCGAGGCGTTGGGGGCGAACGCCGTGGCCTTCCTCGGCGCCCTGCGCGGGGCGTGACCGAGCGGACGGGTCGTCCGCCACTCTGGCCGGCGTACCTGGCGACCTTCGCGTTCTGGGTTGGGACCTGGGCTGCGTTCATCGCCATGCCGCTCCACGTGGTCGCGCTGGGCGGGACGGCGGCCGAGGCCGGCCTGCTCGCGGCCATCCGTGCGGGGCTGCAGGCGTTCCTGCAGCTGCCGGTCGGCGCGATCACTGATGCGTGGGGCACGCGTCGCGTCCTTCTCATCGCCACGTTCGTCAACGCCCTGGTCAACTTGGTGCCGCTCCTTGCCGTCGCGGCGGGCACGACGCTGCCGTACTACGCCTGGGCCGTCGCCTCGGGCACGGCGGCCGCCTTCTTCCTGCCCGGCACCAGCGCGTACGTCGCCGAACAGGCGCGTCCCGAGGCCCGCGGCAGCGCATTCGGCTGGCTCACGCTCTTCACCCATACCGGCGTCGCGTTCGGACCGGCCATCGGCGGCCTGGTCTGGGATTGGGGCGGGCCCGCACCCGTCTTCGTCGTCGCGGCGGGAATCGGCCTCGCGGCCGCGCTGGCGGCGTCGTTCCTGCCCGGCGGTGTGACCCAGCGCCTGCGGCTGAGACGGCTGCCGGCGATGGTCGGCGAGGTCGGTCGGCAGCGAGCGATCGTGGGCTCGTGGATCGCGGCCCTGGCCATCGGCATTCCGTGGGGGTCGGTCAGCAGCCTGTTCCCGCTGTTCGGAACAGGGATCGGCCTCAGTGCCGGGACGATCGGCTTGATCCTGGCCAGCCAGTCGCTGGCCAATGGCGCGTCGCGCGTCCCACTCGGCCGGCTGATCGACCGCAGCCACCTGCCGCCAATCGTTGCAGCGATCACAGCCGCCGGGTACGGCGTGCTCATCATGACCCTCGGGCTCCAGTCCGCCATTCCGGCGCTGGTTGCGATCCTGGTCATCGGCATCCTGCTGCTGGCCTCCACCCTGATGCTCGTGCAGGTCACCATCACCGAGGTCGCGCGGCCGGCCGTACGTGCGACCGGCCTCGGCGGCTATGGCACCGCGCTGTCGACCGGCCTGGCGATCGGGCCGATCCTCACCGGCAGCGTCGCCGATGCCCACGGCTTCGCGTGGGGGTTCGGCATCATCGGCGCTGCCGGCATCGCCGTTGCGATCATCGCGGCGGTCGTGCTCAGCGGAACCCGACGCCGTCCTGCGGTGGCCGCCTTCGAGAAATGAGGTCGCCGCCTGCGGCCACGTAGAATCGGTGCGTGAAGCGCATCGGATTCCTGTCGTTCGGTCACTGGTCGGCGTCGCCGTATTCGCAGGTTCGATCCGCCTCCGACGCGCTCCTGCAGTCCATCGAGCTGTCCGTGGCCGTCGAGGAGCTCGGCGCTGACGGCGCCTACTTCCGCGTCCACCACTTCGCGCAGCAGCTGGGCTCGCCGTTCCCGCTGCTGGCCGCCATCGGCGCGCGGACGAGCCGGATCGAGATCGGCACCGGCGTCATCGACATGCGCTACGAGAACCCGTTCTACATGGCCGAGGATGCCGGGGCGGCCGATATCATCGCCGGTGGCCGCCTGCAGCTCGGCATCAGCCGGGGTTCGCCGGAGCAGGTCATCGACGGCTACCGCCACTTCGGATACGTGCCGGCCGAGGGCGAGACCGATTCCGACATGGCCCGCCGCCACGCGCAGACCTTCCTCGAGCTGCTGAAGGGCGAGGGCTTGGCGCAGCCCAACCCGCGGCCGATGTTCCCGAACCCGCCCGGCCTGCTGCGCCTGGAGCCGTACCCGCCTGGGCTCCGCGAACGAATCTGGTGGGGCGCCGGCTCGACCGCAACCGCCGTCTGGGCCGCTCAGGCAGGCATGAACCTGATGAGCTCGACCCTGGTGTTCGACGAGAGCGGCGAGCCGCTCCACGTCCAGCAGCGCCGCCAGATCGACGCCTTCCGCGAGGCGTGGAAGGAGGCGGGTCACGCGCGTGAGCCGCGCGTGTCGGTCAGCCGCAGCATCTTCGCCATCGTCGACGACCGCGACCGCGCCTACTTCGGCCGCGGCCAGCAGGAGCACGATCAGATCGGCCAGATCGACGAGAAGACGCGCGCCGTCTTCGGGCGCTCCTACGCCGCCGAGCCCGACAAGCTGGTCGAGGAGCTGGCCGGCGACACGGCCATCCAGGCCGCCGATACGCTCCTCCTCACCGTCCCCAACCAGCTGGGCGTCGACTACAACGCACACGCCGTCGAGAGCATCCTCACGTACGTCGCCCCGGAGCTCGGCTGGCGCTGATGGGCGGGCGACGCCCGGATGCCGGCCGCCCCCGCGAGACGAGCTGGGAGCGCGTTGCGACCTGGTACGACGGCTGGGTGGGGGATCGCGGATCGGCCTATCACCGTCAGCTCGCCATCCCGGCCGTCATGGACCTGCTCCAGCCGCGGCCTGGCGAGGAGATCCTGGACGTCGGTGGCGGGCAGGGCGTGCTGGCGCCATACCTGGTCGACGCAGGCGCGTCGGTCACGGTGGTCGACGCATCGGCCAAGCTGATCGCCGCCGCCAAGCGGCGTCACGCGCGGCTGCGGGGCGCCCGCTTCCTGGCCGGAGACGCCCGGCGGCTGATGGCGGTCGCGGGACTTGGCGAGGCCGCATTCGACGCGGCGGCCTTCATGCTGTCGGTTCAGGACATGGATCCTCTCGACGACGTGATGCACTCCCTCGACTGGGCGCTGCGGCCGGCCGCCCGCGTGGTGCTGCTCATGACGCATCCGGCGTTTCGCCAGCCGCGTCACTCCGGCTGGGGGTTCGACGAGGGTCGCAAGCTCACCTATCGCCGCATCGACGCGTATCTCGGCGAGATGGCGGTGCCGATGAAGTCGCTGGGCGGCGGGCTGCCGACGCGCTCGTTCCACCGGCCGATCAGCACGTATGTCAACGCCCTGGCCGAGATCGGCTTCGCGACCGATGCCATGCTCGAGATTCCCGACCTGGCGCCCGATCGGCGACCCGGGAAGGCGGCGCGTGGCGATGCCCGCGCCAACGCCGAGATCCCCATCTTCCTCGGCCTCCGCGCGGTTCGCGGCTGACGCCAGTCGAGCGGCCCGAGACGATTCGCGCGAGAATGCGCGTCCCATGACCGCCATCGCGCCCTCGCGTCGACCGCCCGCCGCCAGCGCGGCGATCCTCCTCGTCGTCCTGCTGCTGTTCGGTGCGGCGACCTTCGTGGCCGGGCTCGCCGTGGGTGGTGGTGCCGCCACGGCCGACGTTTCGCCCACGCAGAGTGCCGAACCGTCGGTCGCCGTCCCATCGTCGGCCGAGACCCCGGGCCCGACGCCGGTGCTGGAGACCGTCTCGTGCGCCGAGCCGTCCGAAGCGTTCGCGGTCCTGTGCGAGACGTACGCGCAGATCAAGGGCGACTACGTCGACGAGGTGACCGACGAGCAGCTGGTCGACGGCGCGGTGCGCGGCATGATCGAGTACGGCCTCGAGGATCCTTACTCGGGCTATCTGCCACCCAGCCAGTACGGCCAGGCGCTCGACGATCTGTCCGGCGAGTTCAGCGGCATCGGCGCCGAGGTCGGCATGGAGAACACCGTCGACCCGGAGGACCTCGCCTCCTGCACGGTGGTGACGGCCACCTGCGCCATGGTGGTGGTCAGCCCGCTGGATGGCTCGCCGGCCGAGGAGGCAGGGCTCCGCGCCGGTGACCGCATCCTGGCCATCGACGGCAGGTCGACGGCCGGGGAGTCGGTCAACTCGCTCGTGTTCGAGGTCCGCGGCGAGGCCGGGACGGACGTGACGCTCACCGTCGAGCGCGGCGACGAGCGGCTCGATATCACGATTACCCGCGCCGTCATCGACCTCCAGGAGGTGAGTGCCGAGCTGCTCGACGACGGCATCGGCTACATCCGCCTGACGTCCTTCACCGATCGCGCGCCGGGCCTGTTCCGCGACGCGCTCCAGTCGCTGCTGGACCAGGGCGCCGATGGAATCGTGTTCGACCTGCGAGGGAACCCCGGCGGGTACATCGTGGCCGCCCAGGGCATCGGATCGGAGTTCGTCGCCACTGGAGAGCTGCTGTTCACGGTCGAGTCGGACGGAAACGTCCAGGAGTGGCGCTCCGAGAGCGGGATCCTTCAATCGGGCCAGGTGCCGGTCGTCGTGCTGGTCGACGGTGGCTCTGCCTCAGCCTCGGAGATCGTGGCCGCCGCGCTCCAGGAGCACGATCGGGCCACCATCGTCGGAGAGCCGACGTTCGGCAAGAACACGGTCCAGATCTGGAACAGCCTGCCCAACGGTGGAGGCCTGCGGCTCACGACGGACCGATGGTTCACGCCCGACCACAACTCCGTGGCGCCCGACGGCGTGCAACCCGACGTCGTGGTGCCAGCGCCGGCCGATCCGACCTCGGCGGCCGATCCGCAGCTGGACCGGGCGGTGAGCATCCTCACAGCAGGCTGAGCCACGCGCTGGCGTCAGCCGGCGAGCAGGCGCTGGAACAGCTCGGGGTCGATGTTGCCGCCGCTGATGACGATCACCCGGGCGTCATCCGCATCCGTGCGCGCCGCGGCACCCGAGAGGTGGGCGGCCATGCTCGCGGCGCCCGAGGGCTCGACCACCAGCCGTGCGCGGCGGGCGAGCTGACGGATCGCATCGGCCATCTGCTCCTCGCTGACCGTCACGATCTCGTCCATGAACCGCCGCAGGTGATCGAAGGGAAGCGGCCCCAGTGAGTTCGTGCGGAGCCCATCGGCCATGGTTCGGCCGGTCTGCTCAGCCGTCCAGGTCACCAGCCGGCCGGACTGGAGCGACTCCTGTGCATCGGCGGCAAGCTCCGGCTCGACGCCGATGACCCGCGCGGACGGCGCCAGCGCCTTGACCGCCGTCGCCACCCCGGATGAGAGCCCGCCACCGGATACCGGCACGACGACCGACGTCACCTCGGGCAGGTCCTCGACGATCTCGAGGCCGCACGTGCCCTGGCCGGCGATGATGGCCGGGTCGTCGTAGGGCTCCACCATGACGAGACCGCGCTCCTCGACCAGCCGCAGCGCGAGCGCATGCCGCTCCTCGGAGTCCATGCCCGTGAACTGGATCTCGGCGCCATCGCGCTCGACACCCTCGATCTTGATGCGCGGCGCGTCGCGCGGCATGCAGATGACGGCCCGCGCGCCGAGCAGCCTGGCCGCGCGGGCCACCGCCTGGGCGTGGTTGCCGGACGAGTAGGTCACCACGCCGCGCGCTCGTTCGGCCTCGGAGAGCGACGCGATCTTGTTGTAGGCGCCGCGCATCTTGAAGGCGCCGATGGGCTGGAACGACTCCGGCTTCAGCCACGTCGTGTCGTCCCAGCGCAGCAGCGGCGTTCGGGTCGCCACGCCACGGATCCGCGCCGCCGCCTCGCGGATCTCGTCAATCGAGACGATGTGCGGCTCACCCATCAGTACGCCCGAGCCCACGTCGCGGTATCGACGCCCGCCCGCCCGCAGTGCATGCACGCCGAGCCGGGCTCGCGTGGCTCGATCGGAAGGAAACGAATGGTCGCCTTCGTCCTGGCGCTGATCTCCGCCTCGCACTCGTCGCTGCCGCACCAGGCACCCGTCCAGAAGCCGCCGCGCTCCTCGAGCCCCGCGGCGAAGGCATCGAACGAGGTGATCTCGTGCGTGTTCGCGGTTCGGAAGGCGAGCGCATCGGCGAACAGTGCGGCCTGGATGTCCGCAAGCCGACCGGCCATGCCGGTCACGACGTCGGCCAGTGCGACCTCCTCCTTGCCGCCGCCGAGGCGGCTGACGAGCACCGCACGTCCGGCTGCGACGTCCCGCGGGCCAAGGTCGATGCGTACCGGCACGCCCTTCAGCTCCCACTCGGCGAACTTGTAGCCGGGCCGATGCTGGTCGCGGTCGTCGAGTCGGACCCGAATGCCCGCCGCGGCCAGGTCGGCGCGCAGGCGATCGGCGGTGGCGAGGACCGACGCTCGTTCGTCGTCGGACCGATAGATCGGCACGATCACCACCTGGATCGGCGCCACCGCCGGCGGCAGGCGCAGCCCGGCCGCGTCGCCGTGCGCCATGATCGTGGCCCCGACCATCCGGGTGCTGAAGCCCCACGATGTGCCCCAGGCGTGCTCCTGGTGCCCATCGGCATCGAGGAACGTGACGTCATAAGCGCGGCCGAAGTTCTGGCCGAGGAAGTGGCTCGTGCCGCATTGGAGCGCCTTTGCGTCGCGCATCAGGGCCTCGATGGTGAACGTCTCGACGGCGCCCGGGAAGCGCTCGCCGGGCGACTTGCGCCCCGGAAAGACCGGGATGGCGAGCACGTCCTCCGCCACCTGGCGGTAGACGTCGAGCATGCGCAGCGCTTCGGCCATCGCCTCGTCACTCGTGGCGTGCGCGGTGTGGCCCTCCTGCCACAGGAACTCGGTCGTGCGCAGGAAGAGGCGCGGGCGCAGCTCCCAGCGCAGGACATTGGCCCACTGGTTGTAGAGGAGCGGCAGGTCCCGGTAGCTCTGCACCCAGCGCCGATAGGTGTTCCAGATGATCGACTCCGACGACGGTCGGATGGCGAGCGGCTCCTCCAGCTCCTCGCCGCCGCCGCGGGTCACGACGGCGACCTGGGGTTCGAAGCCCTCGACGTGATCGGCCTCCTTCGAGAGGAGGCTCATCGGGATCAGGAGCGGGAAGTACAGGTTCTCGTGGCCGGTCGCCTTGAAGCGGTCGTCGAGCGCGCGCTGGGTCAGCTCCCAGATGGCGTAGCCGTGGGGGCGGATGATCATCGACCCACGCGACGGGCCATGCTCGGCCAGCTCGGCGCGCCTGACGACCTCGACGTACCAGGCCGGGAAGTCGTCGTCGGGCGAGGGCAGGCCGCTGGTGCTCATGGAGCACCGATGCTAGCCGATGCCGCATGGCGGGAGCCCGGCCGGCGGCAGCCGCCGGCCGGGCATGGATGCGGGCGCGCGCCGCGGCTCAGGCGGCGCTCGGCTGCTCCCCGCTCAGGGCGCGCAGCGGCTTGCGCCGGCGCGGCGCTGCCTCCGCGGCGCCATCCCAGCGCCGACCGTCGGCCAGGCCCGGCACGCCGGCCTCGATCTCGGTCGCGCTGATGGGCTTCGCGAAGTAGAACCCCTGTCCGTAGGTGCAGCCCAGGGCCCGCATGCGCTCGGCGTGCTCCTTGGTCTCGATGCCCTCTGCGACCGTGGCGATGTCGAGCGAACCGCCCAACGCCACGATCGCACCGGCCAGCGCCGCAGATCGCGAGTCGCCCTCGGCGACCTGCACGAACTCGCTGGCGATCTTGAGGGCATCGACCGGGAACTGGCGGAGGTGGCTGAGCGAGAAGTAGCCGGTCCCGAAGTCGTCGATCACGACGCGCACGCCGAGCGCGCGCAGCGCCTCGAGGGTCGTGACCGTCGGCGAGGTGGCCTTGATAAGGGCCGTCTCGGTGATCTCGATGATCAGCCGGTTGGCATCCAGGCCAGCCCACGCGAGCGCCTCCTCGACGGCGCCTACGAAACCCGGTTGCTGTATCTCGCGCGCCGAGACGTTGACGCTCATGAACAGGGACGATGGGACCGATCCGGCCTTCTGCCAGGCCACGACTCGTTCGCAGGCCTCTCGCAGCACCCAGCGGCCGATGGGCAGGATCGCGCCGTTCTCCTCCGCGATCTCGATGAACTCGCCCGGTGCGACCAGGCCGCGAGCCGGATGCTGCCAGCGCACGAGCGCCTCCAGCCCCGAGATGCGCCCCGACTCGAGCGACACGATCGGCTGGTAGACGAGCCGGAGCTGGCCCAGGTCGACCGCCTTCTGCAGCTCGGAGCCGAGCTCGTGGCGCGCGCGGATCGAGGCGTGCATGCCCGGGTCGAACACGGCGAAGCCGGACTTGCCGTTGGCCTTGGCCATGTACATCGCCACGTCGGCATTGCGAACGATCTCGGCCGCGTCGCGTCCCGCCTCGCCGGCGCTGGCGATGCCGATGCTGGCGCTGACCGTGATCGTCTGCTCGCCGATGACGTACGGCACGCGCAGGTCGCGCACGAGGCGCTCGGCCATCGACCGCGCCCGCCGCAGGTCGGGCTCGTCATCGGTCAGGATCGCGAACTCGTCGCCACCCAGCCGTGCCACGAGGTCTCCCTTGCGGACGAGGCCGCCGATGCGTTCGGTGACGGCGATGAGCAGGCTGTCGCCGGCGGCATGGCCGAGCGTGTCGTTGATGACCTTGAAGTCGTCGAGGTCGATGAAGAGGACGGCGGTCGTCTGATCGGCCTTCGTGGCTGCTTCGGTGCCGAGCGTCCGCTCCAGCGTGAGCTGGAACATCCGCCGGTTGGCCGCGCCGGTCAGCGAGTCGCGCTCGGCGAGGTCCTGCACGTGCCGCAGCAGGACTGCGTTGCGCAGGTTGAGCGCGGCAACCGCGGAGAACTGTCCCAGGACCGATGCGATCCGGCGCTCGATGCCGAAGACCGTTCGCGAGCGGTGCTCGACGACGATGGCGCCAACCGGGCGGCCGTCGGCCACCATCGGCGAGACGAGAAGGTTTCGCGCGTCGGGCATCGTGGCCGCCAGCAATGGATTCGCATTGGGATCGATGCGCTTGACGGGCAGCAGCTCACGCCGATCCCAGGCCTTGCGGATGACGGCATCGGCCGGGACCGTGCCTGACCAGTCCTCCGTCCCGCGCGAGGCGAGCACGATGAGCTTGCCCTCGGCCGCCCCGATGACCATGCCGCGCGTGAAGCCGAAGCGCTCCGACAGGCCGTCGAGCACGACCCGCGCCTGGATGACCGGGTCGACCACGTCGTCCAGCCGCGCCCCGACGTCGACGAGCGACTGCAGGTCCGCGCGGCGCTGGCGCAGCTCGCGCTCGTTCATGGCCGAGAAGATCGAGGTGGCAAGCGCGAACAGCCAGAACGATGTGACGTTGAGGACGGGCATCCGATCGAAGTCGATGGCGCGACCGGGGATCACGTCCACCGGCGCAAGGAGCGCGGCCGCCTGGGCGTAGAGCACGACGAACAGCAGCAGAGAGTGCCACAGCGCGATCTTCAGCCCTGTCCGATACGACGCCAGCAGCGACACCGCCACGAGGTGGAGGTAAATGAGGAAGCGGAGCGGGCTGCCGGTCGCGCCGGTGATGTACATCGCGTAGGCGAGGAACAGGCCGTCGACGATGAGCAGGCCGCTCATGATCGCGAAGCTGAGGCGCCGCACCCGGCTGCGAGTGAGCTCCCCCACCGCCGAGATGGCGAGGTACGCGCCCGTCACGGCCCCCAGCCCGACGAGCGAGCTTCCGAGGGTCTCCGGTCGAAGCGCGGCCCACAGAACGGTCAGCGCCGCCATCGCCACGCGCAGGACGAGCAGGTGGCCCATCCGGTCGCTCAGCGCGGTGTAGTCCTCGGCACGGTTGTGGTGCGCACGCTGGGCGATCACAGCTCCTCCTCGGACTTGAAGGTCACGAGTGTTTCGACCACGTTCTGCGGCGCCACGCGAAGCTTCGGGTCGCGTCGGTCGATCTGTCCCTGGATCACCAAGTAGCCGAGCACGGCGAGCGCCAATGCCAATGGGAAGGTGAACTCCGTCGCGACGGCGACCGCGGCCTCGGGCCGCACGGCACGAACCACCTGCTCGACCGCCGCTCCAACGACCTGACCGACAACCGCCGCCGGACCCGACGGCTCGCTGGGCACCATGGCGCTCCGTGGCGCGGGCGCCGGTTCGGGCGCGGGCGCCGGCGCGGCCCCATCCGGTTCGATCGGCGCAGCGGTCGGCGGTTCTGGCGGATCCGGGCGCGGGACGACCAGCGGCTCCGGCTCCTCCCTCGGCGACGCAGCCACCGGACCCGCCGACGGCTCGACCCGCGGCGTCGCGGGCGGGATCTGCGCGTCGGGCGCGGTGCTTGCGACCGGCGTTGGCGTCGGCGTCACGACGCGCGACTGAACCTGCTCCACATCCGAAGTTGGCGTGGGCGTGGGTGTGAGTGTGGGAGTCGGCGTCGGCGTCGGGGTTGGCGTGGGCGTGGTTGTGGGTGTGGGAGTCGGCGTCGGGGTTGGGGTTGGCGTGGGCGTCGGCGTCGGGGTTGGCGTGGGCGTCGGCGTGGGCGTCGGCGTCGGGGTTGGCGT
>DASTTX010000012.1:0-2320 GCA_035759945.1 Candidatus Limnocylindria bacterium | reverse complement strand
AGGTCGGGGAGGTCCTTCGCGACCGCCTCGAGCGCCTCGCCGCCGGTCTTCGCGATGCGCGGCTTGTAGTCGGCCTCGGTCAGCAGATCCTTGAGCAGCGCGCGTACATCGGCGTCGTCATCAACCACCAACACCGAGCGCGACGAGTCGGTCAACAGGGGTCCTCCGTATGCCCTCGGTTGAGAGGGAGGGACAGTATACGGACTGTTCGCTTTCCGAACAAATGGGTGGCCGGCCCTCGATGCATCGAGCCGAATTGACCGGGACCCATCGGCGGGCGGAGATTCCACGATACATCGAGGCCTGGCACGCACGAGCCACGCGCCGCGGCGCGCCCCCCGCTCATCGGCACTCGACCTGTCGCGGAAATCGCGCGCCGGCGAAGCCTCCGGTGGAGAGGACTCGATAGATCGAGCCTACTCCGACGTCGGTGAGGGCGAAGCCTCCTCCGCGGCCGATGGAGAGGCCGATGCCGACGCGGACGCTGAAGCCGATACCGACGCCGATGGCTCAACGGAGAACGATGCCGCGGGCACGGACGGCAGGGGAACCGGCGTCGGCTCCGGGATGAAGCGCGAAGGGATGCCCAGGACGGAAAGGACCAGGATCAGCACGAAGGCGGCGATGACGAGCAGGATCCACGGCCGCGCCAGCCGGTCCTCGCGCGGCGGCAGGGCGCCGCGGTAGCCGGGGGTGCGATCGGGATCGTTGGTCGTCATCGGTCTTGAGGTTCTCCTGTGCGGGCGAGCCGCGCCTCTGCATCGGTCAGTTGCGTTCGCAGCCGGGCGATCCGACGCCGGCCTTCATGGATGCCGCGCACCCCGCTGACGGCGAGGGTCCAGGCCAGGAGCGCCAGCGATGCGACGACCGCCACGGCCAGGGCCGCCACGGCCAGGTCGAGGATCAGTCCCACGGCGGGCGAAGGGTAACAGGAATGGTGCGGTCAGCGGGCGTTGCGCATGGGCGGGATCGCGATGCCGAGCACGCCCGCCGCGGCGCAGATGCCGCCGCTGATGACGAGCACGGCAGCCGGGCCGATCAGTCCGGAGAGGTAGCCCGCAATGCCCATCGAGGCGGCGATCGAGCCGAAGACGAGGGCCTGCCGGCTCGACACGACGCGTCCCATGAGCCGCTGCGGGGTCCGCTCCTGGAACAGGGTCACGGTCGGGATGATGAAGACCATGTTGAAGGCGCCGGTGAAGAAGAAGGCGACCAGCGCCAGGCCGGGATCGCGCGTCAGGCCGGCCGCCGCCAGCGACAGGCCCATGCCGATGAAGCCCGCGATCACCAATGGCCCCTTCGGAGCCCGATCGCCGAACGCGCCGACCAGGATGCCGGCCAGCACGCTGCCGACGGCGATGGCCGTCAGCAGGAACGAGGTCATCTGCTCGAAGCTCAGGGTGCCGAGATCCACGACGTGCTTGGCGTACAGGAAGGTCACGACGATCTCGGCGCCCACCGCCACCTGGGCGAGCGTCGAGAGCAGCGTATTCGACAGGAGCGCCTTCTCCTGGAACAGGAATCGGAATCCCTCGGCCATGTCGCGCCAGACGCCGCGGATCGATATCGGCTCCTGCTCCTCCTCCACCTGGCGGGGCAGGATCATGGCCCAGATCAGCACGGCCGAGACCACGTAGGTGCCGGCGTCGAGAACGAAGGCGGCACCGAGCACCGAGCTCAGCGCGGTGACAATCACTCCGGCGACAGGGAAGCCGATGAGGTCCGCGGCCGTCTCGGGGACGGACAACGCCGAGTTCGCCGACACGAGGTCGCGATCGCCGACGACCGACGGCACGACCGCCGTCTTTGCCGGCCGGAACAGGAGGGTCACCGTCGCAACCGCGAAGGCGATCGCATAGACCAGGCCGATGTGGATCTCGAACGCGAAGGGCACCGCCAGCACGAGGACGGCGCGGCTGACGTCGCAGGCGATCATCGTGCGCCGGCGATCCCATCGGTCCACCAGCACGCCGGCGAGCGGGCCCAGGAGCATCGACGGGATGGCCGTCGAAGCGAACGTCAGGCCGACCTCGAGCGACGAGCCACGCGTCAGGACCAGCGTGCCGAGCGCGATGACGTGGATCCGGTCTCCGAGCAGCGAGATCAGCTGCCCCGTCCAGAGCAGCGAGAAGTTGCGGTTGCGGACGAGGCGCAGATACGGCGATTGGCGGCGTACGCCGGCCTCCTCCGCCTCGGCCTCCGTCATCTCGGCCGGGATGCGGCCGGTGTCGCTGTACGGCAGGCCGCCGATGGCGGCCGCGCCCGCCGCACCGGGCCGGAAGTAGGTGCTGCCGCCGAGCGCCAGTGAGGCTCGACTCGG
>DASTTX010000011.1:0-36299 GCA_035759945.1 Candidatus Limnocylindria bacterium | reverse complement strand
CAGGATCACTGGGAGAACGCCGTCGACGAGGACCCGTTGAGCGTGCCGCTGGCGGAGAAGGGCGACCTGCTCGTCAGCCTGACGCGAACCATGCGCGAGCATGGAGCCGATGTCGCCAACGCGGGCTACGACATCTGGGACACCACCAAGTGGCTGGTGAGCAGCGAGGGCCATCGGATCGACCAGCGCATCCGCGAGTGCGGCGCGCGCATGGACGCCACCGCGAACGGCGACAACGAGACGCAGCGCCGCAGCTACCCCGGCATCCGCGGGCAGTACGGCACGCGGGGCTGGGAGCTGGTGCGCGAGCTGGACCTGCCGAGCAACGCCGCCCGGATCGCCGAGGAAGCCCGCGCGCTGCTGACCGCGCCCCAGTGCCCGAGCTACGACGCGACCGACCTCATCATTGGCGCCGAGCAGATGGCCCTCCAGATCCACGAGTCGGTTGGCCATGCCGTCGAGCTCGACCGGATCCTGGGTTGGGAGGCCGCCTTCGCCGGCACGTCCTGGCTGGACCTGGCGCAGATGGGCTCGATGCGCTTCGGCTCCGACCTCATGAATGTCACCGCCGATGCCACTTTGCCCGGGGCGCTCGGGTCCTTCGGCTACGACGACGAGGGCACGCCCGCGCACCCGGTCGACATCGTGCGCGACGGCATCTGGGTCGGCGTTCTCTCCGGACGGGATAGCGCCGCCCTCGCGGGCCTCGACTCGTCGGGTGGCGCCGTCCGGGGCGACGGCTACAACCGCCTGCCGATGGTCCGCATGACGAACGTGGGCCTCCTGCCGGGCTCGTCCAGCCTCGAGGAGATGATCGCCGCGACCGACGACGGCATCCTGATGGACACGAACCGCAGCTGGTCCATCGACGACAAGCGCCTGAACTTCCAGTTCGGCTGCGAGATCGGCTGGGAGATCAAGAACGGCAAGCGTGGCCGGATGATCAAGAACCCGACCTACACCGGCATCGGCCCGCGCTTCTGGCAGAGCCTCGACATGCTCGGCAACGAGAGCGAGTGGACCTTCTGGGGCACGCCGAACTGCGGCAAGGGGCAACCGGGCCAGGTCGGGCATACCGGCCACCCCGCGGTTCCATGTCGCTTCCACGGCGTGCGCGTGGGAGTGACCGGATGACCGACGAGCTGCTCGACACCTGCGAGCGCGTCCTCGCCCTGGTCGGGACCGATGCGGAAGCCGAGATCATTGTCACTGCCGGCACCGAGGCGCTCACCCGTTTCGCCACGGGCTTCATCCACCAGAACGTCGCCGATGCAGTCCAGCAGGTGCACCTGCGCCTCGCCCTCGATGGGCGCGTCGCGGAGGCATCCGCCAACCAGACCGATGACGATGCCCTCGCCCGCCTCGTTCGCTCGACCGCCGATGCGGCACGACTGCAACCGGTCGATCCCGGCTGGCCCGGCCTTGCACCGCCCGCCGATGCGCCCGCGGTCGACCACTGGGACGACGCCACGGCTTCTGCCGAACCGGCCGAGCGGGCGCGGCGCGTCGGCGCGTTCGTCACGGCCGCCGACGGTCTCGAGACCGCCGGCTACTGCTCGACGGAGGGCGTGCGCATCGCCTTCGCCAATTCGGCGGGCCAGCGGCTGAGCGGCAGAACGACGAGCGCAACGCTCGACGGCATCGCCCGCACCGGCTCGTCCGACGGCTCCTCCCGCGCCTCGTCCGTTCGTCTGGCCGACCTGGACGGAACGGTGAGCGGCTTGGCGGCCGTGCGCCGCGCCCGCGACTCCGCCGACGCGACGGACCTGCCGCACGGGTCGTACGAGGTCGTGCTTTCCCCATCGTGCGTGGTCAACATGCTCACCTTCCTGGCGCTGCACGGCTTCAACGGCCGCGCCGTCGAGGAGGGGCGCTCCTTCGCGCGCATCGGCGAGTCGCAGTTCGACGAGGCCATCTCATTGGCCGATGACGTCTCCCACCCCATGGCGACCGGGGTCGGGTTCGACGCCGAGGGCACGCCCAAGCGCCGCGTCGAGCTCGTGCGGGCGGGGGTGACCAGCGGCCTCATCCACGATCGGCGCACCGCCAAGGCGCTCGGCACGGAGTCCACCGGCAATGCCGTCGCAGGCGCCGGCCCCTTCGGCGCCCTGCCCGCGAATCTCGTTCTGGAGGCCGGATCGGCGTCCGAGGATGAGCTGGTCGATCGGGTGGAGCGCGGGCTGCTGGTGACCGACTTCTGGTACACGCGAATCCTCGATCCGCGGACGCAGGTCGTGACCGGCCTCACGCGCAACGGCGTGTGGCTGATCGAGAACGGGCGGATTCAGCGCCCGGTGACGAACCTGCGCTTCACGCAGTCCTTCCTGGATGCGCTCGGACCGGGCCAGGTACGTGGCGTCGGCTCCGATCTCACGCTGGTCGGAGGGGCGGTGTTCGGCATCGGCGCCTACGTGGTGCCGTCGCTGCACCTCGCCTCGTGGAACTTCACGGGCGGCGCGAAGGGCTAGCTCGTCCCTGGCTTGCGCAGGGGCACTCCCGCAGCACAGAGGTTGCACGCGTCCGGCTCCCACGATGGGATCTCGATGCGGCCCAGCGCGTGCAGCGGGAAGCCGAGCTCGATGGGCGCCGTGGATCGGTCGACCATGACCGCCGCGGCCGCGGGCTCGACGCCCGCGGCTCGCACGGCGTCCACCGTCTCGACCAGGGAGGCGCCGGTGGTGAGGATGTCATCCACGATCACTACGCGCTCATGGGCACCGACCGTCCAGCCTCGGCGCAGGGCGCGGCCGCCGGAGGGGACTGCCTCGGCGAAGGCAGCGCGGACCGAGCCGCCCAGCTGGCGGGCCGTCTCGAACGACAGCAGCACGCCGCCGGTTGTCGGCCCGACAACGAGGGTTGGCGAGTAAGGCGCCAGGACCTCTGCGAACCGGCGGCAGATCTCCACGCCGAAGCGCGGATGCTGGAGGACGAGGAACTTCTCCAGGTAGCGGCCGGCATGACGGCCCGACTTCAGGAGGAAGTGTCCCTCGAGGAGCGCACCGGAGCGCCGAAACAACGATTCGACCGAGGCGTCGGCGAGGGACGCATCGGCCTCCGTCATTCGTAGACGGCGGTGAAGTCGACCGCCGGGTAGCGCTCGGCCAGCGCTTCGGTCACCCAGTGCAGGACGTCGGCGGGATCGTAGAAGGCGGCGATGACCTTGGCTTCCGTCACCGACAACCCGGGACGTTGCGCCTCAACCCCGCCCACCACGTCCTCCGGTCGATCGGACAGGTCAAGTGACGTCTCGAAGCGGCCATCGGGCCGCAGCACCAGCACGTCCTCCGTTTCGTCGAGCAGCACCAGCTCGCCCGTGCGACGGAGCACCTCCTCGGCATTGGCGCTGAACTCGCGCAGGTGCTGCGCCTGGGCCGTCGAGAGCTGGAGGCGGTACGCATCGGCCAGCTGCCAGAGGCGCTGCGCCGCCAGGGTCTCCTGCTGCGAGGGCGACAGATCCGCCTCCCAGTCGTCGCCGAACTCGCCGAGCTCCTCCTCGCGCTTGAGGTCGTCGGCAGCGACCAGGTGCGATGGGGCGTCGCGCGATGTCTCGATCAGCCAGGCGAAGATGTCGGCCGGGTTGTACAGCTCGACCAGCTCGCTGATCGTCTCGACCAGCTGCTCCTGGTCGTACCACTCGTTGTCGGCCGGATCCTGGTAGGTGAGCCGGGTGGTCCAGGTCTCGTCGACCGGGTGGTAGAGCAGGTAGTCCTGCTCGTCGTCGACCAGCTTGATGGGGCCGATCTCCCGCAGCCGCTCGCGGTTCTGGTCCAGGAAGCGGCGCAGCTGTTCGGTCGCCTCATACAGGAAGTCGCGTCGCTCCAGCTCCGCCTCGGCGGCCAGCTCGCGGAGCGCAACCAGTCGCGGCGACCCGCCGCCCGGTGAGCGGCTCACGGCTTGAAGACGAAGTCCGGGCCCATCCGCTCGCGCAGGAAGATCGTGTGCTTCGAGTCGAACACCGACTCGGCCACGCGGTGCCCGAAGCCGCGCATGGATGGATCGGCGTAGAGCTTGTCGAGCACCGCGTAGTTCGGCAGGTCCACGATGATCACGTTGTTCCAGGTCGAGCCCTCGGTCACGTTGAACCAGCCGACGAAGCGCACGCCGTACTTCTCCTCGGTCTGGCGGGCGGTCCTGGGGAAGATGTGGCGCATGCCGCGCTTGAATATCGTGTCGCGGCCCTTGCGGACGTTGAAGAAGGTGACCATCAGGGGCATCAGCCTTCACCCCGTGCGGACTGCGACGCCATGGCACCGATGATGACTCCCATCGCGGCCCCGATCGGGAGCCACACGGCAATGTTGTCGTTCGCCGTTCCAATCGCGGCGCCGATCGCAATACCGATCGCCAGCCAGACGCCGAGAGAGGCCACGTTCCGCTTCTCATTCATCGGTCTGGTCCTCATCCGTGCTGATTATCCGAGTCTGCGGCTTTGCGACGCCGGTCTGGCGACCCCTTCCGCGCCGCCGGTCCGCGAAGAAGACGCGCAGCAGGAAGACGCTCGTCATGCTGACGAAGAAGAGCAGGAACAGTGCGGCGAACAACAGGACCGCCAGCAGCCAGACCGGCCAGTTGAACGTGAACAGCCCGATCGGGATGAGGAAGAGCAGGATCGCGAACAGGATCGCCTGGGTGATGAAGCATCCGAATCCCGGACCCTCGTTCGGGTCGAGGTCCTCGTTGTAGCGAGCTGACAAGCCGATTCCTCAAGGGACTTGGCGGGGCGTGGGCGGTCCAGATCGTCCCACATCCCGCTCGTCCACGCTCCCGCTGCGCCTGGCCGTTGATAAGCCCGCGGTAAGCGTCCCGTAAGGGCGACCGTGCTATCACAGTGTTCAAGACTCTTGAACACTGGTGGGAAGGCGCTGCCCGGGAGCAGGCGGCTCCATCAAGACCGATACGTCACGCGCCCGTCAGCGACGGTGATCCGCACGACGCCGGGCAGCTCCATACCCACGAGCGGCGTATTGGCCGAGGCAGACGCCAGCGTCGTCGCCTCCACTCGCCAGCGAGCAGTCGGGTCAAAAGCGATGAGGTCAGCCCGCTCGCCGGTGCGCAAACCACGCTTCTCACCAACGATCTCCGCCGGCCGCGTCGACAGCGCTGCCAGGAGCGTCGACAAGCCCAAGCGGCCGGCCTCGACAGCGAGCAGGCCCACGCCCAGGGCGGTCTCGAGGCCGATGAGCCCGGGCGCGGCCTGCGCGAACGGCACCAGCTTGCTCTCGGTCGCGTGCGGAGCATGGTCGGTGGCGATGGCGTCCACCGCTCCATCGGCGACCCCTGCCAGCAAGGCCAGCGCATCGTCGCGTGATGCGAGCGGCGGGTTCACCCGGCAGCGACCGTCGTAGGCAAGCGCGGAGCGCGGGTCCGGCTCCTCCCAGGCGAACCGGCGGGAGCCGCCGACCCACTCATCGGTGAGCGCCAGGTGGTGCGGCGTGACGTCGCAGGTCACCGCCACGCCGCGCGCTTTCGCGGCGCGGACAGCGTCAAGCGAGCGCGCCGTGGACAGGTGGGTGAGGTGCAGCCGTGCATGAGCCGCCTCGGCCAGCGCGATGTCGCGCTCGACGATCGCCACCTCGGCCTCCGGTGGCCACGGAGCCAGGCCGAGGCGTGTGGCCGCCGGTCCTGCGCGCATGACGCCGCCCGCGGCGACGGATGCATCCTCGGCATGCTCGAACAGCGGTAGTCCGAGCGGTGCGAGTCGCCCGAGCAGGTCCGCTGTCAGCGCGGCCGATGGAACGGCCGCCCCGTCATCGGACACGCCGATGGCGCCCGCCTTGGCCAATTCCTCGACCGCGGTGAGCTCAGCTCCCGTGCGGCGCCGAGTTGCCGCAGCGATGACGCGCACGCGCGCCGACGCCGATGCCGCGACCACCGCAGCCACGGCATCGGCCGAGTCAAGTGGAGGATCGGTGTTCGGCATGGCGCACACCGTGGTGAATCCACCGTGGGCGGCAGCGCGGGTGCCGCTCGAGATGGACTCCGTCCCGCTGGTGCCCGGCTCTCGGAGGTGAGCGTGGAGATCGCAGAAGCCGGGCGCGATGACCCAGCCCGATGCGTCAATGCGCTCGGCATCGTCGGCCGCCTCGACGATGAGCCCATCGCGCACGGCGATGTCCCTCTCCTCGTTGCTGCCGTCCGACGGGTCGATCACCCGGCCGCCGACCAGCACGAAGCTGGCGGGTGGATCAGCCAGCAGGCCGAAACGAGCGTCCCTCACACCGCTCCGCAGACGAGCGCGAGGACCGCCATTCGGATCGGAACGCCGTTCTCCACCTGGCGACCGATGAGGCTGCGCGGCCCGTTGGCCAGGTCGGCCGTCAGCTCGACGCCTTCATTGGTGGGCCCGGGGTGGAGAATCGGCGCACCTTGCACTGCGAGCGCCATGCGGTCCTCATCCAATCGCCAGGCCGCGACGAAGTCGCCGAACGATTCCGCCCCGCGCTCGAGCTGCACGCGCAGGGCCATGACGGCATCGGCATCGCGCAGGCCGTCCTCGAGTGACGTCGCAACCTCCACGCCGGGCCAGTCGGCGAACTCGGCGACCCAGGGCGCCGGGCCGGCGACGCGAGCGCGCGCACCGAGGGCCTGGAGCGAGTGGATGTTGGACCGAGCCACGCGCGAGTGCGCGACGTCACCCACGATGACGATGCGGCGCCCATCGAGCGATCCAAAGAATTCGCGCAGCGTGAGCGCGTCGAGCAGTGCCTGGGTCGGATGCGCATGGACACCATCACCGGCGTTGATGACGTGCAGACCGGTCTCCCGGGCCGCGAGATGGGGCGCGCCAGATTCGGAATGGCGGATGACGACGGTCGTGACGCCCGTCCGCTCGAGCGTTCGCAGCGTGTCGACCAGCGACTCGCCCTTCGAGACGCTGCTGCGGTCGACCCCGAGATCGACCGTCGTCGCGCCGAGCGCCTTGGCCGCAAGCTCGAAGCTGATGCGCGTCCGGGTCGAGGCCTCGAAGAAGGCCAGGGCCACCGTTTCGGCCTCCAGCAGCGACCGATGCTCGCGCCCCGCCCGCGCGTTCCGCATGTCGACCGCCAGGGCCAGGATCGTCTCCAGCTCCTCGCGCGAGAGGCCGTCGACATCGAGCAGATGGCGCTGGCTCCAGGTGCGCAGGCGCACGGCGGTCGTCATGCCGGAGCCGCCGATCGGCCGATGACGACCTCGTCGACCTCGTCCGTCTCGCGCAGTCGTACGTGCACAATCTCCTCGGTGCTGGTCGGCAGGTTCTTGCCGACGAAGTCGGGGCGTATCGGCAGCTCGCGATGACCGCGGTCGATGAGCGCCGCCAGTCGCACCGCCTTGGGCCGCCCGCGATCCGTCAGCGCGTCGAGCGCGGCGCGCACCGTCCGGCCGGTGTAGAGGACATCGTCGACCAGGACCACCACCCTCCCGGCCACATCGGTTTCGAGCTCGGAGCGCTTGACGATGGGCGCGTGGGCGATCCGCGTGAGGTCGTCGCGGTAGTAGGTGATATCGAGCGAGTCGACCGGGACCGATGCGCCCTCGTGCTGCTCGATCAGGTCGGCCAGGCGCCGCGCGATGGGAACGCCTCGGCTGCGTATGCCCACGAGGACGAGCCCTTCGACCCCGCCGTTGCGCTCGACGATCTCGTGCGCGATCCGCGTCAGGGCGCGGCGCACGTCGTCGGCGTCGAGGATGCGGCGGTCGCTCATGCACTCTCTCCTTGGCGGCCTCTCCGGACCGCGTTAAAGGGCTCGCCGCGGAGTATACCGATGCGCTAAGGCGTCTCGGCCTCGTTGAAGGCGTCGAAGCCGGCCGGTCCGAACCAGCCGTCGTCTGCGGAGCCGATCACGGCCACCTCGTCGGAGACGTTGCCCGTGTTTCGGGTCACCAGCAGAAGATCGGCCGCCGGCGGATCCATGATGCCGGCGCTCGGGCGGCCGGCGGTCACGACGAGGTGATTGCCAGTCGGCGAGACTTTCACGTCGACGACATACGAGCCTCCGGGGATATCGGTCGAGTCGATCGCGTGACGGCTGGTCACGCCGCGGGCGTCGGTCGCATGGCTGAAGAAGACCTGCTGCGCATCGGGATAGGCGTTCGGAACACCAGTCCACGCCGTATTCCAGACGGCGTAGGCGTCACTGTCCGGACCCCAGGCGATGGCCGCCGAGGTGAATGCGTCGCGGCGGACCGTGACATCCGAGAAAAGCGGGCGCGATTCGGTGAAGTCGTATCCGCGCTCGCCGTCCGGCTGGTTCTCCGCGAGCCACGGCGCGCCACCCTGCACGAACAGCCATTCGCTGCCCGATTGCTCCATGACCCCGCTCCAGAAGATGACGAAGGCTCCGTTCGGGCTGACGAGCGGCTGGAAGATGTTCTCGGCCGGCGGGAACTCACTGTCCGCGGGATCGGCCGCAGCGATGCTGCCAGCCTCGGAATCGAAGGCGACGAGGTAGCTGAACGGCGTTTCGCCCGCGGTGCTGACCCAGAGGACCGAGGTCCCAGGCACCCAGCTGCCGGCGTAGGCATTGCCGACGTCGGTCAGGCGCTCCGCCTCGCCGACGGATGGACGGAAGACCCAGGCATCGGTCGTTTCGTCCTTCTGGTCTGCCAGCGTGAAGGCGAGGGTCGACCCGTCGTCGGACCATGACAGCAGCTCGAGGAACGGGCTGCCGGCGACGGACTGGCCGAGATCCACGGTGTCGCCGACGACGAACGGCGAATCGGGATCATCGGCGACCAATGTGGCGCGCACCTCGTTGAGCCCGCTCTCGCCCAGGGCGCTGATGTACGCCAGCCACTGCCCGTCCGGGGAGAGCGCGGCGGCAACCACCGGCCCGCTCGGCGCCTCCGCATCGGTGATCGTGGCGCCGGTCGTGCCGTCCCGGATGGACATCTGCCGGTTCTCGACCGGGCCGGTGACGGCGATGTAGACGTCGGGTTCGGGCGAGGCCGGGATTGGCGTAGCCGTCGGTTCCGGCTCGCTGGACGGGGCCGCGGACTCGACCATCGACGCGGACGGAGCAGGAGCCGATGGGCTCGGCGCGGCGCTGAAGCTGGCGGTGCTCGTCGGCGTTGGCGAGGCGTCGCCGATGGACCGATCGGTCGTTCCGTTCAGGAGCACGATCGCCAGCAGCGCCCCGGCCACGACGGCGAGGCCACCGCCCGCGGCCGCGAAGATCGTGGTCGGCCGGCGCCACCACGGGATCCCGACGGTCGAGCCGCCCTCGATGCCGGCACGCACCCGGGCGCCGAGGTCCGCGGGCGGAGCGACGTGGCGAAGCCCTGCCACGATGCGTCGTTGGTCTGCGAAGGCAGCGAGGGTCGCGCGACAGTCGGCGCAGGTATCGAGATGCGCGTCGAGCCGCACGCGCTCGTCCGCGGTCAGGTCGCCGCGCAGCGAGGCGCTGATGAGCTCCTCGAACGGCTCGTGGCGGTCCATCGTCATCGTGCGAAGCCCTCCGCGGCCAGGGCGCGACGCATCTCGCCGCGCGCCCGACACAGCAGCGTGCGGACCGCGCCGTACGAGAGGCCCATCACCTCGCCGATCTGCTGCGCGCTCATGTCCTCGAGATCACTCAGGAGCAGGCACTGTCGATGATTCGGGCGCAGACCCATGAGGGCGCGCTGCACGCGCTCGTCGAGCGTGGAGGCCATGACCTGTGCCTCGGGCCCGGGTCGCTGGTCGGGGCGGTTCACGTACGTGGGCTCATCGGCGCCCATGGGGCGCACGTGGCGACGGCGGCGCATCTCGTCGATGGCGGTGTTCGTCGCGATCCGGTACAGCCACGACTTGCGCGACGTTGTTTCGTTCACGGTTCCGAGCTTGCGATAGGCCTTGATGAAGGTGTCCTGGGTGATATCGGCGGCGCGATCTCGGTCCGCGACCATGCGCAGCACGTAGTTGTAAATCGGGGCCGAGAATTCATCGAACAGCTGCGCGAAGGCCAGCTCGTGCGCGTCGTCGGTCCGGCGACTCATCGTGGGAGCATCCCACGAGAACCTGCCGGGCAGCGCCATCGACTCCACCTCGTCCTCCGCACACATGGCCCCCAACTGTTCGCGTTCTGACGCGGGTGGCTGCCCATCTGTTACCGATGCAGCCGTTCGCGCAGCACCTGCGCGGCGTATTCGGGCGCCGCAGGGTTCACCGCCAGCGCGGTGGCCCGCTCCAGCCCGGCGATGACACGCAGGCGGGGATGGATCTCCCAGTGCCAATGGAAGGTCTGGTCCAGGCGCTCCCCGGCCGGCGCCGTGTGGAGGAAAAGGTTGTAGGGCGGGTCCCCCAGCACGTCGAGCGCGTGCAGCGCCCGCTGCAGCGTGGCGGTCGCATCGGTGATGGCGTCATCATCGAGCTGCGTGAAGTCGGCGGCGTGCTGACGCGGCACGACCATCATCTCGAACGCCGATCGGCTGGCGGCCGGGGTGAAGACCACCGCGTGATGGTCCGCGAGCACCAGGCGCTCGCCGTTCTCCTCCTCGGCCTCCGAGAGGGCGCACCAGACGCATCGGCGCGTCTTGATCACCTGCCTGGCGCCACCGCCGATCTCCTCCGCGACCCAGTGCGGAACCTGCGGGATGGCGTACAGCTCGAGGTTGAGGTGAGAGCTGCGGGATCCGGCCTGCATGCCGTAGCTCTGGACGGCCTGGATGTAGAGCGGTTCCTGCCGGCCGTCGGCGTCCGTCTCGCGCGGCTGCGCGGCGATCTCGCGCATCGCTTCGCGGGCGGCGCGCAGGAGCGCTCCGGCCAGCTGTGGCGAGGCATCGGCCAGGCGCTCGTGGTGGTCGCGCGGCGCCACCAGGATCTCCCACGAGCCGGTGGCGCGCTCGACCTCCGACAGGCTCAGCTGAGCGGCGCTTGCCTTGGTCGAGTCGATGCGGTGGAAGGCCTGCGACCGCAGCGCCACGCGGCGAACGAGGTGGGGCGGGCCGTGGTCCGGGGACTCGTCGCAGTGGCGGCAGTGGCTGCCTTCGATCGGCTGCGCCTGGATCTCGAACGCCTCGCGCTGGAAGGCGCGGTCCGCGACGATGGCCGACCACCACCCGGTGACCGGGTCCCGACGCAGCTCGAACACGCGGCGCATCGTACCCGATGGACATCGGCGTCCCGTGAGAGGGCAGTGCTTGCTTGTGCTGCAATGGCTCAGCGCAGCTGTGCCATCACCTCGTATGGATCGGATCCGACGATAGGCGTGCCGTACAGCTCCATGGCGCCGATGTCCGATGGCCGGCTGAACGGATCACCACGATCCACCAGGCGGACCATCGGCCCGAACTCGGGCCAGCGGCCGTCGAGCGGCGCTTGCCACAGTGCGAGGTTGAACGACGCCACACCGATGCGGTCGCGGTAGGCGATCAAGGCCCGGGCCACCGCATCGGTGAAGGCAGGATCGCGCTCGTCCATGCCCGGGCGGCCGATCACCAGCAGCTCGCGCTCCTTGATGGGCGTGAGGTGCGCGACAGTCGTGACGCCGGACGATTCGACCCCGAGGTCGAGGTCGCGATGAAGCTCGGCCAGATCGGCCACCAGGTCTCGGTCGTGTGCGCCCCGGTAGGCGACCGCCGCGCGATGGAAGCGCTCCAGGTGCGCGTAGTGCAAGCCCGAACCGAGGAGTGCCTGTGCGTGGCCGTGAATGATCGAGCCACCCGCGCGCCAGAGGCAGTTCCAGATGAGCATGTAGTTCGCGGCTTCGCCGCCAGCGGCTCGGGCTCGATCGGCCCATTCGCGGCCGGTCGAGAACAGGTCGGCGACGAGGGAGGCGTCGAAGGCGAGCGGGTCATGGGTGTCGAAGACGAGGACGGCATGGTGCTCATCGGCCATCGCTGCGTTCGCGCCGCTCACCATGTGCGCTCCGCGAACTCGACCGAAGGGCTCCGCCGGCGTGCCGGTCTCCGGCGAGCAGAAGGGGTCGTCTTCGGTGGCGGCGATCTCATCGGCCAGGCTGCGCCTACCGCGCGCGCCGTCGACGGGACGCCGAGCGCGAAGCGGCGCAAACAGCGTCGCCTCCAGCGTGGCGAGGTTGGTGACCTTGACGACGCGCTGCTCGCGAACCGCATCGGCCGACCCGAACTGCTGCGCCAGCCAGCCGTCGAGCTCATGCGGAGGCGACGTGCGTCCGGTGACGACCCGGACGTCGAGCAGGCGGTCGGCGCGCGCACGCGCCTCGGCCTCGAGGCCGGCAAGGCGCGACGGCAGTCCCAGCAGCCCCTTCAGCCGAGCTCCCAGCCGCGCTTTCGCGGCTGCTCCTGCCATTCGGAGCGGAGAAGGCTCATCACGTGGACGTCGTGGTGCTCGCCCCGCGCGAAATGCGCCCGCCGCAGCGTGCCCTCGTGGGTGAAGCCCGCCTTCTGGTAGACACGGCGCGCGGCGTCATTGCCGTCGTAGACGTACAGGCCGATGCGCTCGAGCCGCAGCGCCCCGAAGCCGAAGTCACAGATGGCGCGCAGCGCATCGGTGGCATACCCCTTGTTCCACTCATCCTTCTCGCCGATGGCGATGCCGAAGTCGGCCGTGCCGTCCTTCCAGCTGATCCCGTGCAGGCCGATGGTGCCGATCGGCCGGTCATCGGCCAGCAGGCTGATGACGAAGTGGTAGTCGGTCGTGCCCTGTGCGGCCAGCATGCGGTCGAACCAGGCGGTCTCGGCCGCGTCGCTCATCGGCGCGAACATCTCGAGGTTGCGCAGGACGTCCGCGTCGTTGAACCAGCGGACGAAGGTCGGGACGTCGTCGCGCTCCGCGGGGCGGAGGTAGACCTGCTCGCCTCGGATGATCGGTCGGCGTTCGGGTAGGCTGGTCATCCCGGGCGGAGTGTAACGAAGGAGACTGCGCCGATGGCTGCAACAAGAACCGCAACCGTGACCTGGACCGGGACGTTGGCCGAAGGAGCCGGCACGGTCAGCGCCGGGTCGAGTGAGCTTTTCACTGATCTGCCGGTGTCATGGGCATCGCGCACGGAGGAGGTCGACGGCCGCACCTCGCCCGAGGAGCTCCTCGCCGCCGCGCACGCGTCGTGCTTCGCCATGGCCCTCTCGGGCGGCCTCGCGCGCGCGGGAACCCCACCCGATCACATCCACGTGTCGGCCACCGTCACCTTCGACCAGGTGGGCGAGGCGTGGACCGTGACCCGCTCAGAGCTCGATGTCGTCGGGACCGTTCCGGGCCTCGACGAGGCTGGCTTCGACGCGGCGGCCCAAACGGCGAAGGACGGCTGCCCGATCTCGCGCGCGCTGGCTGGCAACGTGGAGATCTCGGTCCATTCGACGGTGGAGGATGCCCACGACTGACTCGCGGTGAAACCTTTCGGCAACCCATCGGCTCGGTAGTGGTAGGGGCCGCAAACGGCCCGGCAAGCACAATCGATGGGAGCCGACACCGTGAACCTTGGCAGCACTCTTCGAGGAACCGCCTTTGCCATTGGCGGGCTGCTCGTCCTGGCGGGCGTGGCCTTCGCCACCAGTGACCGGGGAACCGATGACGTCGCCGGCGCCTCGCCCAGCGCGTCGGCAGTAGCCACCTTTGGCGCCAACGTCAGCGCCGATCCGACTGCGAGCGCAAGCGCGGAAGCCAGCGCCAGCACAAGCCCGGATGCGTCGGCCACGGCGGACGCTACGCCCAGTGCGGGCGCCACGGCCAGCGCGGACCCGAGCGCCAGCCCCGAGACAGCGGCATTCGGCGCGGCCTTGCCGAGCGCATCAGCCGAGGACCATGGCGGCATCGACAATTCCGGTCCGGGCAACGCCGAAGACGACGACGAGGAGGACAACTCCGGCCCCGGCAACGCCGATGACGACGACCGCGACGACAGCTCCGGTCCGGGCCACGGCGACGACGATGATGGGTCCGACGACGACAGCTCCGGGCACGGCAGCGACGACTGAGTCGGCGCGTGACCGCGCGGATGTGGCAGGCGGCGTGGGACGATGAGGGCGTGGATGACACCGCCCTCATCGCCGCACTGCGCGCCGGTGACCGCGATGCCTTTGCACTCCTCGTCGAGCGCGAGACGAGCTCGGTCTACCGCGCCTGCTTCCGCATTCTCGGCCGCCCGCACGACGCCGAAGACGTGACCCAGGAGAGCTTCGTGGCTGCCTACCGCGCCATCGGCCAGTTTCGATCGGAGGGCTCCCTGCGCGGGTGGCTGCTGCGGATCGCCACGCGCCAGTGCTTCCGTCGGCTGGCGCAACGCCGGCCCGCCGCCGACCTCGGCGCCATCGGCGACGGGCTGCTGGTCGACACGTCTGCGGAACCGGCGCGCGTCGCGGTCGCCGCCGAGGCGCGCGACGAGATCCGGGCCGCCGTTGCCGCGCTCGATGATCCGTACCGCGAGGTGGTCGCCCTGCGCTTCTTCGGCGACATGTCGCTGGCCGAGGTGGCCGAGACCACGGGCCGACCGATCAACACCGTGAAGACGCATCTGCGCCGCGGCCTCGAGCGGCTGCGCCCCGTATTCACTCCCGAGGTGGAGCGATGACGCGACATCCGTACGGTCCCGACGAGCTCGACCGTGTCGACCCCGAGCTGGACCGAGTTGCCGGCGAGCTCGAGCGCTACGCGGCGGCACGGTCAGGCGAGCCACCCCTCGGACTTGCCGCGCGCATCCAGGCGGCGATCGACGACGAGCCGCAGCCTCAGGCGGGATGGTTGGCGGCGTTCACGGCCGGCCTCCGTAACCTGCGAGGTCCGGCGCGCGCGGTTGCCGTGGCGGCCGTCGGCGTGGCCGTGGTCGTGGGCGCGCTGGCCCTGGGAGACCTGGCGGAGCGGGCGCGTCAGGACAACGTCGGCGCGTCGTCCACGCCAAGCCCGCTCGTCACGCCGACCGCGTCACCGACGCCAAGCGTCACGCCGTCCCCCAGCCCGTCGCCGTCAGCGACGGCGAGTCCGAGCGACGAGCCGAGTGTGAGCCCGTCGCCGAGCCCATCGGACGACGAGGAAGTCGAGACCCCCGAGCCGAGCGCGTCGGATCACAGCGGACCCGGGGGCGGCGGCGACGACAACAGCGGCCCGGGCGGGGGCGGTTGAGGACTCAGACGCCCTCGAACTTCGGCGGGTAGACGACCATCCCGGCGGGCAACTCCGTGACGCCGGGCCGGGGACGCACCTGGAACGCGTCGCCGGCTTCGTCGTACGGCCCGTGGATGTCGTGATCCGACGCAGGCTCGAAGCCGAAGCGCGAGTAGAAGGGGGGTGAGCCGAGGACCGCCACGAATGGCTCCGGATGAGTGTCCGCAATGGCGAGCGCGTCGCGCATCAGTGCGGAGCCGATGCCGTAGCCCTGGTAGGGAGGCAGGACTGCCAGTGGCGCCAGCGCCAGGACGGTGTCGCCGGCCTGCTCGCCGTCGTCGGCGTGGAAGCTGACCCGGCTGATCAGGATGTGACCCAGAACGCTGCCGTCTCGCGTGGCGGCGACGAGCGAGAGCTCGGGCACGAAGTCCGGGCCGCTGCGGATGGCGTCGACCAGTTCGGCCTCGTCACGCCGGTGGAAGGCCTCGCGATGGAGGTCGTGGATGAGGTCGAGATCGATCGGCTGCTCCGCGCGGATCGTCCACTCGGGCGCGTCGACAAGGTCGGGGGCGGGCAAGGTGAGCGTCATGCTCGCCTCCCAGCACGTGGCGCGCCAGTCAGCGGCTCGTGACAACGCCCCCGGCGAGCTCCCAGACGTCGGCCCGGGTCCCCTGGCCATCTCGCCCGCCGAAGAGGAGGACGCGCCCGCGGATGTCGTCACGGATCATCTCGGCGCCGGCCCGCCCAGGCGGCGCGGCCGCGACGGCCTGCAACGCGATGGCATCCGCCTCGCCGTCGACCAGGAGCCATAGGTCCCCGAGGTAGCCGCCGCCCGCGGCCTGGCCGCCGAACACGAGGGTTGCACCGTCGAGGCGTGCGCGCGCATAGAGGTTGCGTTCGGGCGGCAGGGCGCCGTCGACCTGGCTCCAGCCCTCGCCGGAGAGCAGCCATCGGTCACCGAGGGCGGTGACGCCGGTCGTCTGACCGGCGTACAGCGTGAGCTCCCCGGCATCAGTCCACCAGCAGCCGTGCAGGCAGCGCTCGACGGGTGCGGCGCCGTCAGGCGTCTCGTCGGCCCAGGCCTCGGCTGCGAAGTCGTAGGCGCGCGTATCGGCGAAGCGGGAGCCATCGGCCGTGAAGCCATGGCTGATCCAGAGCCGGCCGTCCGGTCCGACCGACGCGCAGGTGCCATATCGAGCGACCGGCACGTCGCCGTCGGCCGGCAGCAGGCGCCATGCACCCGTCTCCGGCGAGAACGCCCACAGATCGTCGAAGAATCGCGAGCCGGCCTGCCCAGCGTAGATGACCAGACCGACGCCCTCGACCCAGACCGCCTCGTGGCCGAACCGCGCGTCGGGACCCGGCGGCACATCGAGCTTGGTCCATCCGTCGCTCTCGAGGTCGTACGTCCAGAGGTCGTCGTACACGCTTGCGCCGTCCCGCCCTCCGAAGAGATACGCCATTCGTCCGTCGCCGTCGACGGTCCAGGTGTGGTCCTCGCGCGCCGGCGGTCCGACGATGTCGAGCTGCGTCCACGTCATCGGTGCAGTTGCCGGGCTGGGCGGTGCGCTGCGCGGCGGTGTCGCCGTCGCCGGCGGCGGTGCGTCGAGCGTCATGGTCGCCGAAGCCGATGGCTGCGCCGGTGCAGCGCAGGCCGTCAGCACGAGCGCGTAGCCGATCACCGTCGCCCGCTTCGACATGCGGGCAGGATGCCATGGCGCTCCAACGTCGAGCATTCGACGTAGCTCCGACTGGACCGATGCGGCGGTGTCGGCACCGCCGCCTGCCGGATGGCGCACGGACCGGCGCGCCTGACGATGAGGGCGTCATCCATCCGCAATCCTTCCTCAGGAGCCGCCCGCACCATGGACACCGCCGTCACCCTGCGCTTCGCCTCCCAGCCCGTCGACCTCTCCGCCCTTGGCCGCGCAGTCCGCGGGCGGATCATCGACGCCCGCGATCCCTCGTTCGACGACGAGCGCCAGGTGTGGAACCTGGCCCACTCCGCCGAGCCGCTGGCGATCGTCCGAGCCGCCGACGCTCGAGACGTGGCCACCGCCGTCGGGTTCGCTCGCCGCAACGGCATCGAGATCGCGGTCCGCAGCGGCGGTCACAGCCTTGCCGGCCATAGCACCGGCGACGGCGTGCTGGTCATCGACCTGCGCGACCTGCGCGGCCTGCACATCGACCCGGCCGCACGCATGGCGTGGGCGGGTGCCGGCCTGACTGCTGGCGAGTACACCGCCGCCGTCGCTGAGCACGGTTTGGCGACGCCATTCGGCGACACCGGCTCCGTCGGCCTGGGCGGCATCACCCTGGGCGGTGGCATCGGCTGGCTGGCGCGCAAGCATGGCCTGACGATCGACTCGCTGCTGTCCGTCGAGATGGTGCTGGCGTCCGGCCAGATCGTGACCGCCTCGGAATCGGAGAACGCCGACCTGTTCTGGGCCGTCCGGGGCGGCGGCGGCAACTTCGGGATCGTCACCCGCTTCTGCTATCGGCTGCATCCCGTCGACCAGATCCTGGGCGGCGCGCTCGTCCTGCCGCCCACGCGCGATGTGCTCCGCAGCCTGGTGCCGATCGCGGCCGCGGCTCCTGAAGAGCTGACCGCGATCGCCATGATCATGCCCGCGCCGGCGCATCCGGCGATGCCCGAGGAGCACCACGGCCGCCTGAGCCTGGTCCTCATGTTCGTCTACGCCGGGGATCCCGAGGCCGGTCGTGCCGCCATCGCGCCGTTCACGGCTGTCGCCGAGCCCTACGGGGTGCTGGCCACGCCGATGCCGTATCCGGGCATCTACGAGCTGACGGCGGGCGGCGCAACACGCCATGCCAGCACCACGCGTTCGGTCTTCATGAACACGCTGGACGACGCGTCGGTCGATGCGTTGATGGCGGCGATCGACGCGATCCCGGCGGGCTCGATGATCCAGCTGCGCGTGTTCGGTGGCGCGATGTCACGCGTGCCGGCGACCGCCACCGCGTTCGCTCACCGCGATGCGGCGGTCCAGGTCAGCGTCATGTCGGCGTTCGTCGACGAGGCATCGGCTCCGGCCGCTGTCGCCTGGAATCGCGGGCTGTTCGGCGCACTGGAGCCGAAGTCCACCGGCGTCTACGCCAACTTCCTCGAGGACGAAGGCGACGCGCGCATCAGAGCCGCCTATCCCGCCGGCGCCTACGAGCGCCTGGCCGAGATCAAGCGCCGATACGACCCGGCCAACGTGTTCCATCGCAACCAGAACATCGCGCCCCGCTGATCGGCCCGGCGAACGGGCAACGGCCCGGCGATGTGCCGGGCCGTTCGTGCGTGGTCAAGTGGAGCGGGAAACGGGTCTCGAACCCGCGACCTTCTGCTTGGGAAGCAGACGCTCTGCCAACTGAGCTATTCCCGCGCCAGCCGATCGTAGCGGACGTGCGCGCCCTCAGTCCATCGGCCGAGTGAACTCCGCTTGGAAATGCCTGACGCCGGGGGGTAGGTCCCGGCGTCGGCTGGTCGCTGTCGAGTGGGAGGCCTACCGGATCAGGGTCACCCCACCGCCCTGGGCGTGGCTCGGGGAGGCTGCGACGGTCCCGACGGTGCCGGCGGCGATGGCCGCCATCAGGGCCACGCCAGCCAGGCCGGCCGCCAGCCGTCGAGCGGTCAGTGAGCGGAACGCGTCGCGATTGAACGGTCGCGCATGCTCGTGGCGGTCCTTCTGGACCATGCGGATGCGGGCCGCGTGATCGAGTCGCTCGCCGTACGTCTGCTTGGCCAGGTGATAGCTGGTGGTGTTCGGTCCGAGCATTGAAGTGTCTCCTTCGAGCTGGAGTGGTTTGGCTCGTCGTCGTTGGAGGAATGCTCGCCCCGAGCGGCCGAATCGGTGATCATCGGGCCGACAGGAGACCGGTCAACCTGCCGATGCGCCCGCTGTCGGCCCAGCCGCGCATCGGCTGTCGGACGCGCGACACCTTGACGCCGAGCGCGCCGACGGGGGAGAGTGTCCGCGCGTACGAGGGTGCCTCCGTGCTCGACCATTCCGTCGCGATCGACCTGCTGCGCCGGTGCGCGCTCTTCGCGCACGCGTCGGACGACGGCCTTCGTGCGCTCGCCGGCCAGATGCGGCGCCGCCGTTATCGGCGCAACGAGGTGATCTTCCACCAGGGAGACATCGGCGATTCTTTCCACGTGGTCGCCGCTGGCGCGGTGAAGATCGTGCTCCCGTCGGCCGAGGGCGACGAGGCCATCATCGCCAGCCTCAAGCCGGGCGACTTCTTCGGCGAGCTGGCGCTGCTCGACAGCTCACCGCGATCGACGACCGCGACGGCAATCGAGGTCACGGAGACGCTGACCCTTCCCCGTGAGCAGTTCCTGCACCTCCTCCAGGACGATCCGGAGCTGGTCCGCGCCCTGCTGCGGGCGCTGGCCGAAGAGCTGCGCCGCCTCACGGGGCACGTCGAGGAGCTCCACTTCCTGGATCTCGCAGGGCGGTTGTCGATGCGCCTGGTCCGCCTTGCGCGCGACGCCAACCCCGACGCGACCGGCCGGTGCGAGCTCGACTGGCCGTTCACCCAGTCGGACCTGGCCGCCATGATCGGCGGCACCCGCCAGAGCGTGAACAAGCTGCTCAGCGGCCTCGTCGAGGACGGGCTGATCAGCATCGAGCGCGACACCCTCGTCATCAACGACGTGCTCCAGCTCGAGCGCCATGGAAGCCGATGAGTGTCGCGCAGGCGACAGCCACGGTGTCGGATGAGTGCTTCGGGAAGCGCACCGACCACCGTAGGATCACGTCATTGCGGTCGATGCTGCCAGCTAGGAGGCAATGAACGATATGGACAGATTCCGGCGGCGACCGCCGATGGAAGGGTTCTCGCGCCCGGGTTCGCTGGGCGGCGAGGCATACGATGACGACTCAGTGGAGGGTCACATGATGGACGACGATCGCACCCAGGACATCGACACCGAGGGCCACGCCTACGTCCGCCGCGCGGATGAGAGCGAGGACACCGAGGGTCACGCCTTCACCCGTCGCGCGGACGACAGCGACGACACCGAGGGTCACGCGTTCACCCGGCGAGCGGATGACGAGGACGACACCGAGGGTCACGCGTTCACCCGCCGAGCGGATGACGAGGACGACACCGAGGGCCACGCCGGCTGGCTGAAGGCCACCGACGAGGACGACACCGAGGGCCACGGCGCGAAGATCAAGTAGCCACCCGCGCGTGGCACAAGAACCCCCAGTGGATGCCGCGATCGCCGCGCTTGTCGCGGCATCGCGGCGTTCCGCCGTCGGGCGGCGACTCCAGGGCGACGTCGAGACGCGGCTCCTCCAGAGCATTGTCGACGCGACCGTCCGCCTGTTCGACGCCGAGGCGGCTTCCATCGCGCTCTTCGAGCCGGATCCGGACCGGCTCGAATTTCGCGTTGCCGCCGGCGAGCAGGGCGCGGGCGCGATCGGCCTTTCCGTTCCTCCCACGCAGGGCATCGTCGGCTTCGTGTACTCGACCGGGCAGGCGCTCGCGCTGTCAGACGTGGCGAACGATCCGCGCTTCAACCGGGACGCGGCCGAGCAGACCGGCTACGTGCCTCGCTCGATCGCCGCGGCTCCGCTCCTCGACGAGAACGGGACGCAGGGCGTGCTCCAAGTGCTCGACAAGCACTCGTCGGCGACCTTTTCGCTGCGCGACATGGAGCTGCTGGCCGTCTTCGCGCGGCAGGCGACAGTCGCCATTGCCGCGACCCGGGTCCAGCGCGACACCGCCCGCCTCCTGCGCGGCGTCCTGGCCGATCTCGCTCCGGACCTGACGGACGAGCAGGCCGAGGCCGCCGTATCGGCGGCGACGCAGGGGGTCGACGCGGAGGACGACCCGTTCTGGAGCCTGGTCGACCAGATCGCCCGACTTCGCGGACTCAGTGACCGCGAGACGAGTTTGGTCTCGGCGATCCTGGAAACCGTGGCGGCTCACGCGGAGCGAACGCAGCGCGGCCGCATCGGTCGATGACGTCGTCCGAGCTCCCGGCCTGGTCCGAGCCGTTCACCAACCGCCGGCGCGAGCTTCGCCGACGCCTCCGGGTCAAGGGCGTCACGCGTCAATGGGCCTGGGGCGGGGCGACCGGGGCCGGCGTGCGGGTCGGCATCATCGACTCGGGGCTCGAGAACGCACATCCGAGGCTCCGCGGACGCGTCGTCGAGAACGTGACGGTCGAGATGACCGACGATGGTCCAACGGTCGTGCCCGACGACCCGATCGATATGTTCGGACACGGCACCGCGTGCGGCGACATCATCCTCTCGCTGGCTCCGGACGTGGAGCTCGTCAGCATCCGGGTCCTTGGCGCGGACCTGCGGGGCAAGGGAACGGCATTCGCCGCGGGCCTGGAGTGGGCGATCGAGCATGACATTCAGGTCTGCAACCTGAGCCTGTCGTCGAAGAGCGAGTCGCTGTACCCGGTCTTCCACGACCTGGCCGATCGCGCCTATTTCCAGTCGATGGCGCTCATCAGCGCCGCCAACAACGTGCCGGCGCCGAGCTATCCGTCGCTGTTCAGCTCGGTCTTCTCGGTGGCCGCTCACGCCGAGCCGGACCCGTGGCGGATCTACTACAACCCCGCGCCGCCGGTCGAGTTCGGCGCGTGGGGCGTGGACGTGCCGATCGCCTGGAAGGACGGCGGCTCCACGGTGGCCACCGGCAACAGCTTCGCCGCGCCGCACGTGGCGGGGCTGGTGGCGCTGATCCTCTCGAAGCACCCGGGCCTGAGCCCGTTCGAGGTGAAGGCCATCCTGGCCAGCGTGGCCGACAACCCCGGCCGGCGACATCCGTGGCGTCGGCGCGTGCCCGCTCCGTGAGCCTGCTTCGTACCTACCTCGACCTCTTCCGCCGCAACGGTGCGCTCTCGCGCCTGCTGGCCGGCGAGTTCGTGTCGGGCATCGGCGACTGGCTGTATCTCGTGGCGGTCCTCGTCGTCGTGTACGCCGACAGCAACTCGCCGGTGCTCCTCGGCATCGTGGGCGCCGCGCGGATCCTGCCGTACGTGCTGCTGTCGGTGCCGGCGGGCATCGTCGCCGACCGCTTCGACCGGCGGATGGTGCTGTTGGTGACCGATGTCGCGCGCGGCGTCCTGATGCTCGTGCTGGTCGGTGCGGTGATGGTCGAGGCTCCGACCGTCGTCATCGTGGCGGTGTCCATCCTCGCGGCCTGCTTCTCGACGTTCTTCGGACCGGCCATCGCCGCGCTGGTGCCGACCATCGTCGATGAGCGCGACCTCGGAATCGCGAACAGCGCGTGGGCCACGCTCGACAACGTCGCCTTCATCGTGGGGCCCGCGCTCGCGGGGATCCTGCTCGCCAGCGGAGGGCTGGAGATCGCCTTTCTGCTCAACGCCGTCTCGTTCGCCGTCGTGGCCGTCGTGCTCTGGCAGCTGCCGATTCCACGCACGGCCGACGTGGTGGCGAGCTCCGAGGACGAGCAGCCCGCATCGGCCTCCTGGCGCGATCTCGTTCGGCCCCTGGCGGGCCCCTTCATCCTCGACTCGACAACCAGCATCGTCGGTGGCGGCCTCGGCGTGCTGACGGTCGTCATCGCCATCGACGTGCTGGGTGCCGGTGATGCCGGGACCGGCTACCTCAATGCCGCCATCGGCGTCGGCGGAGTCGTGGCGGGCATCGCCGGAGGTGCGCTCCTCGCACGCCGGCTGAGCGTGCCTCTCTTGCTGGGCGGCCTCGCCGGCGGTGTCGGCCTCGCGTGGCTCGCGCTGACCGGTGATCTCCTGACCGCCATGCTCGCCATCGGCGTCGCCGTGGCCGGGCTGCTGCTCCTCGACGTGGTCAACACCACGCTCATCCAGCGCATCGTTCCCGATGCGCTCCGCGGACGCGCCGTGGGCGCGATGCAGACCAGCTCATCGGTCCTGTATGCCGCCGGCTCGCTGGTGATGCCGCTGCTCGCGGACGCCTTGGGCGTGCCCGTGGTGCTGATCGGCGCAGCGGTCATCATGGCCGCCGGCGCAGTCCTGGCCCTGGTGCTCAGCGGGAGCCAGGAGGAACCCGCGCCGGTCGACGCCTCGCGCATCCGGTTGCTGGAGCGGCCGATCTTCGCCGGGCTTCCGCCAGCTCGCATCGAGGCAGCCGCACGAGGGCTGGTGCCCGTGCCGGTCGACGCGGGCGAGGCCGTCGTTCGCCAGGGCGAGACGGCCGACCGCTTCTATGTGATCGATTCCGGAGAGCTGCGCGTCACGCAGGTCCGTGACGGTGACGTCCATGTCCTGCGTGACCTCGGTCCAGGCGACGTCTTCGGCGAGATCGGCCTGCTGCGAGGAGTGCCCCGCACGGCGACCGTCACGGCCAGCACGCCCGCCGTGCTCTACGCCCTCGACGCTGCGGCCTTCGGTGAGCTGGTCGGTTCCGGCCCTGGATTGAGCTCGCGGCTGCTCGATCTGTACCGGGGCGCGCTCAGCCGTTGATCCTCGCGCACATCAGGCGACGAGGTCACCGGTGAGCATGCGCCGATAGGAGTCGTAGCGCGCCTCGCTCACCGCGCCGGCCTCGACAGCTGCCCGCAGCCCGCAGCGCGGCTCATGCAGGTGGCTGCAATCGTTGAAGGCGCAGTTTCCCAGGTGCTCGCGGAACTCGGGGAAGCACCAGGCCAGCTCGCTGGGCGGGATCTCCCACAGGCCGAGCTCGCGAATGCCCGGCGTGTCGGCGACGTAGCCGCCGCCGGCCAGGGCATGCAGCTCCGCGTGGGTGGTGGTGTGCTTGCCCTTGCCGGCGAGCACCTGCGAGACCTCTCCGGTCGCCAGCTGCAGGCCGGGTTGGATGACGTTCAGGAGCGTCGACTTGCCCACGCCGGACGGCCCGGTGACGATCGACAGCTTGCCGGCCAGCCGCGCGCGCAGCTCCTCGACGCCCGTGCCCGTCTTCGCCGACGCGTAGACGACCTCGTAGCCGATCCGTGCATAGCCGCCGAACAGCCGCTGTGCCTCCGCCTCGCCGACGAGGTCGACCTTGTTGGCCACGAGCAGCACGGGCACCTCGTTGTACTCCGTCACCACCAGGAACCGATCCACGAGCCGCGGATTGGGCGGCGGTCGATCGCACGCGAACACGACGGCAACCAAGTCTGGATTGGCGACCATCACGTCCTCGCGCCACGACCCGCGCGGGCCGGGCTGCCGGCGGCTGAACCGTCGCTCCCGAGGCTCGACGGCGTCGATGGCGCCGGTCCCATCCGCCAGGCGCTCGAGGCTCACTCGGTCGCCGATGACCGCCAGGTCGGACGCCTGGCGCTCCTTCTTGACCCGGCCGCGCAGGCGCGCCTCCACGAGGTCACCGTCGTCGGTCAGCACGGTGTAAAAGCCGGATCGGGCTCGCAGGACGACGCCGCGGGTGCGGCTCATCCGAGCGCGCCCACCGCCATGCCGTAGAGCGTCTCCTCGCGCTTCGGCACATCCGCGCCGCGTGCCATCCGTCCGTCCCAGCCGGCCGTCTCGACCCCCAGTCCTCGGAGCCATCCGGCTCCGATCTCGTTGCCCGGTGGCAGATTGAGCCGCAGCCGCTCGACGTCGGGCGCTAGGTCGAACGCCGAAGCCAGGAGGGTCTCGGCAATGGTCGGTGCGTCGGCCAGGAACGGACCGATGCGGCCGCCGTCGGCATGCACGCACGCGTATCCGGCCAGTTCGTTTGCAGTCCCGGCGGCGAGCACCGTCGCGTCGGCATCGGCCAGAAGGAGCTCCAGGATTCGTCGTCGATCGCCACCGAAGCGCGGCCGATCGTAGGAGCCGAGTGCCTCGAGGTCAGCGATGGCCGCGACGCGCAGGTCCAGGGATGGGTCGGCGGTGAGCGATAGGCCGCGTGGGATCTCGGCCGTCGCGCTGGTACCCGTGCTGTGAAAGCCGCGGCGTTCGTAGAGTGGCCGGCCCTCGCTCGTGGCATTGAGCTCGAGCCGAACGCAACCGGCGGCCTCCAGGAACCCGATGACGCCGTTCAGGATCGCCGAGCCCAAGCCTTGCCGCTGCACGTCCGGCGCGACGACCATGTTCCCCACGAAGCCGAGGGGCCCGTAGGCGATGCCCGAGCCGACGGCCACGACCTCGGCCTTGCCAGTGGCGGCGACGAGGCATCGAGCGGACGGTTCGCCGATGACGGCGCGGAGCGCCCATTCGTGAACGCCCCAGCCAACCGACTCGCGCAGGGCCGCGATCGCGGGCAGGTCCTCGCTCGTCGCGTCGCGCAGGGTCACCCCGTCGGGCAGGCGGCTCATCGGGCGGGAGTGTATCGGAGGCGCGCGTGGTGGTCGCTAGCATGGAGCCCATGGCCCGCGACCCGCTCCACGCCGATGTCCTGCTAATCGGTGGCGGCGTGGCGGCCGTGCGCTGCGCCCGCACGCTGCGCCGGCGCGGCTTCACCGGCTCGATCCTGCTCGTCGGCGACGAGTCGATGCTCCCGTACAACCGCCCGCCACTGAGCAAGGAGCTCCTCCGCGAGGATCTGCCTGACGACCTCGTGCTGGCCGAACCGGAATCCTGGTACGAGCGGCGTTCGGTCGACCTCCGGCTCGGAACGCGGGTCGAGCGTCTCGAGGCGGCCGAGCGCCGCGCGATCCTGGACGATGGAACCGTCGTCGCCTTCGGCCAGTGCCTGCTCGCCACCGGCGCCGAGCCGCGACGCCTGCCCATCCCCGGTGCCGAGCGTGCGCTTGTGCTGCGGACCATCGCCGATGCGCGCCGCCTGGGCGCGGCCGTGAGGCCGAGCGAGACCGCGGTGATCGTCGGCGGCGGCTTCATCGGCGTCGAGGTCGCCTCGTCGCTCGCCGCGCGCGGGGTGCGCGTCGTCGTCGCCGAGCTTGCGGATGCGCTGTGGGGCGGCGCGTTCGGCGCCGAGCTGAGCAGCTGGGCCCGGGCGCGCCTGGAGGACGCGGGCGTCGTGGTGAGGACCGGCGCCGCGGCGACCGCGATCGACGAGCATGCCGTCCACCTGGGTCAGGAGCGGATCGCCGCCGGCGTGGTGCTCGTCGCCGCCGGCGTGACGCCCCGGACGGAGCTCGCGGCCGCGGCGGGGCTGGACGTCGACGATGGCATCGTCACCGATGCGCTGCATCGGACCAGCGCCCCATCGGTCTTCGCCGCCGGCGACGTCGCGCGCGTTGCCGGCGCGCGCGTCGAGCACTGGCATGCCGCGCGGGAGGGAGGGGAGCGAGCGGCCCTCGCCATGCTGGGTGCGCCGGTTCCCCCCGCCCGGGCGCCGTGGGTCTTCAGCGAAGTCGCCGGCCACCAGCTCGACGTCGTCGGTTTGACGACGAACGTGGACCAGATTCGGCGCATCGGCGACGAGGAGCGCTTTGCCCTGGCGTACGTGTCCGGCGGCGTGGTCGAGCAGGTCGCGATCGTGGACACGGCGGTGCCCGTGGACGAAGCCCGAGCACTTGTCGAGCGTGGCGCGAGCGTCGACGAGCTCGAGCGCGCCCTCCTCTCCGGAGTTTGACCAGCGACGGCTGCTGGGTGACAATGGCGGCGTAACACCGACTATTTCGGTCGGGATTCGCGTCGCAGCGAAATCCGGCCCGAGTCCGAGGAGCGCATGGCCCTTCCGAATCCCGCCCTGACCCAGATTCCAGACTCATACAAGTACGGCTGGAGCGATCCCGAGGCGACGCACCTGAACATCGCCCGCAAGGGCCTTTCGGCCGAGATCGTCGAGGAGATCAGCCGTTTCAAGGGCGAGCCGGAGTGGATGACCAAGCTTCGCCTCAAGGCCTACCGGCACTTCGAGGCGCGGCCGATGCCGAACTGGGGCGCCGACCTGTCGGCCATCGACTTCCAGGACATCTACTACTACATCGCGCCGACCGACAAGGCGGTCCAGAGCTGGGACGACGTGCCCGACTACATCCGGCGCACGTACGACAAGCTCGGCATCCCCGAGGCGGAGAAGAAGTACCTCGCCGGTGTCGGCGGCCAGTACGACTCCGAGGTCGTCTACCACAACATCCGCGAGGACCTCGAGAAGCAGGGCGTCATCTTCCTGGGCACCGATGAGGCCCTGAAGAAGCACCCGGACATCTTCCTGGAGCACTTCGGGACCGTCATCCCGGCCAACGACAATAAGCTCGCCGCGCTGAACACGGCGGTCTGGTCGGGCGGCTCGTTCATCTACGTGCCGCCCGGCGTCCACGTCGAGCTGCCGCTGCAGGCCTACTTCCGGATCAACACCGAGAACATGGGCCAGTTCGAGCGGACGCTGATCATCGCCGACGAAGGGTCGAGCGTTCACTACGTCGAGGGCTGCACCGCGCCGACCTACTCGACCGCTTCCCTGCACAGCGCCGTGGTCGAGATCATCGTCAAGAAGGGCGCGCGGGTGCGCTACACGACGATCCAGAACTGGAGCCACAACGTCTACAACCTCGTCACCAAGCGCGCCGTGGCGCACGAGGACGCGGTCATGGAGTGGGTCGACGGCAACCTCGGCTCGCGCGTGACGATGAAGTACCCGTCGATCTACCTGGTCGGCGAGCGGGCGCACGGCGAGGTGCTGTCCATCGCCTTCGCCGGCGACGAGCAGCACCAGGACGCCGGCGGCAAGGTCATCCACGCGGCGCCGCACACGACCTCGCTCATCACGTCGAAGTCCATCAGCAAGGGCTCCGGTCGCACCTCGTACCGCGGCCTGGTCAAGGTCTATCCCGGATGCGAGAAGTCGAAGTCGACGGTCCGCTGCGACGCCCTGATCCTCGACGAGGAGGCGCGCTCCGACACGTATCCATACATGGAGATCGACGAAGAGGACGTCACCATCGGCCACGAGGCGACCGTCTCGAAGGTCGGCAGCGAGCAGCTCTTCTACCTCATGAGCCGCGGCCTGTCGGAGGCCGAAGCCGCCGCGATGATCGTGAACGGCTTCATCGAGCCGATCGTCAAGGAGCTTCCGATGGAGTACGCGGTCGAGATGAACCGCCTCATCCAGCTCCAGATGGAAGGCGCCGTCGGGTGACGACCGCGACCACGGCGATCAGCCTCGACGCGGCCGCAATCGCCGATATCTCAAAGCAGCGCGACGAGCCCGACTGGCTGCGCGACCTCCGCGCCGCGTGGTGGGAGCGCGCGAGCTCCACGCCGCCTCCCACCGGACAGGAAGAGGAATGGCGGCGGACGGACCTCGCTGCGCTCCCGCGCGATGGTCGGCTGCTGGCGGACGCCCCACGGCTTGACATCAGCGGCGTCGCCGAGTCCGGCGTCATCCTGACTGACCTGCGCACGGCCGTCGCCGAGCACCCCGAGCTCGTGCGCCGGTACCTCGGCCAGGGCGAGCCACAGGCTTCGCACGCGCACTTCTGGGCGCTTGCGCAGGCGGCCTGGACGGGCGGCCTCTTCTGCTACGTGCCGAAGGGCGCCCACGTCGACGGCACGCTCGTCGCGCGCACCGCACTGCCGGCCTCGGATGTCACCTACCTTCCGGTCAGCCTGGTGGTCGCGGAGGAGGACAGCAGCGTGTCGCTGCTCCAGCAGGTCACGTCACCGGACGGCGCCGCCGGCTGGTTCGGTGGAATCGTCGAGATCATCGCCGGCGAGGGCGCCGAGGTGCGCTTCGCCAACCTCCAGCAGCTCGGTGACGAGACCTGGAACATCGGTGCGCAGCGCGTGGTGGTCGGACGGGACGCGCACGTCACGACCCTCGACGCCGAGGTCGGCTCGCGCATCACCAAGGTCGGCCTGGATGCCGAGATGGCGGGAAAGGGCGGGACCAGCAAGCTGCTCGGCCTGCTCGCCGCGGGCGACGACCAGCACATCGACATCAACGCGCACCAGGTCCTTGCGGCGGACTACACCACCAGTGACCTGCTCTATCTCTCCGCGCTGTACGACCGCGCCCGCGCGGCGTTCTACGGCGTCACGCTGGTCGAGCAGGGCACGCGCCAGACGAGCTCCTACCAGGAGTGCCGCAACCTGCTCCTGAGCCCCAACGCCGGCGCCGAACCGATCCCGGTCCTCGAGATCAAGGCCAACGACATCCTGCGCTGTGGCCACGGTGCGACGGCCGGGGCCATCGATCCGATCCAGCTGTTCTACGCGCAGACCCGCGGCCTGGACCCCGATGCCGCCGAGCGCATGATCGTGCGCGGCTTCTTCGAGCAGGTCGTTTCCCAGATCCACGACGAGACGATTCGCGCCGAGGTGCTGACCGCCCTCGCCGGCCGCATCGGCTTCGCTGACGAGGACGCGGCATGACGGCCCTCGAGCGCGCGACGGGCGGATTCGTGGCCGTGGCACGCGTCGGCGACGTCCAGCCGGGCACCGTCCGCGTGGTGGAGGTCGACGGGCGCTCGCTGTGTCTCGGGCTGACCGAGGATGGCGAGTGGGGGGCCATCGACAACATCTGCACGCACGACGGCGGCACCCTCGGCGAGGGCGAGCTTGACGACTCGGCCGTCGAGTGCCCGCGTCATGGCGGCCGCTTCGACCTGTTCACCGGACGCGTCCTGGCGTTGCCGCCCGTTCGGCCCGTGACGGCCTACGAGACGGAAGTCGACGGCGACGAGGTGCTCGTCAGGATCGGCTCCGCATGAAGATCAGCACCCGCACCGAGTACGGCATTCGCGTCCTGGTGACGCTGGCGCGCATCGAGGACGACACGAGCTGCCTGTCGCTGACGGAGATCGCGCGGCGGGAGAAGCTGCCGCACGCATACCTCGAGCAGCTCGTCGGCGACCTGCGCCGCGCGGAGCTGGTGACGGCAACCCGCGGCCAGTCCGGCGGGTATCGGCTCAACCGACCTGCCGATGAGATTCACATGTCCGATGTGATTCGCGCCCTCGAGGGACCGCTGCTGGAGATGCCGTGCGCCGGTGCCGAGGACCTGGAGCACTGCGACCGGCCTCAGCCGTGCAGCGTGCACGAGGTCTTCAAGCGCGTCTACGAGTCGCTGTCCGTATCGCTCGGCTCCACCAACCTGGCCGACGTGGCCGCGAGCGCAGGCGGGCCTCCCTATCCACCCCAGGTGCGCCGACGCCGAGCCGCCGAGCACGCCGCCCTCCTCGATCCGAAGGCATCCCAGCAGGCAAGGAACGCATGACTGACGAACTCGTCATCTCCGGGCTCGAAGTGAGCATCGGCGAGAAGAAGATCCTCAAGGGCCTCGACCTGACCGTGCGCCAGGGCGAGGTGCACGCCCTCATGGGCCCGAACGGCTCCGGCAAGACCAGCCTGGCCTACACGCTCATGGGCCATCCCGACTATCACGTCGATGCCGGCACCATCACCTGGCGCGGCCAGAGCCTCCTCGACGGCCCCACTCCGCTCGGCATGTCGCCCGACAAGCGGGCACGGATGGGCCTCTTCCTGGCGTTCCAGTACCCGAGCGCTATCCCGGGCGTGACGGTCGCCAGCTTCCTGCGCAACATCTACAACGCCGTCCATCATCCGAAGCCGGCCGACGAGACCGGCGAGACGTCGATCCGATACACCGGCATCCCGCTCGCCAAGTTCCGCAAGCTGATGGACGAGAAAATGGCCCTGTTGCACATGGACCCGGCGTTCGCCACGCGCTACGTCAACGAGGGCTTCTCCGGAGGCGAGAAGAAGCGCCTCGAGATGCTCCAGATGGCCGTCCTCAGCCCGTCCATGGCGATCCTTGACGAGACCGACTCGGGCCTCGACATCGACGCGCTGCGCAACGTCGCCGAGGGCATCAACGCCACCCTCTCGCCCGAGATGGGGGTGCTGCTGATCACCCACTACCAGCGCATGCTGAACTACGTGAAGCCGCAGTTCGTGCACGTGCTGCTCGACGGTCGGCTGGTCATGTCGGGCGGAGAGGAGCTCAGCCACCAGCTCGAGGCGAACGGCTACGACTGGGTCCGCGAGCAGGTCGGTCTGCCGGACGGCGTGGGCGACGAGGCCTCGGCCCCGGAGCCCGTCGCCCCGCACTGAGCCTTCGATGGCCGTCGGGCAGGTCGGCGCCCCGCTCCTCGACGGCGCCGCACTGCGGGCCGACTTCCCGGTCTTCGAGCGTCCGACGGCGTCCGGCCGGCCGCTGGCCTATCTCGACTCCGCGGCGTCGTCGCAGAAGCCACGGGCCGTCATCGAAGCCCTGGCCGATGCGTACGCCCATCACTACGCCAACGTCCATCGCGGCATCTACGAGCTGAGCGTCGACGCCGACTCGCGCTACGAGGCTGCGCGCACCGCCGTCGCCCGGTTCATCGGCGCATCCAGCCCGCGCGAGGTCGTCTTCGTCCGCAACGCGACCGAGGCGCTCAACCTGGTGGCGGCGAGCTGGGGTGGCGCGAACCTCGGTCCGGGCGACCTCGTGCTCTCGACCGAGATGGAGCACCACGCCAATCTCGTGCCCTGGCAGCAGGTCGCGCGCGGAACCGGCGCCACGCTGGAGTACGTCGCGATCACCGATGACGGCCGCCTGGATCTGGACGACCTGCGCGCGCGCCTGGCGCGCGGCCCGAAGCTGTTGGCCCTCGCGCACGTCAGCAACTCGCTCGGGACCATCAACCCGGTGGCTGAGATCACGCGCATGGCGCACGAGGCAGGCGCCCTGGTGGTCCTGGACGCCGCCCAGAGCGTGCCCCACATGCCGGTCGACGTGACCGCGCTCGGCGTCGACTTCGCGGCGCTGTCGGGCCACAAGATGCTCGGGCCATCGGGCATCGGCGCGTTGTGGGGCCGCCGCGAGCTGCTCGATGCGATGCCGCCCTTCCTGACCGGCGGCAGCATGATCACGCGGGTCACGCTGGAGGGCGCCGAGTGGAACGAGGTGCCGTGGAAGTTCGAGGCCGGCACCCCCGCCATCGCGGAGGCGATGGGGCTGGCCGCCGCCATCGCGTACCTCCAGAGCATCGGCATGGACCGCGTCCGCGCCCACGAGCGCTTCCTGTTCGAGCGTGCCTGGGCGTCGCTCGCGGACATGCCCGGCGTCCGCCTTCTGGGCCCGGCCTCTCCGGACGAGCATGCGGGCGTCATCGGCTTCGTGGTGGATGGCATCCATCCGCACGACGTGGCCACCATCCTCGACAGGGAGGGAATCGCCGTTCGGGCCGGCCACCACTGCGCTCAGCCGGTCATGCTGCGCTACGACCTGCCGGCCACCACGCGCGCCAGCTTCTACGTCTACAACGACCTCGACGACGTCGAGCGCCTCGTCGACGGCATCCGCACGACGCAGCAGGTCTTCGGCACCGCATGACCGACGACAACCTGTACCGCGACTTCATCCTCGAGCACTATCGGGAACCCCACAACCGGGGCGTGCTCGAGCCGCACGACCTGCACTTCGCCGATTCCAACCCGACCTGCGGCGATGAGATGAGCATGACCCTGCGCCTCGATCAGGCCAGGGAGCGCGTCACCGATGTCGCCTTCGATGGACGGGGATGCGCCATCAGCCAGGCATCGGCCTCGATCCTGACCGATGACCTGCGCGGGCTGACGCTGGGTGAGCTTCGCGACCTCGATCCGGCCGAGGTCGTCGCCAACCTCGGCGTGCCGATCGGCCCAGCCCGGCTGAAGTGCGCGCTGCTCGTGTACAAGGTCCTCCAGGGCGCGGTGCGCGGAGCGGCGGTCGGCTGGCCCGAGGAGGCGGACGTCCTGGCCGGCGGGAACGCCGGCGGCTCGGCGCCGTGAGCGTTCGCAACGTCGGTGCGGCCGAGGCGGTGGCGCTTGCGGGAGCCGGCTATCGGGTCATCGACGTGCGTGAGCCGGTCGAATGGGATGACGGTCACATCGCCGATGCGACGCTGCTGCCGCTCGGCGACGTCGTCGAGCGCATCGGCCGGGTGGCCCCCGATCGCGATGCTCCATTGCTGCTGCATTGCAGTGCCGGTGCTCGCTCGGCACGCGCTGCCGGGTGGCTGGTCGACCTGGGCTACACGAACGTCGCCAACCTCGACGGCTCGATCGACGGCTGGCGCGAGCAAGGTGGGGCCTGGGTCGAGCCGACGACCTCGTTGACGGAGGCCCAACGGCGTCGATACGCCCGTCAGCTCGTGCTGCCCGAGGTCGGCCCAGAGGGCCAGCGGCGGCTGCTCGAGGCCCGCGTGCTGGTCGTGGGTGCGGGAGGGCTCGGCTCGCCCGTGGCCCTGTACCTGGCGGCGTCCGGCGTGGGCACGCTCGGCATCGTCGATGACGACGTGGTCGACGAGTCGAACCTCCAGCGCCAGGTCGTGCACGCCGCGGAACGGCTCGGAATGCGCAAAGTCGCCTCGGCAGCGGTCGCGGTGCGCGCGCTCAACGCCGAGACGAACGTGGTCGAGCACGACGCGCGCCTGAGCGTCGCCAACGTCGCCGATGTCATCGCCGGCTACGACCTGGTGGTCGACGGCACCGACAACCTCGACACCCGCTACCTGCTCAACGATGCTGCCGTCGCCGCCGGCACGCCGGTGGTCCACGGATCGGTGTACCGATGGGATGGCCAGGTCACGACGCTCGTCCCGTTCGAGGGGCCCTGCTACCGGTGCCTCCATCCGGTCCGGCCGCCCGACGATCTCGTGCTCGACTGCGACGTTGCGGGCGTGCTCGGCGTGCTGCCCGGCATCGTCGGCACCATCCAGGCTGCTGAGGCACTGAAGCTCCTGCTCGGCGTCGGCGAGCCGTTGATCGGCCGGATGCTCATCTACGACTCGCTCGGGGCCCGATTCGACGAGATCGCCATCCCGCGCGACCCGGCGTGCGAGACCTGCGGATCGGCCGCAGCTCGCTCGAGGCATGCGGCCGTCGCGCCCGCCTCGGCGTGACGCCCGCGGCATCGGTCGCGAGCCTCGTGCTCCCGGCTGATCTCGCAACCCGGATGCTGGAGCATGCTCGAGCCGAGCTGCCGAACGAGGCGTGCGGCCTGGTGGGCGGTGACCCGTCGACGCGGCGAGCGGTCAGCTTCCATCCGGCACGGAACCGCCACGCCAGCCCGCTGCGATATGACATCCATTCGGAGGATCTCGTCCGGATCGTCTTCACCATCGAGTCGGCCGGCGAGGAGCTCCTGGCCGTCTTCCATTCGCACCCGCGGTCGGCGGCCGTTCCGTCGCCGACGGATGTGCGCGAGGCCCGATACGAGGCCATTCACCTGATCGCCACGCTGGCCGACCCAGGGGCCGGTGCCGCGGACGCGCTTCGCGGCTGGCTCGTGAAGGACGGATCGTTACTGGAGGTCGCGATCCGGATCAGCGCGTGAGCGCGCGGTGCAGGAAGGCCGCCATCTGCTCACGGCTCACTGCCGTGCCGGGACAGTACGCCGTCGCGGAGCATCCGCGCGTGATCCCACTCGCGGCGAGCGCGTTGATGTCGGCCTGGTGCGGTGAGGTCGAGTCATCGGTGAAAAAATCGGTCCCGGATGCCGGGAGCCCGAGTGCCCGCACCAGGAACGACGCCATCTCCTCGCGCGTGACCGCCCTGTCCGGGCAGTAGACGCGCCACCCGCAGCCGAGCGTGATGCCTGCCGCCGCCAGGGCATTGATGTCGGCCTGATGCAGGCTGCCCGAATCGTCGTCGAAATAGTCGGTGCCCGCACCGGGCAGCCCGAGCGCACGGACGAGGAACGAGGCCATCTGGGCGCGAGTCACGGCGTCGGTTGGGCAGAACCTGCCGCTTCCGCAGCCGATGGTGATGGCGCGCTGCGCGATCCACAGGATGTCGGTATAGAACGGCGACGCAGCGGCATCCGAGAACGGGCTCGTCATCGCCCACGCCAGCCCGAACGGCTCCTCGGCGGCGTTGAAGCGCGTCTGGAGGACCTCGATCCGCATGACCCCGGACGCCGGCGCGGTCAGGTCGACAACCTCGTACGGGTTGTCGTAGCTGATCGAGAGGCCCGGTGCGCCGCTCGGCATGGTCACGCGCAGGTCGAGATCGGCGGTGAGCACGTCCGCCTTCCCCAGGTTCGTGCTGCCCGAGGTGTGGCTGCTCCATGCGAGGGCGACCCGAACCTGCTGGCCGGCCACGACCGGGACTTCCTGCACGATCGACTCGCCGGGATGTGCGGCGCCGATGCGGTAGCCGCCCCACGGTCCGTTGCCGTTGACCAGGATCCGGTTCGACCACACCGCCGACGCCGTTCCGACGCCCTCGTGGTCGTTGTTCGCGCCGCCGCCGGGCATGGGCGTCCGGCGAAGAGCGCCGGCCATGAGGATCGCGCGCGTCCCTTCCGGCCACACCGCCAGCGATGGCGCACGAGCCAGCAGCTGCGCCGCGAGGCCGGCGACGATCGGGCTGGCCACGCTGGTGCCATCGCCCGAGATGCCGTTGGCGGTTCGGACGCTCACCGCGGGAGCGGAGAGGTTCGGCTTGTTGTAGTCGCCGTGAGGGTTCCAGGCCGTGCCGCCCAGGTCGACGTAGTTCGCGCCGTTGACGCCCGGCCGATACCACAGGATGTCGTCGGCGGTGCCGCCGGAGTTGCGGTCGTCGATGCCGCCGACGGTCAGCACGTTGTATCCGGTGCCCGGCGAGACGACGTTCCAGTTGCCGAACGTGGTGAAGTTTCCGGACGAGGCGACGACGAGCCGGTTGCCCTCCCAGCCGATCGAGTCGAAGTAGCGACGTGCCTCCTCCGCGCCCTGCGCGGTGTCCTGGCCGATGCTGGCGTTGAGGATGTCGGCGTTCCCGCCGCCCGGCGCAACGGCCCAGTCCGCGGCGGCGATGATGGCCCGGTCGTAGGCCAGGCTCGGCGTGTAGCCACCGGTGCCGGCCGAGACGATGACCGCGCCGGGAGCGACGCCGCGGTACGTCCCGTTCTGGCTGGCGATCGCACCTGCGACCCAGGTGGGATGCCCGCCGACGACGGTCGTTCCGCTGGTCGAATAGCTGGCGGCGACCTTGCCCGCCAGGTCGCCCGAGTTCGAGACGTTGTGGTACTCCACGATGCCGACACGGACGCCGCTGCCCTGGTCGCCGCCGTCGCCCGTCCAATCGGCGCCGATCGCCGGGCCGGCGGACGACATCTGCGCCTCCCATTGCTCCTCGAGGCCCAGGCTCAGGACGTCGGCGCGCGCGGCGAGCCCCGCCACCGCCGGGGCGGGCACGTCCAGGAACACGAGCGGGGCGGAGGTGCTGGCGTAGCCGACGCCGCCGCCGGCGGCCTCCACCTCCGGACGGAACGCGTTGGCGGCCGCCTCGTAGGTCGCGCGCCGCGCCTCCCACAGCTCGGCGCGCAGGGCGCGGACCTGCTCGATCGATTCGGCCATTGGCCGGCCGGCGACCCAGGTGATCTCCGGATGTGCGTCGCGCACCGCGGCCTCGGCCGCGGCCGGATCGGCATCCAGCCAGACGGCCACGCGCAGCGAGTCGGGCTTGCCTCCGGCGACGGCTGCCTGGAGTGCGGCATCCGCCTTCCGCTCCAGCGCGGGGAGG
>DASTTX010000010.1:0-3424 GCA_035759945.1 Candidatus Limnocylindria bacterium | reverse complement strand
GGCGCTGACGCGCGCCGGGCGGCATCGGCTCCTGCGCAACGCCATCGCCGCGCTGGCGAATGCCGGCGTGCCCGATTCGGCGCGGCCGCTGCTCGAGCGCGTGGCAAACGATCGCCGCACGGAGGTGCGCGAGCAGGCGGTCCGCGTCCTTGGCTTGAGTTGAACGTTCGGATCTCCGAAATGTCGCTTGCGCTGTGAAGTTCGGCGCTCCGAATGCGCGGTGAGCCGCCGAAGCGCGCCGCGTGCAGCCGCGGTGTGAATGTGGTGGTGCTGTCAGGTGAGCGCCCGCGACTATCCTGTGACCGATGCCTCGCGTCGCGCCGTTTCGCGGCCTGCACTACTCCCTCGACCGATTCGGTGCCACCACCGTGCCGGCTCGCGTTGCGCTGCCCGAGGATGCCGAGGCACCGCCGCCACGACTGGCGGACATCACCGACCTCGCCTGCCCGCCGTACGACGTCATCGGCGACGCAGAGCGTGCGGCGCTGCTCGCCCGCAACGCGCACAACGCCGTCCGGCTCGAGTACAGCGCCGAACCGGATCCGCATGCGGCGGCCGCGGAGACCCTGATGGCCTGGCTGGCCGAAGGCACGCTCACGCGCCGTGACGAGCCATCGGCCTACTACTACCGGCACGCGACGTCCGCCAACCGCGATGAGCTCACGGTGGAGGGCATCGTGGTGCGGGTGCTCGTCGAGCCGTGGGGAGACGCGATCCGGCCGCACGAGCACACCATGCCCGGACCGAAGCAGGATCGGCTGGGGCTGCTCCGTGCAACCGGGACGCAGCTCAGCCCGATTCTGGCCGTCTACTTTGACCGCTCCGAGCGCTACAACCACGTGATGGGCCGCGCCTGGAGCGACGAGTGGCGGGCGCGCGACGACGACGGGCTGCTCCACCAGCTCACCGCGATCGAGGCCGACGACCGGCTCATCGGCTACCTCGGACGGCAGACGCTCTACATCGCCGACGGCCACCATCGGTACGAGACTGCGCTTGCCTACCAGGAAGAGGTTCGCTCGGACCCGCGCTTTGCCGATGCGCCACCCGGCGCGCTCGCGGCCGACTGGATCATGATGATGGTCGTCAACGCCGAGCTGACCGAGATGGAGATCCTGCCAACCCATCGGCTCCTGACCAACGGCGACGCCGATGCGCTGCGCGCGCTGGTGGCGGGCGACGATGCCCTGTGGCAGGCCATTCCGGTCGCGCCGCGTGAGCTGGAGGCGGCACTGGCCGACCGACGATTCGGCGATGAGCCGGTCTTCGGGCTGGTGCTGCCGGAGGATGAGGGCTACCTGCTGGTCGGCGACGTCGATGGCCTCGGTGCCAGGCTGCGGCGGGAGGCGATGAGCCGTGCCGTTCGCTCGCTCGACCTGGCGGCGCTGCATACGAGCATCCTTGGCGACCGGCTGGGCATCTCCGAGGCCGATGTCGCCGGAGGAAACCGGCTCGCCTACACTAGGAGCGAGGCCGATGCGCGCGAGCGCGTGGCCCGCGGCGAGGTGACGGCGGCGATCCTCGTGCGTCCCACGCGGCTCGACCAGCTTGCCGAGGTGGCCAGCGCCGGGGACGTCATGCCGCAGAAGTCGACCTACTTCTATCCCAAGCTGCTGACCGGCATGGTCTTCAACCCCGTCTCCGACTCCTGGGAGGACTGACGAACCACCGATGGTGCAGGCGATCAAGCGCGACGAGGTCTTCATCGAGCCGGAGGGCATCCACGTCGAGACCCATCAGCCCGAGCGGCGCTCGCGCAAGCCGCCATTGCTCCTGGTCCATGGTGCCCTCACCGGGTCGTGGCTGTGGACCGAGTTCGCGGCCTTCCTGGCGGAGCGCGGCTGGGAGGCGCACGCGGTCAACCTGCGCGGCCACTTCACTAGCGACATGGCCGATCTGTCCGAGACGTCGATGCGCGACTATGCCGATGACGTCGGCGTCGCGATGCGCCATCTCGGCCGACCGGCCGTGATCATCGGCTGGGGGATCGGTGCGCTGGCGGGCCTCATGTATGCCGAGCGGAATCCCGTCCTGGGGATGGTGCTGCTCGCGCCGTCGCCACCGGCGGCTGCGCTTCCGAGGCGTCCGGACGAGCACGAGCTGAAGGCCGTGCCGGCGGTCTACGACGCCGCGTGGTGGGGCTGGACCGGCTCACGCGAGGAGCTGCGTGAGCGGATGCCCGACATGGACGACCAGGACATCGAGAAGATGACGGAGCTGCTGGACGGTGCCCGCGAGTCGGGCCTGGCTCGCCGGGAGCGGATGCTCGGCATCCCGATCGACCCGTCCGGACTGATGGACACGCCCAGCCTGGTCATCGGCGCCGGCATGGACGACGTCATCCATCCGACCGAGGCGCGCCGCACGGCCGATCTGCTGGGCGCCGGATACGAGTACTTCCCGTCGGCCACGCACTTCGGGCTGGTGATGGGGGAGCACACCTGGCCGGAGGTCGCGCAGAGCGTCCTCGGCTGGCTCGAGGAGCGTCGGCACGCCATGGCGGCCGCGGCACTGCCCGTCGGGGCGCGACGCTAGGCTCCCTGCACGTCCGGGCCTTCCGGCGCGAATCGACCGACGAATCGGCCCGTCGGGGGTTTGATCCGTTGGGAGGCTCTTGGTATCCTCTGAGCACGTCTTCGGACGACGGTGCCGCATTCGTCTAGAGGCCTAGGACACCGCCCTCTCAAGGCGGAGATCACCGGTTCGAATCCGGTATGCGGTACCAGCACTCATCTGCGGGCCCGATCTGATGTCAGGTCGGGCTATCTTCTTGGCCGCCACCAGACGCGCGTCCGCGGATGCATGACGCCGGCATTGGCGGATCGCGCCGCGAGCCCGGCCGAGGCGTTTGCTTCGGGCCGGGCTCGCCGCCGGTTCGTTATCGGTCGTCCGGATTCCGTCACTGTCCGGGCAGGTACCACCCCGAGCCGGTGCCGGTCGCGTAGCCGTCCGCCGTGACCGACACGGTGGCGGTGTGCGGGCGGCCGAAGTCGTAGACAGCGTCGATGATGCTGTTATTCCCGACGTCGAACGAGATGACGATGGGGTCGTAGGCCGCACCGCGGATCAGGGGGGCCGTCGAGCGGAAGGTCCAGGTCGTGACCATGGACGGGTCAGAAACGGTGGGATCTCCGACGAGCTCCCACGCGCTGTTCCCGAGAGAACCGTACTGCCCGACCGGGATCCATGAGAAGAATCGGTCCTGAGGCGTCATCGTCATGGTGACCGTGGCGACCGCGGCGTTGCCAGCACCGGTACCGGACAGGGAGACCGGCACCGTGACCGTCAACACTTCATCGCCGACCGCCTGGGTGATCGGCACGGTCGTCCGCGCTGCGTAGGTTGTCGCGTGTGCGAAGGGGCCCACCCACTTGTGCCAGCTCGGGTCGGGAGGCGTCAGGCCACGGGCGACAGTGCCGAACGG
>DASTTX010000009.1:0-13429 GCA_035759945.1 Candidatus Limnocylindria bacterium | reverse complement strand
GCCCTCGCGCACGATGATCGCCAGCTCGTAGGCGTACGCCGGGTCGTAGGCGAGGATGTTCGGGACGGTTGATGCGAGCACGTGCGAGTGCCCGTCGGTGTGCTGGAGGCCCTCGCCGGTCAGCGTGGTGCGCCCGGCGGTGGCGGCCATCATGAATCCCCGGCCACGGGCGTCGCCAAGTGCCCAGATCTGGTCGCCGGTGCGCTGGAAGCCGAACATCGAGTAGAAGGTGTAGAACGGGACGACCGGCTCGCTCCAGGTGGCGTAGGCGGTCGCGGCGGCCTGGAAGGAAGCGGTCGAGCCGGCCTCGGTGATGCCCTCCTCCAGCACCTGGCCATCGGTCTTCTCGATGTAGCTGAGCAGGAGCTCCTTGTCGACCGGCGTGTAGTTCTGGCCGAGCGGGTTGTAGATCCCGACCTCCTTGAACAGCGGGTCCATGCCGAAGGTGCGGGCCTCGTCGGGGATGATCGGGACGACGCGCCGGCCGATCTGCTCGTCGCGCACGAGGTTTCGGATCAGGCGGCTGAAGGCCATGGTCGTGCTGGCCGCCCGCTCCGAGCCCGCGAAGAACTCGCTGAAGGCGGTGTCCTTCGCCGCCGGCAGCGGCTTCGTGACGTATCGGCGCTTGGGCAGCACGCCGCCCAGCGCGGCTCGGCGCTCGAGCATGTACTGGATCTCCGGCGAGTCCGGGCCAGGGTGGTAATACGGCGCTTCCTTGAGCTTGTCGTCGGGGATCGGCAGCTCCAGGCGGTCGCGGAAGACCTTGAGCTCATCGGCGGTGAGCTTCTTGGCCTGGTGGGTCACGTTGCGACCCTCGATGCCCGGGCCGAGCGTCCAGCCCTTGATCGTCTTGGCCAGGATGACGGTTGGCGTGCCGGTATGGGCCACCGCGGCGGCGTAGGCCGCGTACACCTTGCGGTAGTCGTGGCCGCCGCGACGCAGCTTCGCGAGGTCGTCGTCGGAGAGGTGCTCGACCAGCGCCTGGAGGCGTGGGTCGCCGCCGAAGAACTGCTCGCGGATGGTGGCGCCGTCGCTGACCGCCATGCGCTGGTAGTCGCCGTCGAGCGTCTCGTTCATGCGGTTGAGGAGGACGCCGTCCTTGTCGCGCGCCAGGAGGTCGTCCCACTCGCGGGCCCAGATGACCTTGATGACGTTCCAGCCGGCGCCGCGGAAGACCGACTCCAGCTCCTGGATGATCTTGCCGTTGCCGCGCACCGGGCCGTCGAGGCGCTGGAGGTTGCAGTTGACCACGAAGGTGAGGTTGTCGAGGCCCTCGCGCGCCGCCAGCCCGAGCGCGCCGATCGACTCCGGCTCGTCCATCTCGCCGTCGCCGAGGAAGCCCCACACGCGCGAGCTGCCCGTATCGGCGATGCCTCGCGCGGCCAGGTAGCGGTTGAAGCGCGCCTGGTAGATGGCGGCCATCGGCCCGAGGCCCATGCTGACGGTCGGGAACTGCCAGAAGTCCGGCATCAGCCGCGGGTGCGGATAGCTCGACAGGCCCAGCTCGGGGGTCAGCGCCTCGCGCCGGAAGTGGTCGAGGTTCTCCTCGGTCAAGCGGCCCTCGAGGAAGGCGCGGGCATAGATGCCGGGCGCGGCATGGCCCTGGAAGTAGACCTGGTCGCCATGGCCGTCATCGGAGCCGCGGAAGAAGTGGTTGAAGCCCACCTCGTACAGACTGGCGGCCGAGGCATAGGTCGAGAGGTGGCCGCCGATGCCCTCGAAGCGGGTGTTCGCGCGCAGCACCATGGCCAGCGCGTTCCAGCGGATCATGCGCCGGATGCGCAGCTCCATCGCCTCGTCGCCGGGGAAGTAGGGCTCCTGCTCGGGGCTGATGGTGTTGATGTAGCGGGTCTGCGTCAGCGCCGGCAGGCCGACCTGGAGCTGCCGCGCGCGCTTGAGGAGCCGATACAGGATGAAGCGGGCCCGATCCGCCCCGCCATCGGCAACCACCGCATCGAGTGATTCGATCCACTCCTGCGTCTCGACCGGATCGATATCCGGGAGCTGCTGCTTGAACTGGTCGAAGATGTCGTGGATCGGCTGCTGCATGTCGCCCCTATCGTACCGTCCGGTGCGCGGCCACGCTCACGTGCCGGTTTTTCACGTTTCGTCTATCTACGTTCGGTTGAGCCGCTCGGCGGCGCGCGTAGGTTGAGCACGAGCCTCGGACACAGCCCATGCCGAGGAATGAACGAGGTGATTTCGTGTTCATCCGGATCGGTCAGGTCGCCGAGGTCGGCGAAGGCACCATGCGCGTATTCGATGTCGACGGATCGAAGGTCAACGTCTCCAGGACGGCCGGCGGCCTCTACGGCATCGATGACACGTGCACCCACCTGCGCTGCTCGCTGGCCAACGGCCGGCTCGAGGGCACCACGGTCACGTGCGCCTGCCATGGCAGCCAGTTCGACGTCACCTCCGGCGCGGTGCTGCGCGGGCCTGCCCAGAGCCCGGTTCGCTCGTGGGCCGTAGAGGTACGCGGAGACGAGCTCTTCGCGGAAGTGAGGTAGCTCATGAAACTGTTTCTCGACACCGCTGACATCGACGAGATCCGCATCGCCGCGCGCTGGGGCGTGCTCGCCGGCGTCACCACCAATCCCAGCCTGTTCGCCAAGGTGGGCGGCAGCTATGACGAGGTGCTGACCGAGATCTGCACGCTGACCTCCGGGCCGGTGAGCGCCGAGGTCGTCGCCGATGACGTCGAGGGCATGCTCACCGAGGGCCGCCATTTCGCCAAGCTCGCGCCGAACATCGTGGTGAAGGTGCCGATGAGCGAGGCCGGCCTCGAGGCGATCGCTCGCCTCGCCGATGAGGGCATCAAGACCAACTGCACCCTCATCTTCAGCGCCAACCAGGGCCTCCTGGCCGCCAGGGCGGGGGCGTCACTGCTGTCTCCCTTCGTCGGCCGGCTCGACGACATCAACGAGGACGGCATGGAGGTCGTCCGCGTGCTCGCCGACATCGTGCGGCTCCACGGCATCGAGGCGGAGGTGCTGGCGGCCTCGATTCGGCACCCGCGCCACGTCACCGAGGCGGCCCTTGCCGGCTGCCACATCGCCACGGTGCCCCTCAAGGTGCTGCGGCAAATGGTCGGACACCCTCTCACAGAGGCCGGCATCGGCACGTTCCGCAGCGACTGGGCGGCGGCGCAGCGCAGCGCCGAGGCGGCCGTTGCGGCTCCCGGCCGATCGTAGGCGCGCGCCATGACGCCGATCCTCGTCCAGCTCCACGCGATGCTCATCAGGGCGGCCGGGATGATCGCGTCGTTCCTGCGTCGTCATCGAGGCCACGTCGATGGCTGATGCGACGCCGAGCGCGGGTCCCAGGCTATCCGACCTGCTGGCCGCCGATGCCATCACCATCGGCGCCGAGGCGCCCGATTGGCGCGCCGCGGTGCGGGCTGCCGGTGACCGGCTGGTCCAGGGCGGCGCGACCCGCGCCGCCTACACCGACGAGATGATCGCCGCGGTCGAGGAGCTCGGCCCGTACATGGTCATCGCGCCGGGCATCGCACTGGCCCACTCTCGGCCGTCACCGGCCGTCCTGCGCGCCGGCATCAGCATCGTCACGCTGCGCCAGCCCGTCGCCTTCGGTCACCCCCAGAACGACCCGGTGCGGCTCGTCGTCGGCCTGGCCGCCCTCGACGAGGAGGCCCACGTGACCGCCCTGTCAACGCTCGCCGAGTTCCTGGCCGATCCCGCGCGCCTCGAGGCGCTCATCGCGGCCGAAACGCCTGACCAGGTTCGACACATGGTCGCCCGCTTCGAGGAAGAGCAGGCCGCAGCAGCAACGGAGGGAATACCGACGTGAAGATCCTGGCCGTATGTGGCATGGGGCTCGGAAGTGCCCTCGTCCTGCGCATGCAGGCCGAGAAGGCGCTCAAGGAGCTCGGACTCACGGCAGACCTGGAGGTCGCCGACATCGGTACGGCGCGCGCGCTCGCTCCGAAGGCCGATCTCATCCTCACGTCCAACGAGCTGGCTGAGCAGCTGGGGAGCGTCAAGCCCAAGGTCGTGACCATCTCGAACTTCATCGACCTGCGAGAGATGGTCGACAAGCTCAAGGCGGCACTCGAATAACAACCGGCCGCTCGGACGCGGCCAGCCAATGGAAGGTGGAGTTCCCGTGGACCAACTGAGCTACATCATCAACTGGATCGCCAAGGACGTCTTCGGCGTCCCGGCCTACCTCGTCGGGCTGATGACCGCGATCGCGCTGATCGCGTCGCGCAAGAGCCTCGGCGACATCATCGGCGGTGCCCTCAAGGCCACCCTCGGCTTCATCATCCTGGGCATCGGCGCCGGCGCCGTCATCGGCGCACTCAACCCGCTCGGCGCGCTCATCACCGGGTCGTTTGGCGTCGAGGGCGTGGTCCCGACGAACGAGGCGATCACCGCCATCGTCGCCAACATCCCTGACGTCGCGCAGAACGTCGCCCTGGCGATGTTCGTCGGCGTCCTGCTCTCGCTGCTCATCGCGCGGCTGACGCCGCTGCGCTATGTCTTCCTGACCGGCCATCACATGCTCTTCATGGCGACCGTGCTGACGGTGGTGCTCTACAACGCCAACGTCGACACCACGCTCATGATCGCGGTCGCCGCGCTCGGCCTGGCCACGATGATGGTCATCATGCCGGCCTTCGCCCATCCGTGGATGAAGAAGGTCACCGGCAACGAGGCGGTGGCCATCGGCCACTTCGGGACGCTCGGGTACATCGCCGCCGGTTTCGCGGGGCAGGTCGTCGGTCGGGGCTCGAAGAGCACCGAGGAGATGGAGTTCCCGCAGAGCCTGCGCTTCCTGCGCGATCCGATGGTCGGCACCGCGGTCGCCATGATCCTGATCTATCTCATCCTGGCCACGGCCGCCATCCTGCGGCTCGGAGAGGCTGCGGCGCTCACCACCGTCGGGGACGCCATGGGTGGGTCGGCTGCCGGGGCGTCTGGCGGCGTGCTCGGCTTCGCCACCACCATGTTCAACCAGGCGCTCATCTTCGGCGGTGGCGTCGCCGTCATCCTCCTGGGCGTCCGCACCATCCTCGGCGAGATCGTTCCCGCCTTCGCGGGCATCGCCGAGCGCATCATCCCCGGCGCCCTGCCCGCGCTCGACTGCCCGATCACCTTCACCTACGCGCCCAATGCGGTGCTGGTCGGCTTCCTGGCCAGCGTTGCCGGCGGCCTCATCGGCTTCGGCATCCTGTGGGCATGGCTGGGGGCGGCCATGGCCATCCCGCTCATCCTGCCCGGCATGATCCCGCACTTCTTCACCGGAGGAACCGCGGGCGTGTTCGGCAACGCGACCGGCGGACGGCGTGGGGCCGTGGCGGGCGGGCTCGTGAACGGCCTGATCATCACCCTCTTCGCCGCGTTCCTGGTGCCGATCATGGGTGCCATCGGCTTCCAGAACACGACCTTCGGGGACGCCGACTTCCAGTGGTTCGGGTTCCTGGTCGGCAACATCGCCCGCATCGAGGGCGTGGTCGCCGCGGTCGGGATCGTGGTCCTGTGTGGCGCTCTTCTGGCCCTTGCGATCTGGTGGCAGAAGCGCTTCGTCGACACCGGCTGGATTCCGGGCGGCGAGTCGCACCTTCCGAGCGATGAGGCAGCGGCGCAGGTCGCGCCCGTGTCGGCGTAGCTCGCCCCAGGCCCAACGTCCCTGCGCCGTCGAGTGCGGCGCAGGGACTCGCGGGCACCGCATCCGGAATGAGGAGCCAGACGTGATCAGCAGAGAGGTCGTCTTTCGAGATCGATACGGGCTGCATCCGCGCTCGGCGCGCCGTATCCAGGAGAGCCTGAAGGGCCTGACGGCCGACGTCTCGCTCACCAGCCTGGATGGCGCGGCCGCGCCGGTGGACGCTCGCGCCATGCTGGCCCTCATCAGCTCCGGCATCCGCGCCGGGGACCGCGTGCGCGTCGAGGCCGACGGGCCCGACGAGGCTGCCGCCCTGAAGGCGCTCGGCGACCTGCTCGAGTCGGGCGTGTGTCACCCCATGGTCGGCCGATGAGGCGCATGCACGGCGTGGCTGCGGCTCCGGGCATCGTGCACGGACCGTACATCGTCCTTGCCCCGACGGAGGAGCCGAGCGAGGGACAGGTCGCTCCCGATGCCCGGCCGGCCGAGCTGGAGCGCCTGGGCCGAGCCTGCGAGGCCGCCGCCGCGGCCCTCGATGCCCTGGCCGAACGCGTCGCCGCCGACGGGCACCCCGACGAGGGCGAGATCTTCAAGGCCCAGGCCAGCATCGCGCGCGATCCGGCGCTGCTGTCGTTGGCGCAGGGGCGCATCGAAGCGGGGCCAGACGACGCGATCGCCGCCATCATGGCCGCGGGACGCGCCTTCGCCGAGCAGCTGCGCTCGCTGGACGACGAGCTGCTCGCGGCCCGCGCCGAGGATGTCATGGACGTCACACGCCGGATCGCCGCGCATCTCGCCGGTCGTGGCGGCCCGGCGCCGGCAACGCTCGAGCGGCCCACGATCGTGGTGGCGCAGGATCTGCCGCCTTCGGTCACCGCGACCCTGCCGCGCGACCTCCTGCTGGGCATCGCCCTGCAGGGCTCGTCGGCAACCGCCCACGCTGCGATCCTGGCGCGCGCCTATGGCATTCCTGCCGTGGTCGGAGTCGACCGGCTCCTCTCGCAGCTCGACAGCGACGGCCGGGGGGAGGCGCTTGCCATCGATGGCGGCACTGGTGACGTGGTGCTCGACCCCGATCCGTCGACGCTCGCGCGCTTCGAGGCTGGTTCGCTCGCGCAGCGCCGGCGCCACGAGAGCGACGTGCAGGAGGCCGCGCTTCCGGCCCGCACCGTCGACCGCACCGAGGTGGCGCTCCTCGCCAATATCGGCGCCCCGGAAGAGGGACAGGCCGCCCTGGCCCTCGGCGCTCGAGGGGTCGGCCTGTTCCGCACCGAGTTCCTCTTCCTGGAACGGGCATCCGCCCCATCCGAGGACGAGCAGGCGGTGGCCTACCAGCAGGCGATCCGCGAGTTCGCCCCGCACCCGGTGACGATCAGGCTCCTCGACGTGGGTGGCGACAAGCAGATTCCGTATCTGCCCATCGAGCCGGAGGCGAACCCGTTCCTTGGGGTTCGCGCCCTGCGGATCGCCGATTCGAATCCCGACCTCTTCGTCACTCAGCTCCGCGCGCTGTATCGCGCATCGACGGCCGGCCCGGTGAAGGTGATGGGGCCGATGGTGGCCGACGGCCGCGACGCGGACCTGCTGCTGGCGCTCGCGAAGCGGGCGCAGGACGAGCTTTCGGCCGACGGCCGGCAGATCGGCGAGGTCAGCCTGGGCGTGATGCTCGAGATCCCGTCATCGGTCCTGGTGGCCGACACATTCTTCGACCGCATCGCCTTCGCCAGCCTCGGCACCAACGACCTCGCCCAGTACGCACTGGCCGCGGATCGCGGCAACGCCCGGTTGGCGAGGTACCGCGACGCGCTCCATCCGGCCGTCCTGCGACTGATCCGGCTGGCCGTCGAGGCCAGCCGTCGCGCCGGCATCGACCTGTCCGTGTGCGGGGAGATGGCGGGGGATCCCGCCTCGGCACTGGCGCTCACCGGGCTCGGCCTCCGCTCGTTGAGCATGGCCGCGTCGAGCCTGCCGGCGGTCCGGCGTGCCATCCGCGGCGCGGCCCTGGCCGACCTGGAGGCGGCGGCCGCCGCCGCACTGGATGACCCGTCGGCGGAGGATGCCCGCGCTCGATTCGACGCCATGCTCGGGACCGCGGTGGGCGCGTGACCACCGGCACCCGACGGCTATGCGCCCGGTGGCTCTCCGATCCCGGACTCGATCAGCTCCACCAGCGCGTCGATGGCGGCCTCCTCGTCGGCGCCATCGGCCACCAGGCGCACCTCGTGGCCGGCCGAGACGCCGGCCGTCAGCAGCAGGAGCGTCGACTTCGCATCGACCGGGCCCTTGCCGCGCGTCAGGTTCTCGACCGTGACGCTCGAGGTGAAGCCCGCCGCCGCGGCGCTGAAGAGGCTGGCCGGGCGTGCGTGGAGGCCGCTCGGGTTCTTGACCGTCAGCTCAATGGATTGCACCTCCGCAGCCTACCCCCGCCTCGCGCAGGGCTGCGCGGAAAGGAAGGAAACAGCGAGTGAATACCCACAACGCCTGGGAGGATCTCGGGCGGCAGCTCCGGATCGACTCCATCCGCGCCAGCTCGGCGGCGGGTTCGGGCCATCCGACCTCGTCCATGTCGGCGGCCGACCTGATGGCGGTGCTGGTCGACGGCCATCTGCGGTACGACTTCGACGACCCGTCCGACCCGCGCAACGACCATCTCATCTTCAGCAAGGGCCACGCGTCGCCGCTGCTCTACTCGATCTACCGCGCGGCGGGAGCGATCGACGACGCCGCCCTCCTCTCCTACCGCAAGCGCGGCAGCGACTTCCAGGGCCATCCGACCCCGGCCCTGCCATGGGTCGACGTCGCCACCGGCTCCCTGGGCCAGGGCCTTCCGATCGCCGTCGGGATCGCGCTCGCCGGCAAGCGCCTCGACCGGATGCCCTATCGCGTCTGGGTCCTCGCCGGCGACGGCGAGATGGCCGAGGGCTCGATGTGGGAGGCGTTCCAGTACGCCGGCTTCGCCGGACTCGACAACCTCACCGTCATCGTCGATGTCAACCGGCTCGGGCAGAGCGGCGAGACGATGCACGGCTGGGACCTCGACGCCTACTCTCGACGCCTGGAGGCGTTCGGATGGCAGGCCATCGAGGTCGATGGCCATGACGTCGACGCCATCGACGCCGCCTATGCGCGCGCCACCGCCACCACCGACCGCCCGACGGCCATCGTCGCGCGCACCGTGAAGGGCAGCGGCGTCAGGGCCGTGGCGGACCACCTCGGCATGCACGGCAAGGCGCTGGTGGACGCCGACGCCGCCCTCGCGGAGCTGGGCGCGGACACCCACGAGCGGATCACCGTCGAGGTGCATCGGCCCGAGGGCGATCGCGGGCCTCACGCCTTCGAGCTCGGCACGCTCGACCTTCCGCGCTATGCCGTCGGATCGACCGAGGCCACCCGGCGCGCATTCGCCGAGGCGGTGGTCGCGATCGGCCGCGCCCGGGGCGACGTGGTCGCGCTCGACGGCGACGTCGGCAACTCGACCTACACCGACCTGTTCGCGGCAGCGCTGCCCGACCGCTTCTTCGAGATGTACATCGCCGAGAACCAGCTGGTCGCGGCAGCCGTGGGCCTCCAGGTGCGGGGGTGGGTCCCGTTCGCGGCGACCTTCGGCGCATTCTGGAGCCGCGCCTTCGACTTCATCCGCATGGCGGCCGTGAGCCGCGCCAACGTTCGCCTGAGCGGATCGCACGCGGGCGTCAACATCGGAACCGATGGGCCGAGCCAGATGGCCCTCGAGGACATCGCGTCGATGCGGACGGTGTGGGGCAGCACGGTGCTGTACCCGTCCGACGCCAACCAGGCTGCACAGCTGGTGCTGGCCATGGCCGATCGCGCGGGCGTCGTGTACATGCGCACCACGCGGGGCGCGACACCGGTCATCTACGAGCCCGACGACTCGTTCCCGATCGGCGGCAGCAGGGTGCTGCGCTCGACCGGCGCCGATGACGTGACGCTGATCGGCGCCGGCGTCACGCTGCACGAGGCGCTGAAGGCGGCCGACCTCCTCACGGTCGACGGGATCGCGGCTCGCGTGATCGACCTGTATTCCATCAAGCCCATCGACTCGGCGACGCTCGCCGCCGCTGCGCGCGATACCGGGCGCATCGTCACCGCCGAGGATCATCGGCCCCAGGGCGGGCTGGGCGAATCCGTCCTGACCGCCCTGGCGGGTGAGGGTGCAACAGCGCGCGTCCTGCAGCTCGGCGTCACCGGCATGCCGGGCTCGGCGACGCCGGAGGAGCAACTGGCCGATGCCCGCATCGACGCGCGGGCCATCGCCGCGGCCGCCCGTCGACTGATGGTTGACGTTCCCCGGGAGCCGGCTCCTGCCGGCGAGCCGGCATTCGCAGGAAAGGAGGCCTGAGCATGGCCACACGCATCGGGATCAACGGGTTCGGCCGCATCGGCCGGCAGTCATTGAGGGCGCTCATCGAGCGCACGCCGGGGGTAGAGGTGGTTGCCGTCAACGACCTCGCCGATCCGGCGATGAATGCGCTCCTCTTCAAGCACGACTCCACGTACGGGGCCTATGCCGGCAGCGTCCAGCTGCGCGGTGATGCGCTCCAGGTCGATGGGCACGAGATCAAGGTCCTCCAGCAGAAGGACCCGGCCCTCCTGCCGTGGGGCGAGCTCGGCGTCGACGTGGTGCTGGAGTCGACCGGCAAGTTCCGCGACGGCGACAAGCCGCGGGCGCACCTCGTCGCCGGGGCCCGCAAGGTGATCGTCAGCGCGCCCGCCAGCGGCGCCGACGTGACCATCGTGCTGGGCGTCAACGGCGACGCCTACGACCCGGAGGCGCATGACGTCATCAGCAACGCCAGCTGCACCACCAACTGCCTCGTGCCGGCGGTCAAGGTCGTGCACGACCTTCTCGGCATCGAGCGCGGCATGATGAACACGGTTCACAGCTACACGACCAGCCAGCGGCTGCTCGACACTGCGCACAAGGACCCCCGACGCGCCCGGGGCGCCGGCCAGAACATCGTTCCCACCACCAGCGGCGCCACCCGATCGCTGGGCGTGGTGATGCCGGAGCTGGAGGGCAAGTTCGACGGGTTCAGCCTGCGGGTCCCGACGCCGAGCGTCAGCGTCGTGGACTTCACCGCGGACGTGTCGCGATCCACGACGGTCGACGAGCTGAACGCCGCCTTCCGTGCCGCTGCGGCCGGACCGATGGATGGGATTCTCGGCGTGTCCGACGAACCGCTCGTCTCCTCCGACTTCCGTGGCGACAGCCGCTCGTCGATCGTCGACTCGGCGATGACGATGGTGATCGGCGGGACCATGGTCAAGGTGATTGCCTGGTACGACAACGAGTGGGGGTTCAGCTGCCGGGTGGCCGACCTGATCGGCATGGTGGCGGCGAAGCTCCCCGTCGCGGTCAGCGCATGACGATCAAGGTCGCGCGCGCGTACGACCCGCCCGGGGCAGAGGATGGCTATCGGATCCTGGTGGATCGGCTCTGGCCGCGAGGCATCAGCCAGGAGAAGGCCGATGTCGACCTCTGGCTGCGGGACGTGGCACCCAGCTCGGCGCTGCGCACGTGGTACGAGCACCGGGTGGAGCGCTGGCCCGAGTTTCGGGAGCGTTATCGCGAGGAGCTCGCCGCACATGGCGAGCTGCTCGACCTGATGTCCGACATCGAGCAGCACCATGGGGCCGTGACGCTCCTCTTCGGCGCACGTGATGTCGACCATAACGAGGCGCAGGTCCTGCTCGAGGTTCTCGCGAGCCACCCGAAGCACGTGCATCACTGAATGCTTTCCGGCGACGGATCTCGCAGCGGTGCCGCGTATGCTGACGCCACGATGGAGCTGCGCGCGGCGATGCATTCCCGCGGCCTCGCCTGGGCGGCGCTTGGACTTCTCACTGCCCCCACGTCACCCAGCGACCTGGCAGGCAGGTTCCTGGCCGAGGGGGCCACGGTCACGCCTGAACGTTGCTCGCAGCTGCTGGCCGAGCTTGCGGATCTCGGCCTTGCCATGGTCGCCGAGGCCACCGCATCGGAGCAGCGCTGGGTACGAACGCTGCTGGGCGACCACATCGTCGACGCCGGGGTCAGCCAGGGCGGCGAGCTGGCCTTCCGTCTCGAAGAGCTCGAGCGGCTGCGGGGTGACCTCTTCACGACCGTCGCGCACGAGCTCCGGACCCCCCTGACCGCCATCCGAACGGCGGTCGGCCTGCTCCTCGATCCGAACACGCGCGCAGAGCCGGCGCAGAGACACCAGCTCCTCGAGACCGTCGAACGCAATGCCGAGCAGCTCCAGAGGCTGGCCGACAGCGCCCTGGAGCTGGCCCGTTTCCGGTCCGGTCAGCTTCGGCTCCAGCTCCGCCGCTTCGATGCGCGTGAGCTCGGCCAGGAGATAGAGGTCGAGCTCACACCGCTGCTGGATGCGAAGGGCCAGCGCCTCATCCAGTCGCTCCCGGCGCAGCCTGTCTGGGTCTTCGCCGATCACCGCCGCGTCGAGCGCGCCATCCTCAACCTCCTGTCCAACGCGCACAAGTTCTCGCCCGCCGGCGCCGAGTTGCGGCTCAAGGTGGCGGCCAGGGATGGGGACGGTGAAGTGGAGTGGGAGGTCGCCGACAACGGCCCCGGGATCGCACCCGCTGAGCAGGCACGGCTCTTCGAGCGGTTCTACGTCAGCTCGCCCGATGCGACCGCCGCTGGAAGCGGCCTCGGACTCCCGATTGTGCTGTCCACCGCCCACGCACACGGCGGCCGGGTGGAGGTCGACTCGGAGGTCGGACGGGGCAGCACCTTCCGCCTCATCGTTCCCGCTCGCGGTCCGGAGGGCCACGACACATGAGGATTCTCGTCATCGACGATGCGCCCGACGTGATCGAGTCGGTGCGCCTCGGCTTCACCCTTCAATGGCGGGAGGTCGAGGTGCTCGGGGCGGACGCCGGTGAGCGCGGGCTCGACCTCGTCGAGCATGAGCGCCCGGACCTCGTGCTCCTCGACGTCGGCCTGCCCGACATCGACGGTTACGAGGTACTGCGCCAGATTCGGGCCTTCTCCGACGTTCCGGTCGTCATGCTCACGGCACGCGACGACACGCTCGACCTGGTGAAGGGACTGGAGCTCGGTGCCGATGACTACGTCACCAAGCCCTTCAACCACCTCGAGCTGCTTGCCCGCGTCAAGGCCGTCCTGCGGCGACTGGACATGCCCGCGCCGGCCGCGCGCGTCCCGTCATTCCAGTCCGGCGAGCTCGAGATGGATTTCGCTCGCCAGGAGCTGCGCGTGGCGGGCCGCCGGGTGGAGCTGACGCCCACCGAGTACAAGCTGCTCTACCACTTGATCCGAAATGCCGGCTACGTGCTGACTCACGGCACCCTGCTGGCCAAGGTCTGGGGACGCGAGTACGTCGACGAGGTCGACTATCTCCGCGTCTACGTCCGGCGGCTGCGAGAGAAGCTCGGCGACCACTCGGACGAGCCTCGCTATATCCGGACGGAGCGGGGGCTCGGCTACCGCTTCATCGCGCCGACCGGAGGCCAACCGGTCCCGCAAGCCTCCACCGACCCGGTTCGCTGACGGGAGCCGCCGTCCGCAGGGGGCCACGCACCCTCGGCGCTCGTTCACTCGACATTCATGCGCGTTGCTCCGCTGATTTCCACCACCGCCGTACGGTCCAATTGCGCCCGAACGCGGCGCATCACTTCACACGGGAGGCGGCGCGCACCAATGGCTGAATCAGTCATTCGATCCGACGTGGGCAGCCAGGCGGATGACGTGAATCCCCGCCTCCTGGCGCGTCACATCGAGCACACCATGCTGCGGCCGGAGGCGCGGCGAGCGGAC
>DASTTX010000008.1:0-4136 GCA_035759945.1 Candidatus Limnocylindria bacterium | reverse complement strand
CGGTCGCGTTCAGGTCACCCAGCTGCCGCTGGAGCAGCGCGCGCGCCCGTCCGAGGTTGTCCCATTCGCCGATCTTCATGGGCGCGCAGCATAGCGGGTGGGCGTCGGTACAATCGGCCGCATGGCGGTCGAAGCGCGCACGAAGTACGAGACGGTCATCGGCATCGAGGTCCACGCACAGCTGCGGACCGACTCCAAGATGTTCTGCGGCTGCCCGATCGCGCCGCCGGATGGCGGGACGGATGAGCCCAACACGCGCGTCTGCCCCATCTGCCTCGGCCTGCCGGGCACGCTGCCGGTCATCAACCGCCGCGCCGTCGAGCTTGTCATGCTCACCGGCCTGGCCCTCAACTGCCACGTCGAGACCGATGCGGTCCGCTTCGAGCGCAAGAACTACTTCTACCCTGACCTGCCGAAGGGCTACCAGATCAGCCAGTACGCCCTGCCCCTCACGAGCAACGGCCGGCTGGTGGTGCCCGTGCCGAGCGAGGGAGCCGAAGTGACCATCGGCATCACCCGCGCGCACCTGGAGGAGGACACCGCGCGGATGCAGCACGCCGGGCGCGGCTACAGCGTGGTCGACTTCAACCGGGCCGGGATCCCGCTCATGGAGATCGTGACCGAGCCCGACCTGCGCTCGCCCGCGCAGGCACGGGCCTACGGCGAGACGCTGCGCGAGCTGCTGCGGGCCATCGGTGCATCCAACGCCGACATGGAGGCGGGCAGCATGCGGATCGAGGGCAACGTCAGCGTCCGGCCCGCGGGCTCGACGACCTTCGGCACGAAGGTCGAGGTCAAGAACCTCAACAGCTTCCGCTCCCTCGAGCGCGCCATGGCCTACGAGGTCGAGCGCCATGTCGCGGCACTGGAGGCGGGGGAGGCGCTGAGCCAGGAGACACGCGGCTGGGACGAGGAGGCGGGGCGGACGATCGTCCAGCGCTCCAAGGAGGAGGCCAACGACTACCGCTACTTCCCGGAGCCGGACCTCCCGCCGTTGCGTCCGTCCGATGCCTGGGTCGCCGAGCTCCGCGATCGCCTGCCGGAGCTGCCTGCGCAACGTCGCGTTCGCTACACCGATGAATTGGGGCTGTCGCCGTACGACGCCGATGTCCTGACCTCCGACGTGGCGCTGGCCGACTACTTCGATGCGGTCGTCGCGGCCGGCGTGACCCCCAAGGCGGCCGCCAACTGGATCATCGGCGAGCTCAGCCGGCTGCTGAACCAGCACGCCGCCGAGAGCCTGCGCGCCGATGCCGTTGCGCTGCGGCCGGAAGGCCTGGCGGAGCTCATCGGCGAGGTGGAGGCAGGCAGCGTCTCCACCACCAACGCCAAGGCTGTGCTCGCCGCCGCCTTCGAGAGCGGGGAGTCGCCGCGCGCCATCATCGAGCGTGAGGGGCTGGGGGCCGTGTCGGACGCCGGAGCCATCGGTGCCGAGATCGAGGCGGTGCTGGCCGAGTTCCCCTCGCAGGTCGCCGAGTACCGCGAGGGCAAGCAGCAGCTGTTCGGGTTCCTGGTGGGCCAGGTCATGAAGCGCACGGCCGGTCGCGCCGACGCGAAGCTCGTGAACGAGGAGCTGCGCCGCCGCCTGGATTAGTGGCACGCGGTGTGCGAATCAACCGATTGCCCGCCCGAGTTCACGAGGTCAGTTCGCATGCGCATCGCACAGGTGGCCCCCCTCGCCGAGAGTGTGCCCCCGACCCTCTACGGCGGTACGGAGCGCATCGTCTCGTACCTGACCGAGGAGCTCGTGCGCCAGGGCCACGAGGTGACCCTCTACGCGAGCGGCGATTCGCGGACAAGCGCGCGCCTGGTCGCCTGCGTTCCACAGGCGCTGCGCCTGGACGAGGATGTCATCGACCCGATCGCCCACGGCATCGTCGAGCTCGAGCGCGTCTATGCCGACGCGCACGACTACGACGTTATCCACTGGCACGTCGACTACCTGCATTTCCCCGTCTCGCGGCGCCTCGCCGTCCCGGGCCTGACCACGCTTCACGGCCGCCTGGACATCCCGGATCTCCAGCCGATCTACGCCGAGTTCACTGAGATGCCGGTCGTCTCCATCTCCAACGACCAGCGGTCCCCGCTGCCGAACGCGAACTGGATCGGAACGGTCCACCACGGCCTGCCGATCGACGAGCTCACGCCCAGCCGCGACGGCATCGGTGACTACCTCGCCTTCCTGGGGCGCATGTCGCCGGAGAAGCGGGCCGATCGCGCCATCGAGGTGGCCCATCGGACGAAGATGCCCATCAAGCTGGCCGCCAAGGTCGACCCGGCCGACCAGGAGTACTTCGAGCGGGAGATCGAGCCGCTCCTGGATCACGACCGCGTCGAGTTCGTCGGCGAGATCGGCGGAGACGACAAGATGCGGCTGCTCAACCGCGCGCGGGCGCTGCTCTTCCCGATCGATTGGGCGGAGCCGTTCGGGCTGGTGATGATCGAGGCGATGGCGTGCGGCACACCGGTCATCGCGTATCGGTCCGGGTCCGTCCCGGAGGTCATCACCGATGGCGTCAATGGATTCATCGTCGACGACATCGATGGAGCCGTGGAGGCGGTCGGACGCCTGGACGAGCTGGATCGCGCCGAAGTCCGAGCGACGTTCGAGGATCGGTTCACCGCCGAGCGCATGGCGCGCGATTACGTCCGCCTGTACGAGGAGCTCACCAACCCGGCGCCGACACCGGGTCAGGCAGCCGTCGCCTCCGTGTAGGCTGGACGCGACCGCAACCCTGGGAGGGACATGGCGACCGGCTCGAACCAGCAAATTTCCGTGCCCGACGATCCGGGGACCGTCGTCGAGATCGGCGGCCGCTACTACATCCTCGCCACCGGCGCCATCGCCGACGAGAACGACCGGGTCCTCAAGCAGGGGGAGTCGTTCGCCATCTTCGACCCCTTCGGCGACATCAAGCCGGTGGGCCTTGGTGAGGAGGGCCTCTATCGCGGCGGGACGCGCTACCTGTCGGACCTGCGCCTGCGCATCGGCGGCGAGCGGCCGCTCCTGCTCGGATCGACCGCGCGGCACGACAACTCGCGGCTGGCGATCGACCTCACGAACCCGGACATGGAGCTCGACGGGGTTCAGCTCCGGAGTGACACGCTCCACCTGGCGCGTACGAAGGTGCTCTGGGCCGATGCGTGCCACGAGAAGATCGAGATCCGCAACTTCGGCGCCCGAGCCGTGGCGCTCCCGCTGGCCATCCGCTTCGGCGCCGATTTCGCCGATATCTTCGAGGTGCGCGGGATCAAGCGTGCGGCCCGCGGCGCGCTCCTCGACCCCACCGTCGAGGATGGCGAGATCGTCATGGCCTATGACGGGCTCGATGGCCTGCGCCGCACGACGCGCGTCTCGTTCTCGATTCCGCCGGAACGGCTGACGGGGAACCGCGCCGACTATCTGCTCCAGCTTCCGCCGTCACGCGCGGTCGAGCTCGAGGTCCAGGTCTCGTGCGAGCGGCGAGAGCGGATGCACCGGACGACGTTTGCGGCTGCTCTCCAGCACGCCACGGGCGAGCTGCGTGGCCGGTTCGCCGAGTCGGCGCGCATCTCCAGCTCGAGCGAGCTCTTCGACGATTGGGCTGGCCGCAGCCTGGCGGACGTGGTGATGATGACCAGCGACACGCCGCAGGGTCCGTACCCGTATGCCGGCGTGCCGTGGTTCTCGACCGTCTTCGGCCGCGACGGCATCATCACCGCGCTCCAGATGCTGTGGGTGCAGCCATCGCTCGCCGCCGGCGTGCTGCGCTTTCTCGCCGCCACGCAGGCCACCGAGGACGACCCCGCCCACGACGCGCAGCCCGGCAAGATCATCCACGAGATGCGGCACGGCGAGATGGCCGCGTTGGGCGAGATCCCGTTCGGGCGCTACTACGGCAGCCACGACGCCACGCCGCTGTTCGTCATTCTGGCCGAGGCCTACCACCGCCACACCGGTGACCTCGACCTGGTGCGCGAGCTGTGGCCGAACATCGAGGCCGCACTGGCCTGGATCGACGGCCCGGCCGATCTCGACGGGGATGGCTTCGTCGAATATGCGCGACGCACGCCCATCGGCCTCGCGCAGCAGGGGTGGAAGGACTCGACCGATTCGATCTTCCACGCCGATGGCAGCCTGGCCGAGGGCCCGATCG
>DASTTX010000007.1:0-2689 GCA_035759945.1 Candidatus Limnocylindria bacterium | reverse complement strand
ACAGTGGGACCGCGAGAAGGAGATCGTGGCCGGCATCCGCGCGACGCGCGAGGAGCAGGAGCGGCTCGGCCCGGAGATCGAGGCCGCCACGCGCGAGGGCGATTACCAGCGCGCCTCCGAGCTCCAGTACGGCAAGGCCCGTGAGCTCGAGCAGCGCCTGGCCGAGCAGGAGGCCCAGCTCCGGGAGCTCAAGGCGAGCGGCACGATCCTCCTCAAGGAAGAAGTCGACGCCGATGACATCGCGCAGGTCGTCGCGCGCTGGACCGGCATCCCCGTCAGCCGCCTGATGGAGGGCGAGACGGAGAAGCTGCTGCACATGGAGGATCGGCTGCACGCACGGCTCATCGGCCAGGACGAGGCCGTCACCGCCGTATCCGATGCGATCCGGCGTGCGCGCGCCGGGCTGAAGGATCCGAAGCGGCCCATCGGCTCGTTCATCTTCCTGGGACCGACCGGTGTTGGGAAGACCGAGCTGGCGCGGGCGCTGGCCGAATTCCTGTTCGACGACGAGCAGGCCCTGGTGCGGATCGACATGAGCGAATACATGGAGAAGTTCTCCACCTCACGCCTGGTCGGCGCCCCGCCCGGCTACGTCGGCTACGAGGAGGGCGGCCAGCTGACCGAGGCCGTCCGCCGTCGCCCGTACCAGGTGGTGCTGTTCGACGAGATCGAGAAGGCGCACCCCGACGTCTTCAACGTCCTGCTCCAGCTGCTCGACGACGGGCGGCTGACCGACTCGCAGGGACGGACGGTCGACTTCAAGAACACGGTCGTGATCATGACCTCGAATATCGGGTCGACCACGCTGATCGAGGCGGCCGATGCCGGCCCGGACGCCTTCGATGCAGCCGCCGATCGCGTCCGGCTCCAGCTGCGGGACCACTTCCGCCCCGAGTTCCTCAACCGGATCGACGAGATCATCGTGTTCCGGCCGCTGGACGAGTCGCAGCTGCGCCAGATCGTCGGCCTGCTGGTCGCCAACGTCGAGCGACGGCTCGAGGAGACCGGCATCTCGCTCGAAGTGACCGATGCGGCCCTGACCCTGCTCGCCCGCGAGGGCTACGACCCGGTGTACGGCGCCCGTCCGCTGCGGCGCGCGATCCAGCGCGAGCTCGAGAACCCGCTGGCGCGCCGCATCCTGGCCGGCGAGTTCGTCTCGGGCGGCACGGTCAGGATCGATGCCTCTCCGGAGGGCAAGCTGACCTTCAACGGCTCCGCCGAGTCGCGTCCGCTCCGCTCGTCACCCGCGCCGGGCAGCACGCCGACCACGGTCCACTAACCGGCGCCCCTCGGCGAGCAGGTCGGCTCGATAGATCGAGCCAATTCAGCCGGAAGCCTCGGCCGCGCGCGGTTCCCGCGTCATATCGAGTGTGGGTGAGCGTGAAGGATGCGGCTGGGCGCACCTCGTGCGTGCCGCGTCTCGATGGATCGCGGAAACAGGGCGTGCGACGCGCCCCATGTGGATCCGCCTCGACAGATCGAGGCGCTTGGACCGAGCACCATCGAAAGCTACCGGCCACTGTGCCATGGGCGTGCTAGACCAGCGCAAGCCGGTCGAGCGGGAACGGCGGCAGGGCCAGCGGCTTCACCGCCAGCCGGACGAGGAGGAGCGGCGAGTCATCGGCGGCTGATCGGTTCAGGTGCAGCACGCCGCACCCGGTGCAGCGGTGGATCAGGACCCACTCGCCCTTGCCGCGCACGGTGATGGCGATCGGCTCCATGCCGGATCCACACTCGTCGAGCATGGACCGGTCGCCGGGCCGGTCATCCACATGGCGCGACCAGAGGCACGCGGGACAGTGGTTGCGATGCTGCGTGCCGGCAGCCTCGGTCGGAACGTCGAGACGGCAGTTGACGCAGCGGAACGAGGTCGGTTGTGCGCGCGGCCGATGACGGTCGCGGCGCGATTGACGAGAGCGGCTCAACGGAAGTTCTCCAGAACGGTGGTCGAAGGGGACGCGTTCGGTGCGTCGCGCATCGGTCCTGGAATGACGAGGACCGCCCCGGCGGGCGGCCCATTGGCGAGCGGCTGAGTCGAGCCTGCTGCTAGCCGATGAGCTCCATCCGGGAGCGCGACGCACGAAGAACCGTCCCTGCGGTCTCGGACATGCCACTCCTCCTGGAATCACTCGGGCGCGGATGCGCCATCGGTCGCGGACTGTACGCCGGAGTCGCGGCGCGCGTCAAGAGTCCGCCCCTGTCCCGCCTGCTCGACCTCGAAGATGACCGCCTCGTCACCGGGGATCTCGACCTCCCCGCTCAGCGACCCCGAGAAGGGACTGCCGCTGGCCGTCAGCAGCACCGCACCCGCCTTGATGTCCTGGGGCACGGACCAGACAGCAGCCTCGGATCCCAGGTTGAGCACCACGCCGATGCGCCGCCCGGCGTGCTCGCGCAGGTAGGCGAGCAGCGATCCGCGCGCCGGCACCGGCGCATACGACCCGACCGCCAACGTCGGGTCGCCGCGCAGCTCCAGCAGGGACCGATACAGCGACAGCATCGACCCGGGATCGGGGCGCTGCTGCTCCACGTTGACCGTCGAGGCGTCGGCCGGCAGCGGCAGCCATGGCGTCCCGTCCGTAAAGCCGGCGCGCTCGGTCGCATCCCACTGCATCGGCGTGCGCTGCGGATCGCGGCCCAGCCCCAGACCCGGGGTGTTGATCTCGCGCACGTCGACCGCTCGATCCCG
>DASTTX010000006.1:0-9301 GCA_035759945.1 Candidatus Limnocylindria bacterium | reverse complement strand
ATCGCACGGCTCATCGGCACTGCTCTGGGGGCGTTCGCGGGCGTCACCGCCATCCAGCTCATGCGCCTGCGGCACATGGAGTTCCTGCCCGGCCATCCGGGCTTCTACATCAACCATGTCGTGCGCCTGAGCGGCGCGCCTCCCGACCGCATCCCGCTTCGGCTCGTGGTCCTGGGCGACTCCACGACGGCCGGCGTCGGCGTCGACCGCCCCGAGGACTCGCTCCCCTATCACCTCGCGCAGCGCATCGCCGAAGCCGAGGCGCGGCCGGTCCACGTCGTGAGCTACGGATGGGCGGGCGCGCGCGTCGCGGACCTCGTCCGCCAGCAGCTGCCGCGCGCCCTGCAGCCGCTGCGGGCGTCCGAGACCGAGCCATTCCTGCCCGGAGCCGATCTTGTCGCGGTCGTCATCGGATCCAACGACGCGACGCATCGAACCACGCCCGGACGCTTCCGCGCCGACCTGCGCGCGGTCCTGACCGGTATCCGCGAGGCGGCCCCGGCCGCGCGCGTCGTGCTGGCGGGCATCCCCGTGTTCCGCGGCGCGCTGCGCGGGGTCGAGCCGCTCATCTTCCTCGCCGATCAATATGCGCGCCTGCTGCGCCCCATCGGCCGCTCCGAGGCGGCCAGATCGGGCGTCGCCTATGCCGATCTCGCGGCGGAGCTGCCGGATCGCCTGCGCGGCCGCGGCCGCACCGACATCTTCTCGCCCGACCGCTTCCACCCCTCGTCGATCGGGTACGCGGCCTGGGCCGACGTCATCGCGGACGCACTGATCGAGCATCCGGCCGCGTCCGGTCCGTCGCTCGGATCCGCCGGCGCCTGACGGTGCGTTCGCGCAACATCTTGCGCGGCGCGCCGGCGTGGTGCGATGCTACCGCTCTTCCCAGAACCTCACCCTTGTGCCCTCGGGGGATACGGTGCGCTCCGTCCTCGTCATCGCCACCATGGTGGCGACGCTCCTTGGCAGCCTCGGCCTTGCCGCGCCCGCGAGGGCCTCGACCCCGACGAAGGTTGCGATCATCGTGGGGCCGGTCGGCGAGGAGCTGACGCCGGTCTACATCTCGCTCGCCGAGGCGGCCGCGACCGCCGCCGAGAAACGCGGAGCGACCGTCGCGCGGGCCTACTCGCCCGATGCATCCGCGGAGAACGTCCTCGCCGCGGTCGACGGCGCCAACATCGTCGTGTACCTGGGCCATGGCGTCGGGACGCCGAATCCGTACTCGGACGCCCCGAACCCGGCGACGACGAACGGCTGGGGCCTGAACGGACCGAATGCCCTCGGCACGCATGCCGATGCGTGGTCCGACGGCACACTCGCCTACTACGGCGAGTCATGGATCGCCGAGCACGCCAGGCCGGCGCCGGGCTGGGTGATGATCTACTCCAACGCCTGCTACGCACCTGGCGCATCGGAGGGGTTCGACACGCTGGCGACCGAGGAGGTGGCCGCCAAACGCGTCAGCGACTACTCGCGCGCGCCACTCGCGGACCTCGGTGCAAGCGCGTACTTCGCGACCGACTTCTTCGAGGGCGCCGCCCACATCGTCGGCACGCTGCTCGACCAGCCGGGGCTGGCGTACGGCGACGTGTTCGCGTCGGAGCCACGCTTCGTACCCGACGGCCTGGCGCGCCTGCCGCACGGCACCGTGCCGGGCGCCGAGACCTGGCTCGACCGCTCGGCGTACTTCGACGGCAAGCTCGACTACTGGTACGCCTTCGCGGGTGATCCTTCGGCAACGTTCGGTGGCGCGGCGAACGGCGTGGCGGCGCTGGCCGAAACGGTCGCGGCGAGCGCCACGGTGCCGCCGCTCGTTGCTGTCGACGGGCTCGTGACCGGCATGGCCTCGAACTACGGCGAGAGCGCGGGCTGGGAGGGCAAGGCCACGGTCGCCCTGCCGCTCGAGATCGGTGGCGGCATTCCCGACGGCGAACCGACCTTCGTGCTCGTCTGCGCCGACCGATGCGTCAGCCTGCCCGTGGTCGACTCGTGCCCGTGCTACGTGGGCACACCCGACCAGCGGGTCGCGAACCTGTCGCACGAAGCGTGGCGCCAGGTCACCGACTTGCCGCTGGAGGAGGGGCTCGTCAGGGTCGAGGTGCACATCGCGCCGCCGGCGACGCGATCCTCGAGCTGATCGGCTCCCGGATCAGGTCCCGGCGGGAGCGTTCGCGACCGGGTTCGGGACCGACGCGCCGACCACGGCCGGCGCCGCAGCACGCACCTGCGGCGTGCGCCGCCCGAACCGATCCGACAGGCCGGCGAGCTCGCGACGCAGCAGATCCGGCCATGGCGTGCGAACGGTCCCGGCGACCGGGTAGCGGCCGGCGAAGATTGCCCGTGCCAGCGCACCGCGCGCGGCGTACTGGCCGGGCTCGAACTCGAGCGCGTAGTGGTACTCGCCGCTGGCCGCGCGTCGGGTCGATCGGATCCGCGCCCACAGCGATGCGGCCACGCCCGGCAGGCCGAAGCTGACCAGATGCGTCTCGCGGTCGACGAGCGGCTCGACGGTCGCGAGCAGCGTGCCGCCGACCGACACGTCCTGCACGGCTGCCTCCTGGCCGTCGATCCAGCCCGGCATGTCCACCGCGAAGCGAACGGCGCTCCGGCGCTGCGTCGCGAAGCGGATCGACTGGATGCGGCGAATGGCAATCCACACCAGCGCGACGTTCACGCTCAGCCAGCCGAATGCGCCCACTGCTGCCCATTCGGAGTCGTAGGCGATGTGGAACAGACCCAGGAGGTGGAGGCTGAAGACGGTGGCGGCGATGAACGAGACTGCCAGCGAGAAGCGCAGCATGACCGGTGCCTCGATCCTGCCGCGGTCGGTGCCCGTGCGCCCCTTCGGCGTCACGCGGAAGGCCGGCGTCCGCGTGGTGAAGAGGGTCGTGGTCGCGATCAGGTTGGGCGGCATGCGCACGAGGTCGAAGATGATCGACAGGATCGGCCGATACGCGCCGCGACCGAGCAGGTACAGCGCGGCCTGCTGGAGCAGGTAGGTGGCGGCGAAGGCGGCCGCGAACGTGGCGCCGTCGGCGATGATCGGGATCCTGCCGGTGAGCAGGACGAGTGGCGGCAGCAGCAGGAACCCGAGCGTCCGCCAGGAGTCAAACCAGCCGAGCAGGGTGGCAGCGTAGGCGAGCCGCTGGCCGATGGTCAGGCCGGGCGCCACGAAGGGGTTCTCGACACGCAGGACCTGCATGGCTCCGGTGCCCCAGCGGTTGCGCTGGAGCTGGTACTGCGCGGCGTCATCGGCGGCCAGGCCCCGTGCCAGGACCTCGTTGTGATAGATGGTCTTCCAGCCGCGCCGATGGAGGCGAATGGTGGTGTGGATGTCCTCGGTGATCGTCTCCGTCGCGGCGCCCCCGACCTCGCGCAACGCGGAGACGCGCACGACCGCACCCGTCCCGCACCAGAAGGCGGCGTTCCAGCGATTCTTGCCCGGCTGCAGCAGCCGATAGAAGAGCGACTGCTCGTGGAATGGCTGGCCGTAGGCGGTGCCCGACCCGTGCTCGAAGCTGGTGACGTTGTAGAAGTCCTGCGGCGTCTGCACCAGTGCGACCTGCGGGTCGCCGAAGTAGCCGATCGTCGCGGTCAGGAAGTCCGGCGAGGCGACGTGATCGGCGTCGAGGATGGCGACCAGGTCGGCGTCGATCACGCCGAGCGCGTGGTTGATGTTCCCAGCCTTGGCGTGCTCGCGACTGGGCCGAGCGAGATAGTGCGCGCCGAGCGCCTCGGCGAGCTCGGCGACCTCGGGTCGGTTGCCGTCGTCCAGCAGCCATGTCTCGTGGACCGGTTCGAGCGCGGTGGCGGCGGCGACCGTCGGCACGAGGATCTCCGGGCCCTCGTTGTAGGTCGGAATGAGCACCGCGATGCGTGGCCGGCGCCGTGGCGCGCGTCGTGGCGGCCGCCGGTCGACGTCCCACAGGCTGAATGCGAAGAGGGCCAGCCCGACGGCCGCGTGAACCTCGAGGGCCAGCATGGGCACGCCGATGAACCACGCGTCGAGGTTGACCGTGAACAGCGCGCGCCACGCCAAGTACGCCCCGGTCACCACGAGGGCGGCGATCGAGACAGCGCGGATCAGGAGGAGGCGTCGCGGGCTCTCGGGGAGCGGGAGCTGCCCGCGGCGACGCATCGTGCGTGCCACGCCGCGCACGAGACCATGCGCAGGACCATCGGGCCATGAGCCGATGGTCCGGTCGAGGGCGGTACTCTACGCGACCCTCACGTCGATGGTGTGGTAGCCACGGGCGCCATCCGGCGGCGGCGGCGTGCGGCGCTCGTCCTGCACCTCGCCCTGGCCGTCGGTCGCGCGCACACGGAGCGCGTGGTCGCCCGCCACAGCGTCCCAGCGATACAGCCACTGGACCCAGGTGGCGTCCGAGATCGGGACGCTGAGCTCGGCGTCGGTCCAGTCTCCCTCGTCGACCTGCACCTCGACCTTGCTGATGCCGCGGTCCGGCGCCCATGCGACGCCGGCGACGGCGGTCGAGCCAGCCGTCAGGCTCGCGCCGGATCGCGGGACGTCGATGCGCGACTGCGTCAGGATCGGCCCCTGCTTGGCCCAGCCGAGCGGAACCCAGTACGCATCGAACGCATCGAGCGTGGTGAGTTCGATCTCGGTCAGCCACTTCGTTGCGCTGACGTAGCCGAACAGCCCCGGCACGATCAGCCGCGCCGGGAAGCCGTGATCGGCCGGCAGCGGTTCGCCGTTCATGCCGACCGCCACCATCGCCTCGCGCTCCTCGGCGAGGGCGTGGACCGTCGGAAAGCCGACGGTGAACCCATCCACCGAGCGGCCCACGATCTGCGTCGCGTCCGGCGCGACGCCCGCCCGCTCCAGCAGCTCCTTGAGCCGCACGCCGCGCCACAGGGCGTTGCCCACGAGATCCCCACCCACCTCGTTGCTCACACACGCGATCGTCACGTATTGCTCGATGAGCGGCAGGGCCACCAGCTCGTCGTAGGTGAGCACGAACGGGTTGTCGACCATCCCGGTCACCGCCAGGCGCCAGGTCTCCAACCGTGGGCGCGGGACGAGCAGCGCCGTGTCGATGCGGTAGAACCGCTCGTTCGGCGTGACGAGCGGCGTGATGCCCGCCACGTCGAGGCTCGCTCCCGTGGGCGGGGGCGGCGCCGTCGCGTCAGGTGCCGGCAGCGCGCCCGCCTGCGGAACGGCACCCTCGCGTGCCTGCGCCAGGAGGGTCCTTCCGAGGACGCCGCCGACGGCGGCCGCGCCGATCACGGCGATCGACGTGCCGATGAAGCGGCGCCGCCCCCAGGCCGGCATCTCGGCCACCGGTGGCGTCATGCGTCGGGCCGCAAGGCGCAGCAGCCAGCGCAGCGCGAACCAGGCCACCAGCGACGCAACCAGCGCAACGACGATGGTGAGCAGCGGCTCCGCGAGCGGATCACGCAGGCCGGCGCCGAGCGCCAGCAGCCCGAAGGCCGTGATCCCGACGGTCGCAACGACCGGCCTGGTGCGGGACGCGATCGCGATCCCGGCCGCGGCCGCGAGGGCGACCGCGATCACGACCAGGTTGAGGATGACCTTGTCGGCCAGGCCGAACAGGTCGACCACCAGCTGCTTGGCGCCCGGCGGCTGGAGTGCGATGACGAGGTCGCCGACCGCGATGATGGGGCTGGGCGCACCCGGCAGAAGACCCGCGACGAGCTCGGCGACCCCCAGGGCGAGCCCGCCGGCCGCGAGGCCCGCCAGGGCCGCGTCGCGACGAGAGACGAGCGGCGTTGCTGACTCGGCGGGGACCATGGCTCTCCATACGTCGGCGGTTGCGCAGTTTCGATCGTACGGCACCCGTCTTGCTCTGGCAGGAGGCGTGGCTGGTTTGATCTGGATCAGCGACCGCGACCCGGGCATCCGAGCCTTCTTCGCGGACGTGGTGCCGGAGGCGGAGGTCCTCGCCCCCGACGAGCTCACCGCCCGTCTTGCAGTCGGTCAGCGGCCCGATGCACTCATCGTCGATGGGACACAGCTGCTCGAGCTGCCACCCGAACAGCGCGCCTCCGTCCTCGGACTGCGCCGCGTGCTCATCTGCACCGGCATGCTGCTCGCCTCGATGCCCCTGAACCTCGTGTCGGGTCCCGGGATTGCCATCCTGGCCAAGCCGTTCTGCGTCGAGGACCTCGAAGCCGCGATCGACTGGCTGCGTGGCGCGCCACCCGCACAGCTCGACGTCTCGGTGCCGATGGCGGCCTTCCTCGACCGCCCGCGACGGCCGCGCCGCCGCCAGCCGGCCCACTGAGCCTCGGCCCTATGATCGGGTCATGACGGATCGGATCGACCTGCGCTCGGATACGGTCACGCTGCCATCGGTGCCGATGCGGCAGGCGATGGCCGAGGCGGAGGTCGGCGACGACCAGTACGGCGAGGACCCATCGGTCAATCGGCTTCAGGAGGAAGTCGCGGCGCTCCTCGGAACCGAGGCCGCCCTGTTCCTGCCGAGTGGGACGATGGCCAACCAGGTCGCCCTGCGCACCCTCACCCGGCCCGGGGACGACGTGCTGGTGCCCACCGAGGCGCATGTCGTCTTGCATGAGACCGGCGCGGCGGCCGCGAATTCCGGCGTGCAGCTGTCCGCCATCGGTTCCGGGGGCATCTATGACGCGGATGACGTCGCCGCCGCCATCAAGCCACCCGGTCACATCTTCTATCCCCCGACCACGTTGCTGGTAGCGGAGAACACCCACAACCGCGCGGGAGGCGTCGTCTTCCCGGCCGATGCGCTGCGCGCGGCGCTCGCGATCGCTCGCGAGCATGGGTTGCACGCCTATCTCGACGGCGCCCGCCTGCTCAATGCGTCGGTCGCGAGCGGCTCCCCGGCCGCTGAGCTGGCCGCCGGCTTCGACCTGGTGAGCCTCTCGCTCAGCAAGGGGCTTGGCGCGCCAGCCGGCTCGATGCTGGCGGGATCGCGTGAGGTCATCGGGCGGGCGCACCGCTATCGCCGCATGGCCGGTGGCGCGATGCGCCAGGCCGGCATCCTCGCCGCGGCCGGCTCGTACGCACTCGCCCACAACGTCGAGCGGCTTGCGGAGGATCACGCCAACGCCAGCCTCCTCGCCGATGAGCTGCTGCGCGGAGACGACATCGAGATCGACCTCGCGACGGTGCAGACCAACATCATCGTCTTCACGCTCGTCGATCGGCGCGGCGTACCGGACGCGCCGACGTTCGTCGAACGCTGCCGCGAGCGCGGTGTGCTGGTCAACGCGTTCGGGCCCCGAACGGTGCGCGCGGTGACGCACCTCGACGTGACCGCCGATCAGGTGCGCGCGGCGGCGAAGGTCATGCGGGCGGTCGCCGACGGCCGCTGAGGGCTAGACCTGCTCCATCGGCTCCGACTTCGGAGCATTCGCGTCGAGGGTCAGTGCCGCCGAGTTGATGCAGTAGCGCAGGCCGGTGGGCTGGTCATGGGCGTCGTCGAAGATGTGCCCCAGGTGACCGCCGCAGCGGGCGCAGTTGACCTCGGTCCGGGTCATGAAGAAGGAGCGATCCGTCTCCGTCTCGACCGCATCTGCCGCCTTCGGCTGATAGAACGACGGCCAGCCGGAGCCGGACTCGAACTTGGTCGAGGCGTCGAACAGCTCGGCGCCGCATCCGGCGCAGCGGTACACCCCGGACCCGTGCTCGTCCCAGTAGGCGCCGGTGAAGGCCTGCTCGGTGCCCTTCTCGCGAAGGATGCGGTATTGCTCGGGGGTCAGCTCGGCGCGCCACTCCGCGTCGGACTTGGTGATCTTCTGGCTGGTCATGCGCACAGCGTACGCCTGACACACGACGTAGGCGACTCGGACGTTCCGATGCGGCCGGTTGTCCCCCTCGATCCGTGATCAATGCCGGTAGTTGCGAGCGCAACGAACGCCGACGATGGATGCATGGCCGCCCGGCATCCATCCACCACGCGCTCGAACATCGCCGTCGCCTCACCGACGATGGCGTTCATCGGCGCGGTCGTCCTCACCTTGACGCTGAGCATCGTCCTGGCCTCGTTCCGGGCGGGCGGCGCCGGGTCTCCATCGCCGGTCACGCCGCCGGTCGCATCGCCGACCGGGGATCCGACGTCGGAGCCGACGGCGACGCCCACGCCAAGCCCGACGCCAACCGCGACGCCCACGCCAAGCCCGACCCCGAGCCCCACCGCCACGCCGACGCCGCAACCGACCGTGGCGCCCACGCCGGTCCCGACGCCGCGACCCTCGGTCGCGCCTGCGCCGCCACCGGTGACCGGCGGCCCACCGGTCTGCGAGTACGTCGACGTGCTGACGAAGCACGTGGGCTACGGCGAATGGGCCATCTCCCTTCTCGACACCATCTTCCACCTGCCGTCCGGCTACGCCCCGGGCGACCTGGTCGACTCCGGCGCGGCGGGCGTCAACGGCGGCTACCTGCTTCGCTCGATCGTCATCGCCGACCTTGCTGCCCTGGCCGCGGATGCGCGCGCCAACGGCACACCGATCAGGCTGGTCAGCGGATATCGCAGCTACGCACAGCAGCAGGCAACGTTCGACTATTGGGTCAGCGTCGGCGGCTACAAGCAGGCGCTGCGCACGAGCGCGCGCGCCGGGCACTCGGAGCATCAGCTCGGCACGGTGATCGACGTCACCAGCGACGGTGGTGCCGCGCCGTGGGAGTACGCCGACTGGGCGACCACTCCGGCCGGCGCCTGGATGGCCGCCAACGCCTGGCGCTACGGCTTCGTCATGAGCTACCCGCGCGGCGCCTACGACCAGAGCTGCTACGACTATGAGCCATGGCACTACCGCTACGTTGGCCGCGACCTCGCGGCGCACATCGCGGGCAGCGGCCGCGTTCCGCGGCTCGTCCTCTGGGAGCTCCAGTAGCGCCGTATCCTTGGCCGATGCCGGCCACGCACATCGTCCTGGCACCGGGCGCCTCCGGCTCGATCGAGCAGCTGGCGCGCCACGCCGCCGGCCTCCGGCAGCGGGGCTACAGGGTCGAACGGATCCCGCTGCCGAAGGGCAACGCCGAGAGAGCCGTTCCCGCCTATCGTGCGGCGCTCGCGCCGGACATCCGAACAACCGTGATCGGCGGCCAATCCTACGGCGGTCGAGTTGCATCGTTGCTGGCCGCCGAAGAGCCGCCGGCCGCGCTGGTGTGCTTCGCCTACCCGCTCCACGCGCCCGGCCGGCACGATGCCTGGGTCGAACGAACCGCGCACTGGCCGCGCATCGCGTGCCCCGTGCTGCTGCTGTCAGGCGAGTCGGATCCGTTCGCTCGGATCGACCTGCTGCGCAGCGCGGTGAAGCAGCTGCCGAATGCCCG
>DASTTX010000005.1:0-9132 GCA_035759945.1 Candidatus Limnocylindria bacterium | reverse complement strand
CGACCAACAGCCGAACGAGCCGGGCGCGCTCGAGCGTGGTGGCGCAGGCCGGGTCGTCGGCCATGCGCTCGGCATCGTCGAGGACCTCGACGGCACGCTCGAATTCACCCCTCTCCATCAGGGCTTCCGCCAGATCGGGGGCGAGCGTGACCCGCATGGGGTCGTCGGCGGGCAGCGTCGCGCGGGCGCGCCCGAACAGGTCGATGGCGGCCGGCAGGTCACCGCGCACGAACGCGCGCCGGCCGGCGGAGGCCAGACGCTCGGAGGCCCGCGTGACCAGGCCGCGGATATGGTCGTCCACCGGGCCCAGCTGCCCGCGATAGAGCCCGGCCTGCTCGAGGTGGTAGCCGATGATCTCGTCGTACTCTCCGGGCCGATCGCGCGCGCCAGGCGAGTGCTCCAGCCAATCGGCGAACCGCTCGTGGAGCTCGGCCCGCGCGCGCTTGAGCACCCGGCGGTAGGCCGCATCGCGGACCAGGATGTGGTCGAACCGATACGCGCCCTCCTCCTCGGTCGGCATCGGCGCCGGACGGACCAGGCGCTTGCGCACCATCGTCTCGAGGCGGTCCGGAACCTGCTCGCGCACTGTCGGCGCCGCCAGCCCGGCGACGGCCACCGACGAGAACTCGAGGCCGATGACCGATGCCGGCTCGACGACGCCGCGGTCGACCGCGTCGAGCAGATCGAGCCGAGCGGACAGCAGCGCCTGGATGCTTGGCGGGATCTCGAGCTGCGACAGCTCGCGCGTCGGCTCCCACTGCCCGTCGACCTCGACCAGCGCTCCGGTGTCGATGAGCATCGACACCAGCTGCTCCACGAAGAGGGGGTTTCCGTCGGCGCCGCGCAGGACGGTGTCGCGCACCCTCGGTGGCAGCTCCACACCGCCCATCATGTTCTCGAGCACCTGCGCCGATGCGTCCGCGGGCAATCGATCCAGGACGAGCCGCCCGGCGTTCGGCCCGTCGCTCCACCCTGGGTTCTCCTCGAGCATGTCTGGACGCGCCGTGCAGAGGACGAGGATGCGCGCGCCATCGACGTTCGAAACGAGGTGCCCGATCAGGTCGAGCAGCGTTGGCGCCGCCCAATGCACGTCGTCGATGACGACGACCAGCGGGAGCACGCTGGCGAGGTGCTCGAGCAGCTCGCGAATGCCCCAGAAGAGCTCGGCGACCGGCAGCTCCTCGTTCGACCAACCCAGCGCCGAAGCGACGCGGCGCGCCACTTCCGGATTCCCGCTCAGCGTCTCGAGCCGCTCGCGCGCGACGTCGGTCGGATCGTCGGGGTCGATGTGGGCGGCGTCGCGGACGATCGTGAGCAGCGGCCAGAAGGTGATGCCGTCGCCGTATGGCAGGCATCGGCCGCGGAGCACGTTGGCATCGGTGTGGACTGCTTCCAGCAGCGCTCGCACCAGCCGGCTCTTGCCGACGCCCGCGTCGCCGAACACCGTGCCGAGGACGCAGCGCCGCTCCCCGACGGCTCGATCGAAGAGGCGTCGCAGCATGGCGAGCTCCTCGTCGCGGCCGACCATCGGGGCGTCGTGGCGTCGCGCCGCCTGCTCGTCGCCGAAGACCCGGAGCAGGCGATACGCTGCGACGGGGGCGGACTTGCCCTTGAGCTCGAGCGGGGTGAGCGCCTCGGCCTCGATCGCCTCACGGACCAGCCGAAATGTCGGCTCGCCAAGGAGGATCTCGTCGTCGCCGGCCGCCTGCTCGAGCCGAGCCGCCGTGTTGAGCGTGTCGCCGGTCAGGACCTGCTGATCGTTCACGGCCATGCGGACGACGACCTCGCCGGTGTGGACGCCCGTTCGCGTGCTCAGCTGGACGCCGTAGCCGGTCTCCAGCTGGCGATTGAGCCGCGTGAGGGCCGTCCGCATCTCGACGGCCGCGCGCACGCCCCGGAGGGCATCGTCCTCGTGGAGGACCGGAATGCCGAACGCGGCCACGATGGCGTCGCCGATGAACTTCTGGATCGAGCCTCCGTGCCGCTGGAGCACCCGCGTCATGGCGGTGAAGTAGAGGTCGAGCACCTCGCCCATCGCCTCGGGGTCGAGCTGCTCACCCAGCCGCGTCGAGTCCTTGAGGTCACAGAAGACGACCGTCAGGACCTTGCGCTCTTCCTGCGGAGCCTCCGCCTGGACGAGGGCCGTGCCGCAGAAGGCGCACTCCTTGAACCGGTCAGGGTTCGACTCACCGCAGCTCGGGCAGGCGCGCACGACGCAAGTGTACGGCCGGGTGCGACCGGACTGGCGCTCGGTTGCCGGCCTAGCTGCGCTCGGTGGCCAACCCCTCGACGATCCGGACGGTCGGGATGGCGCGCAGGACGTCGGGCGCCACGCGCAGCTTCGACGATCGGTTTCCGCCACCCAGGATGATCCAGGCCGGTCGCATGACGCGCGCGTCGACCAGCACGGGCAGGTCGGCCGGGAGCCCGAACGGCGTCACACCGCCGATCTCCATGCCGGTCAGCTCTCGCACCGGGTCGGCGCGGGCGAACGATGCCTTGCGCACGCCCATCTCGCGGCGCACGACGTTGTTGACGTCGAGCGACGTGGTCGCCAGGAGCACGCAGGCAACGAAGGTCGGCTCAGCGCCCTTCGAGGCGACCAGGATCGTGTTCGCGCTCTGATCCAGCGGAACGTTGTACGCCTCGACGAAGGCGGCCGTGTCGGCCAAATCCGGGTCACACGGCATGACCTCGACCTCGACCCCATACCCATCCAGGGCTTCGGCGACCGCGGGATGCAGCAGCTCACGCAAGGTCGGCTCCCGAGCGGTCCTCGCGTCCCAGCAGGCGGTGCCGCAACCGCTGCGCCAGGCCGTAGGCCGGCAGACCGATACGCAGCGCCGCATCGATCGGTCCACGCAGGGCGAGGTCGCGGGCGCCGACGTACTCAACCTCCTCCCCGCCGAAGCCCTCCTTGAACTGGCGTATACCGCCGGTGGCGAGGCCCCACATGTCGTACACGGCGAAGCCGTCGCGGGCGAAATCGGCCATCGCGGTCCACTTCAGGAGGTAGTTGGCCCGCAGGTCGGCGCCGGCATCGGTCATGCCGCCGTACGACTCCACCGCCCGCTCGCCGCAGGTGAAGTGGAACAGCGTCGCCACGCGCTCGCCGTCGTGCAGCGCGAAACTGAGGCGGACCCGGTCCGTCGGCGCGAAGAGCGACCACACTCGCTCGTAGTAGAACGGCTCGCGCGCGACGAAGCCCGCACGCTCGGCGGTGAAGCGGTAGATCCGGTTGAAGTCCGCCAGCGCCGGACCGATGACGTCGGCCGGGCTGGAGCCGTCGAAGCGCTCGATCGTGACACCGGCGCGCTCGGCCTTGTTCACGTACTGGCGGTGCTTGCGCTTGAGATTGGCACGCAGCGCCTCCTCGCCAAGGGTCAGGTCGACGACCCGGGTCGTGGGCGGCTGCACCTTCGGCGCGGCTCGCCACGGGAGCGACATGAGCGCCGAACCGTAGGGCGTGTCCGGCGCTGCCTCCGGGTCGATGCGCACCGTGGCAATCCGCTCGGTGCGGCCCATGACGCGCAGCGCGTGCATGAAGGCGGCGCGGGTCCGCGGGTCATCCATGCGGCCGATCGGCCCGCGCGGCGCATACGCGAGGTGCCAGCCGACCACCGGGATGCGTCGCAGCAGGAGCTGCGCGCCGGCGACCGGCGACTCGGCCGTCGGCCCGATGGCGAGGCGCACCGGGGTCCAGCCGCCCATGGCACGCACCTCGCCCCATTCCCACAGCTGCGGGAAGGCGTGGTACGCCGCCGACTCGACGAAGGCGTTCCACGTCGTCGCATCCGTGACCCGGAAGGCACGCAGGTCCTGGCTGCTCACCGGCTGGTCCACCCGGCGGCCGCAAGGGCGTCGCGCGCGACCTCTCGATCGTCCCAGGGCAGCTTGTCGGCGCCGTAGAAGATGCTCGTCTCGTGGCCCTTGCCGGCGAGCAGCACCACGTCGCCCTCGCGCGCCATCGCCATCGCTCGCGCAATCGCCTCGCGCCGATCGTCGATGACGAGCAGCGACTCGCCGTCGACCGCGCCGGCGCCCCGCGCGCCATCCGCAATCGCCTCGTTGATGGCGCGTGGGTCCTCCAAGCGTGGGTCCTCGTCGGTGACGACCGTGACGTCGGCCAGCTCGGCACTGACGCGACCCATGGCCGGACGCTTGGTCGGGTCACGCTCCCCTGCCGATCCGAAGACCGCGATGAGCCGTCCGCGGGTCACCGGCCGCAGCATGCGGAGGACTTTGCCCAGGGAGTCGGCGGTGTGCGCATAGTCGACGACCACCGCAAACGGCTGACCAGCGTCGACGCGTTCCATGCGACCCGGCACCCCCGCGGTCCGCGCCAGCGCATCGACGGCGACCGGCCACGCGACCCCCTCGACGTGCGCGATGGCCAGCGCGGCGAGCGCGTTGCTCACGTTGAAGCGTCCCGGCATCGGCGTGGTGACCTCACCGGCCCAGTCGGGCGCGACGAGCGTGAAGCGGCTGCCGGCGGCATCGGCGACCAGCTCGGTGGCGCGCAGGTCCGCATCGGCGTCGATGCCGTAGGTCAGCACCCGGTCGCGCGCGCGCTCACGGAAGAAGGCGTAGGCCTCGTCATCGGTGTTCAGGATGGCAAGCGGCGCCTCCTCAACCAGGCGCGCCTTGGCGCGCCGATACGCTTCGAGCGAGCCGTGGAACTCGAGGTGCTCGCTCGTCACGCTGGTGACCACGCCGACGTCGAAACGGCAGTTGCGCGTCCGTTCCAGCGCCAGTCCGTGCGACGTCGCCTCCATCACCACGCTCTCGTTGCCGGCCTCGACCATGCGGGCCAGCAGCTCCTGCAGCTCGAGCGACTCGGGCGTGGTGTTGCGGTCCTCGTTCGGCAGCCGTTCGTCGCCGATGTCGACCGCGACCGTGCCGATCAGGCCCGGCCGATGGCCGCCGGCCCGCAACAGCTCGACCGCGAGGAACGAGGTGGTGGTCTTGCCGTCGGTGCCGGTGATGCCGATGACCTCGAGCTCCTTCGATGGCTGCCCGTACCAGGCGTCCGCGGCGTCGGCCAGCGCCCGACGGGTGCGATCGACGACCAGCTGGGGCGCGTCGAGGTCCTCCAGCTCGCGCTGGACGACCACACCGATGGCGCCGTCCTTCACCGCCGCGGCGGCGTAGTCGTGGCCGTCGACGTGGACGCCCGGCACGGCGAAGAACAGCGTCCCGGCCCTCACGTCGCGGGAGTCGTAGGCCAGCCCGGTGACCTCGCCGACCGGGATGCCGAGCACGCGCTCGGGCGCGATGACATCGGTCAGTGCACCCAGGCCCATGCGTCGCTCGCTCATCGGCCCAACCGTCGCGCCGCGCGCAGCCAGCCTCGAGCGATGCCGGTCGCCGCGCGGAGCCGATACAGCGTGGGGTCGACCACCACGTCCCACGAGCTCGCCCACTCGACCTCGCGGCCGCCAAAGCCCTTCTTGAACAGCCCGACCCCATGCCACGGGTGACGCTCGTCCGACCCCGGCGGGGCGATGCCCCACAGGTCGTGCTGTCGCACGCCACGGTCGCGAGCCAGCCGCATCATCCCCCATTGCAGGGCATAGCTGGCGTAGCGCTTCGGCTCACCGCGCTCCTCGCGCCGCGACCCGCTGAACAGGTAGAAGGAGCGATCGCCCTCGATGACGACCATGCCGGAAGCGAGCAGCTCACCCTCCCGACGCGCCTCGAGGATCACCGCGCGGCCGGCACCGGCCAGCGCGCGCCACGCGATCCGGAAGCGCGCCAGTGGCGGCATCGGGAAGCCCGCCCGACGCTGTGTCTCCTCGACCAGGCCGTGGAGATCGTCGATGGCGCGTTCATCGGCCGCGTCATCGACCGCGGTCACCTCGACGCCCTCGCGCTCGGCGCGACGGACGCCGTAGCGGGTGTCCTTGTCGAACCCTGCCAGCAACCCCTCGTCGTCGGCGAGCTCCACGATCCGGGTATGCCGCACCTGGAGCGTCTCGGGCCGGCGCCGCAGGCCACGCGCCTCGAAGGCCGCGAGGTCCGGATCGTCGGCGGCGAGCCGCGGCTCGAGCTTCACGGCGATGGCCGCATGCTGCGCCGCGGCGTTGTGCAGGCCGATGCGCATGGCGCGCAGCCGATCTCCCGCTTGCGGGTCTCGATAGTCGAGCACCGGCCCATGCGGCACGTACCAGAACTCGCGTCCACCCAGCAGTGGCCTGGCCTGGGCGGCCGCAATCCCCACGACCTCGCCATCCTCCTCGAGCACGTACCGTCGCTGCGGCTGCCCATCGAACGCCGCGACGTGGGCCCACGCCCAGTCGTGCAGGAAGTCACCACTGGCCGTGGCCGCCAGGTGTGCCTGCCAGGCATCGGCGTCGGCGCCGGTGGCCGGGCGGAAGTGCATCATGCGGCGGTCCGGCCCCGCCGGCGGCGGAGCACCGCGCGCAGCTGGTCGAGCTCGGGGGAGCGCAACGCGGCAGCGACGAGGAGGAAGATCGCGGCGCCGGCTGCCGACAGGGCGACCAGCACGGCAAGCCGGCCGATGCTGTTCTCGAGCAGGGCGCTCATCGACGACTCGACCACGGTCAGCCCGCCGAGCATGAGCAGCCCGGCCGCGACCGCCGCGACGCCCGCTCGTCCGAGCGATCGGAGCACGGCCGCCTCCTCAACCGACTCGATGCGCCGGTGGAGGCTCCACATCAGGCCGATCACCTCGAGCACCGAAGCGATCGAGAGCGCCAGCGCCAGGCCCTCGACGCCCATCGGCCCGACCAGCGCAACCATCAGCGGGACGTTGATGGCGACCGCGACGATGGCCCACGCCACCGGCGTGCGCGTATCCTGCATGGCATAGAAGGCCCTCGTCAGCACGTGCACCACGATATGGCCGACGAGGCCGATGGCGAAGAAGAGCAGCGTGCTGGCCGTCCGCTCGGTGGCCGCCTGGCTGAACAGGCCGTACTGGTAGAACACCGATGTCAGCGGCTCGCGCAGCACGATCATCACCGCCATCAGCGGCGCGGCAACGAAGACGAGCACGCGAATCGCGTTCGCCACCTGCCGCCGGATCTCGCCGATGCGTCCCAGCGCCGCATCCTGGCTGAGCGTCGGAAAGAGCGCCACGGCGATGCTGACTCCGACGACGCCGACGGGGATCTGCGACAGCTGGAACGCGTAGTTGTAGGCCGTCAGGCTTCCTTCGGGCAGGCCCGAGGCGAGGACCGTGCTGACCAGGAAGTTCAGCTGGCCCGCGGCCAGGCCGAGCATGCGCGGCCCCATCAGCAGCGCGACGCGACGGACGCCGGGGTGACCCAGGCCGATGGTGAGGTCGTAGCGCTGCCCCACCCTGGCCAGGTTCGGCAGCTGCACCACCAGGTGCGCCATGGAGCCGATCGCGACGCCGACCGCCAGACCCTCGACGCCCATGACCGGCGCCAGGAAGATCGCCGCGCCGATGATCGCCAGGTTGTAGAGCAACGGCGCGATGGCCGGCACGGTGAACTGCTGGTAGCTGTTCAGGATGCCGGTCACCACCGCGCCCATGCCGATCAGGACCGGGCTGAGCAGCATGATCCGCGTCATGCGCACCGTCAGCTCCGTGGTCGGCGCGTCGAATCCGGGCGCGACGACCGGCACGAACAGCGGCGCGAAGATCGCCATCAGCAGGCTCAGCGCCGCGAGCGCGATGAGCACCAGGTTGATGACGCTGCTGGCGAGCTGCCAGGCCTCGGCGTCCTGCCCCCGCGCGCGATAGCTCTGGAAGACGGGGATGAGCGCCGCGCTCAGCGCGCCAGCGACCACGAGCTGGAAGATGGCGTCCGGGATGCGGAAGGCCGCAAAGTAGGCGTCCAGCTCGCGGCTGGCACCGAACTGCGAGCCGATGACGAGCAGCCGGATCCAGCCCAGGAGCCGGCTGGCGAGCGCCGCGGCGGTGAGGATGAGGCTGGCGGTGACGAGCACGCGCCCGGTCGAGATCCCTCCATCGCCCGCCGCGGCCTGGGGTGTCGAGGGCTCGGCGCCCGTCATCGCTCCGCCTGCCCGCGGCTCCGGCGCGCGCGGGGATGGGCGTCGCGGTACGCGCTGCGCAACGCGGCGTCGGACAGGTGGGTGTACACCTGCGTCGTCTGAAGATTGGCGTGGCCCAGCAGCTCCTGCACGACTCGAAGGTCCGCGCCCCCCTCGAGCAGGTGCGTCGCGAACGAGTGGCGCAGCGTGTGCGGGCTCGTCCGATCCGGCACGCCGGTGCGCTCGACCCAGCGTTCGAGGATCATCCGCGCGCCGCGAGCGCTGAGCGGGCGCCCCGACGCATTCAGAAAGACCGATGCGCTCGGCTGCGCCGAACGAGCGGCCAGCACCGGACGGCCGCTGGCGAGGTATGCCGCCAGGGCGGCGGCGGCGGGCGCACCGAAGAGCAGGTCGCGCTCCTTGTTCCCCTTGCCCGTCACGCGCAGCCGGCGGCGTCCGACGTCGATCCGATCGAGCCCCAGCCCGGCCAGCTCGCTGATGCGCATGCCGGTGGCGTAGAGGAGCTCGAGCAGTGCCGCGTCACGCCTGGCCAGCGCGTCGTCGCGGGCCGCGATGCGACGCGGGCCCGTGACCAGGTCGGCCGCCTCGTCGACCGACAGCACGCGTGGCAGGCGGGCTCCGCGCCGCGGGGTGCGCACGCCGGTCATCGGATTCGTCTCCACGGTGCCGTTGCGAAGCGCGTGCCGGTAGAGCGAGCGTGCGGCGGCGACGCGCCCCGCGACCGAGCTGGGCGACAGGCCGCGATCGGCCAGGTGCGCGAGGTAGGCGCGGATGGATGTTCGATCGGGCGACCGCCAGTCGACGCCGCGGCCGGTCACGAACGCCAGGAACTCGGAGGCGTGGCGGCGGTACTCGACGATGGTGCGCTCCGATGCGCTCCGCGCCCGGAGTACGGTCAGGAATGCGTCCAGCGCACCGGCGGCGTCAGCCGGGAGCGTGGCGCTCACGCCGAGCGCTTGGGCGCGGAGGCCTTCCGCTTCGGGCTCGGCCCGCCTCGCCGCGCGCCCGCCTTGCGCGATCGTCCGGACGGCTTTGCGCCCTCCCGCGCGCGCAGCAGCTCCACGGCCGCCTCGAGCGTCAGCGCATCTCCGCTGGCATCCTTCGGCAGCGACGCGTTCGTGGTCCCGT
>DASTTX010000004.1:0-29544 GCA_035759945.1 Candidatus Limnocylindria bacterium | reverse complement strand
GGCCGCTCGGCTCGGGGATGACCACCGCGACCGAGTCGCTGCGCCGCGTGACGAGGCTGCGCGCAGCCCGGTTGGGCACGTAGCCCAGCTCGCGGATGGCGTCCTCGACGGCCGCTCGCGCCGATTCGCTGACGCGCCGATCGCCGTTGATGACGCGCGATGCCGTCGCCCGCGACACGCGCGCGGCCTCGGCGACGCCCTCGAGCGTCACCGTTCGCGCGTGTGAGAGCGCTCTCACGGTCACGCGAGGATTCTAGACAGCGACGTCAAGAGAGCGCTCCCACCAATGGCGTCCTGATCGGCCGTTCCCGCCACTCGGCCGATCAACCCAGTCACCGCTTGGACGTCATCGGCGAGATTGGTCGGTTGAGTGCTGTCCCGGTTGGATCAGCGTGGTTGGCACATCGGCTGCGTAGCGCGATGCTGGTGCCTGGTACTCGACCAGTACTTCTGGGGATGAACTGACGCGATGTTCTCGGTGGCAGTGAAGGGATACGGCATCGTCATCTGGGACGGCGATGGGGAGTGGCGCACCTTCGGTGCGACCGATTCCCACAGCGCGATGCTGGCCGCACGTGTCGAGGCCGCCCTTGCCACGGTCCCGGTGCCGGCCGACGACTACTCGGTGCGCGAGGCCCTCCTCGGGATCGCCGGCGCCGGACTCCTATCGGTCGACTGCGACCACGCGCCCGGCGAGTGCGACGGCGAGGGCGGCTGGTCCTAGTCGGGTGGGCGTAACGCCCACGTGGTGAGCAGCCCTCGCGTTCGTCGCCACCACGGCAGCAGCCACGCCTTCCATCTTCCCGCCCGAGCGGCGCGGTGCTACCATCCCGCTCCCGCCCGCCATTCCCCCACCTGGTGCTGTCTCTCAATGCCTGACGACCTTGCCATTCACGCCCGCGGCGTCACGCGGGTGTACAAGGCAAAGCCCAATCCGGTGACGGCGCTCGGCGGAGTCGACCTCGACGTCCAGCCGGGCGACTATTTCGGGCTGCTCGGCCCGAACGGCGCCGGGAAGACGACGCTCATCAAGATCCTGACGACGCTCCTGCTCCCGACGTCCGGCGAGGCGAAGGTGGCGGGCTTCGATGTGGTGCGCGAGACGGCCAAGATCCGCCGCGTCATCAACATGGTGTCCGGCGGCGAGCAGTCGGGCTATGGCCTCCTGACGCTCCGGGAGCAGCTGTGGATGTTCAGCCAGTTCTACGGCATGCCGATCGCCGATGGCTGGCGCCGGGTCGACGAGCTCATCGAGATCACCGGCCTGACCGAGCAGAAGGATCAGAAGGTGCGAACGCTGTCGACCGGCCAGCGCCAGAAGCTCAACTTCGCTCGCGGCCTGCTCAACGACCCGTGGGTCCTGTTCCTGGACGAGCCGACGCTCGGGCTCGACGTCGCTGCCGCGCGCGATCTGCGCGAGCACACGCTGGCGTGGAAGGCCGCCGCGCCGGGCCGCACGCTGCTGCTCACGACGCATTACATGGTTGAGGCCGAGCAGCTGTGTGACCGGATCGCGATCGTCGACCGCGGCAAGATCCTGGCGCTCGGCACGCCCGAGGAGCTCCGCCGCCGGGTGCAGGCCGAATCGATCTTTCGGATCGAGCTCGACCAGCTGCCGCAGAACGGCGGCCTCGCCGCGATCGGCGACCTGCCCGGCGTCCTCTCTGCGGTCCACGCCGACGAGGACTCGGCCGATAGCGCCAGCTCCGACCGCGTTGCCCTCAAGGTCGCCCTCGCCGATGACTCGGCGCTGACGAACGTCGTCACCGCGGTCGCCGAGCGCGGCTCGCACCTCGTGGGGCTGGCGAAGTCGGAGCCGAGCCTGGAGGACGTCTTCGTGGAGCTCGTCGGCCGCGGCTTCGGTGACGAGCACGACGAGGAGCAGCCCTCGTGAACCGATACGGATCACTCACCGCGCGCACGGCGCGCGAGGCGGCAGAGTGGTCGACCGGGCGCGTCATCCGCGCGAACCTGCGCGCGGTGGTCGGGCGTGCCTACCCGCGCGTGATCGGCCTCACACGTGAGCCGTCCTGGGTCTTCTTCGAGATCCTGCTGCCCTTCCTCGCCGTCAGCGCGTTCGTGTTCGTCTACCGCGCTCTCGAAGCGCCGGAGGAGTTCATCGGCTTCGTCGTCCTCGGCGGCGCCATGACCGCGTTCTGGCTCAACGTCGTCTGGATGATGGCGGCCCAGTTCTACTGGGAGAAGGACCAGGGCAACCTGGAGCTCTACTTCACGGCACCCATGCACCTCATGAGCATCCTGGCCGGCATGGCGATCGGCGGGCTGGTGATGACGAGCTCGCGGGCGCTCGCCGTGATCGGCATCGGCTCCGTCCTCTACGGCGTCACCTACCAGATCGAGCAGCCACTCCTGCTGGCCCTCGTGTTCCTGCTGACCATGATCCCCCTGTACGGGATGGGCATGCTCTTCGCGTCGCTCTTCCTGCTGTGGGGACGCGAGGCGTTCCACCTGGCTCAGCTCCTCCAGGAGCCGATCTACTTCCTGGGCGGCGTCAACTTCCCGCTGGGTGCCCTGCGAAGCTTCGGACCGCTGATCGGTGTGGTGATGTCGACGCTGCCGCTCGGCGTCGGGCTCGACGCGATGCGGCAGCTCGCCTTCAGGGACATGACCGGCGTGCTGCCCGTTGGCATCGAGATGGCGATCCTGGTGGCGATGGGCGTCGTCTTCATCATCGGCGCCCGCCTGGCCCTCGGCTATCTCGAGCACCTCGCCCGGAAGGAAGGGAGGCTCACGCTGCGATGGCAGTGACCGATCGAGCCGGTCCCGTCCGCGGGCTGACCCTGGCCGATGCGTGGCGCAGCTTCCGGACCGCGATCGGCCTGGGATGGGCGATCGAGTCGAACTGGTCGGACCCGTTCCTCTTCGCCGTCTACACGGTCGCCAAGCCACTCGCAGCGGCGCTGATCCTGGTCGTCATGGTCCAGGTCATCACCCAGGGCCAGGCGACGGAGTTCCTCCAGTTCATGATCGTCGGCAGCGCGCTGTGGAACGTGGTCTTCGGCGTCATGGGCGGGCTGGTGCAATCCATCCTCGAGGATCGCGAGCGCTATCGGATGATGAAGTACGTCGTCGTCACGCCCTCGTCGCTGTTCCCGTTCCTGCTCGGGCGATCGCTGGCGCGGGTGATCGTCTCCTTCGTGGCCGTGGCGCTGACGCTGCTCATCGGCGTCGTCTTCCTGGGCGTCGAGCTCCGTCCGAACCTGCTCTACCTGGTGCCGGCCACCGTCATCGGTGTGCTGGGGGTCATCGCCATCGGCGTCTTCATGGCGGGCTGGTGCCTCCAGCTGCGGCAGGAGGCCTGGTCGTATCCGGAGGCGATCGCCGGAGCGCTGTATCTCGTGTCGGGCGCGATCTTCCCGATCGACATCCTGCCAAGCGTGGTGCATCCGCTCGCGTACGCGTCGCCCACGACCTGGTGGCTCGAGGCGTCGCGTCGGGGGTTGCTGGGCCACGGCTCACCGGGCAGCATCGGCCAGCTCTCGGACGGGCAGGTCATGCTCTTCCTGGTCATCAGCGTCGCGATCGCCGTGCCGATCGCGCTGTCGCTCTTCGCGTGGTTCATGCACCGCGCCCGCGAGTCCGGGCTGCTCGACATGACGACCGGCAGCTGAGCCGCTACCGGAGCAGCTCGTCGTAGTCGGTCACGACGAAGGAGTTGCGGCATCGCTCGATGCGATCCGGCACGCAGCCCCTCGCGGCCCGATCGTCGAAGTGGCCGACGAACACCAGCTGCTGCATGCGCAGGTTCGGGCCGGTCGGCTCGGCACGCGCCGGGAAGACGGCATCCGTCGGCGCCGTGATGCGCAGGCCGTGTCGCAGGAGCTCCTCCTGGGTCACGTCCTCGGCCGGCTGCTCGGGCATCAGCACGCGGAGCGGGCAGTCCCGCTGGAGCCACGCGACCGATGCGTCGGCGCCGCCGTCGTCCCCGACACAGTCGGCGTCAAGCTCGGCGTACCAGCCGCTGACGTAGAGCTCGTCGGTCCCCCACTCGTCCGCGGGCGTGCCGCCGGCCAGTGCCCGCTCGACCGAGAGCGGGTCGATCTCCGGGCGCGGTGGGCCGATGGAGCCGACGATGAGCATGAGGAACACGAAGGCCCCCAGCGCCGCCACGGCGAGGATGCCCAGCCGCAGCTCTCGGCTCACGCCTGCAGTGCCGCCCATCGATCGCGCAGCAGCTCGATGCCGCGGCGCCAGAGCTCGACGCGCGCGCCGTCGTTCAGCCAGGTCGACGCGCCCGACGGGTGCGGCAGGCACAGGACCGATGCCCCCGGCGCGGCATCCCAGGCGAGCTCCCGGCCGACGAGCTCGTCCAGCTTGACGCGCTCGCCGAACGCGAACCGATGGGCGAAGCCACCCACCAGCAGCACGAGGTCCGGCTCCACCAGGCGCAGCTCCTCGCGCAGGAATGGCGTCCAGCGCTCGATCTCGGCTCGCGATGGCGGCCGATCCACCGATGAGCCGGGCGCGCGACCCGGATAGCACTTGCCGACGCTGGTCACGTACCAGCGGTCGCGGAAGTCCGCCACGCCGATGCCGGCAGCCGCCAACCATCCGGCCAGCCGCTTCCCGGCATCCCAGGCGAACGGCAGGCCGGTCTCGATCTCACGCCAGCCGGGCGCCTGTCCGATGAGCATCGCGCGCTCGCTCCCGTCGCCCGACAGGACCGGTGGCGCGCCGCCGTCGCATACCGGCATGAGGTCCTGCAGCACGCGCAGCTCGGTCCCTTCCGGCGCTCGACGTGGCGCCGGAGTCGGCCAGTCGCCGGCGTGACGCAGCCGCTTCGGCGACGCGGTCGCGAGGTCGATCACGCCGCCGGGCGGATCGTGTCGGCGGCGCGCAGGTCGTCGGCGATGGCGAGTCGCAGGATCCGCCGCACGCCGTCGTGCATCGCGCCGGCCGCCGCGAGCGCATCGGAGAGCGCATCGCGCGCGCCGTAGAGCCGATCGACGGGGTCGCTCGGCAGCGGCGGAGCGGCGCCACCGAGCTCGCGCACGAAGCCGAGGTCCTGCCGTTCGATGGCGTCGAGCACGGTACCGGCGGCGGCAGGGTCACCGGCGTCGAGCGCCGATGCCAGCTCCTCGCGCGCCAGCTCCAGCCAGCGCTGCCAGGTCGCGAACTCCTGGTCGGACGGCGGCAGCTCGTCGAGCGTGAAGGCGGCCCGTCGTCCGTCGGTCGCCGCGGCGCGCTCGACCTCGTACCAGTTGTCGCCAACAAAGCTGGGGACCTGCTCGCCGTTCGCGCGCAGCCATGTCGTGAACGCGCTGACGCGCATCGGCATGGCGCTCGCCGCCTCGTCGTCCGACGGCGCGAACACGGCGCAGCCCGGCAGCTCGGCGGCGTAGGCGGCGACGATTCCACCGTAGAGCCCGGTCTCGATGAAGATGGCGTGTGGCATGGTGCCGGCCATCAGGTTCGCCTCTGGGTCATCGGCCCCAGTCTACGGACGGCGGCGGCGTGGCGGGCGGCGGCGTGAACCGGCGGCGATGACGTTCGGTCGGGTCTGCACGCTGAAGACCTGTGCTGCCTCGGTCCCGCGTCCGTCACGACGGTCGTCCTCGGCGGCCGCGGCGTAGACGTCGGCCGGGATGCTGCCCGGTGCGGCGGCGAGCTCCTCGCGCAGGCGACGGAGCTGGAGGATCTCGTCGCGGAGCGCCGCTGCCCGCTCGAACTCGAGGTTGCGGGCCGCCTCCTTCATCTGGGCCTCGAGGCGGCCGGCCATGGCGGCGATCTCCTCGGGCTCCTTCCCGGCGACCTGGAGCTCGGCACGCTCCTCGGCGACGCGGCGGAGGCCCTCGTGGATGTCGCGGATCTCCTTCATGACCGTCTCCGGCGTGATGCCGTGCGCCTGGTTGTAGGCGATCTGCTTCTCGCGGCGGCGGTTCGTCTCGTCGATGGCGGCCTTCATCGAGTCCGTCACCCGGTCGGCATACATGATCACGTGCCCGCCGATGTTGCGCGCCGCGCGGCCGATGACCTGGATCAGCGAGCCGCCGGATCGGAGGAATCCCTCCTTGTCGGCGTCGAGGATGGCGACCAGCGTCACCTCGGGGAGGTCGAGGCCCTCGCGCAGCAGGTTGATGCCGACGAGCACGTCGTACACGCCGAGGCGCAGGTCCCGGAGGATTTCGATCCGCTCGAGCGTGTCGACCTCGGAGTGCAGCCACTGCACCTTGATGCCGAGCTCGGCGAGGTAGTCCGCGAGGTCCTCGGCCATCTTCTTCGTCAGGGTCGTCACCAGCGCACGCTCGCCACGCTCGACGGTCGCGCGAATCTCGGCCAGCAGGTCGTCGATCTGCCCGGCCGTCTTGCGCACGTCGATGGTCGGGTCCACCACCCCGGTCGGGCGGATGAACTGCTCGGCCACACGCTGTGCCCGCTCCCGCTCGTACGGGCCGGGGGTGGCCGACATGTAGACCACCTGGCTCATGTGGTCCTCGAACTCCTCGAAGGTCAGCGGCCGGTTGTCGAGGGCCGATGGCAGGCGGAACCCGAAGTCGACCAGGATCTCCTTGCGGGTCCGGTCGTTCTTGTACATGCCGTGGACCTGCGGAATGGTGATGTGGCTCTCGTCCACGACGAGGAGGAAGTCGGTCGGGAAGTAGTCGATCAGGGTCCACGGCCGCTCCCCCTCCTCGCGCCCCGCGAGGTGGCGGGAGTAGTTCTCGATCCCCGAGCAGTAGCCGACCTCGCGCATCATCTCGAGGTCGAAGAGCGTGCGCTGCTGGAGCCGGGCGGCCTCGAGGTCGCGGCCCTGGTCGCGAAGCCAGCGCACGCGCTCCTCCATCTCGTCGCTGATCTTGTCGATCGCGACCAGCATCTTGTCGCGCGGCGTCACGTAGTGGGTCGCCGGGTAGAGGTTGACCTCGCCGCGCTCGGCGAGCACCTCGCCGGTCAGGTCGTCGATCTCGACGATCCGCTCCACCTCGTCGCCGAAGAAGTCGACCCGCACGACGAACTCACCGTGCGGCGGCTGAACCTCGAGCACGTCACCGCGGACGCGGAACTTCGCTCGGCCCAGCGCCGCGTCGTTGCGCTGGTACTGGAGATCGACCAGGTGGCGCAGGATGCCGTCGCGTCGATAGTGACCGCCGCGCTTGAGCTGGATGACGGTGGCGCCGTAGTCGACTGGCGCGCCCAGCCCATAGATGGCCGATACGGACGCCACGATCACGACGTCCCGGCGCTCGAAGAGCGCCCGCGTGGCGTTGTGCCGCAGCCGGTCGATCTCCTCGTTGCGGGACGAGTCCTTCTCGATGTACGTATCGGTCCGCGGCAGGTAGGCCTCGGGCTGGAAGTAGTCGTAGTAGCTGACGAAGTACTCGACCGCGTTGTCCGGGAAGAACTCCTTGAACTCCTGGTACAGCTGCGCGGCGAGCGTCTTGTTGTGGGCCATGACGAGCGTCGGCTTCTGCACCTCCTGGATGAGCCAGGCGGCGGTCGCGGTCTTGCCGGTGCCCGTGGCCCCGAGGAGCACCTGGTGCTTGAAGCCCTGGCGAATGCCGTCGGCAAGCTCGGCGATCGCGGCAGGCTGATCACCGGTGGGCTCGTACGGGGCGTGGACCTTCAGGTCGGGCATGGGCTGTCGATTCTAGCGGCGACTCCTGACAACGCCTGTCGTGTTCTCCTGGCGCTCCATCGGTCCCATGGGAACCACCCCCAACGACCTATATCGGTACCAGAGGTCGATTCATAGGATCGGGCTGCCCATGAGGATCATGCCCGAGCCACGCACTGCACCGATGCCGCCGCCGCCCGCCGAGGGCGCGCGCGATCGCGGACAGGCGATGGTCGAGTTCGCCGCGGTGCTCCTGCCGCTGCTCGTGATCGTCGTCGGCATCATCCAGTTCGGGCTCCTCTTCGGCGCCAACGTGTCGCTGACCAACGCCGCTCGCGAGGCCGCTCGCCAGGCGTCGATCTACCGCTACATCGGCACCGACACCAGCAGCGAGAACGGGATCGACCGATGCACGTCGGCCGTAACGGCCGCGACCCAGGCGTTCGGCTTCCTCAGCAACAGCTCACCGCACTTCTCCGCGTCAGTGCCGTGCCCCGGCGGGGTTGATCTCAACGGCGACGGACTGCACGACCTGTGGCAGAACGGTGACGTCGAGGTCTCGTTCTGTGCGTCCGGCACCGCTCCGGGCACCGACTGTCCGCGGACATCGTCACCCACGAACTACTGCACCGTCGACTCGGGCGAGGGATGCCTCGTGCGCGTGAAGCTCACCTACAACCAGTCGATCGTGGTGCCGCTGCTCGACTCGATCCTGGACGGCGACGGCAACGGCCTCTTCGAGCTCAGCGCCGATGCGTCGATGGTGATGAATTGAGGCGGCGTGATGTGTCCGCCGCCCGCGGACAGGTGCTGGTCATCGTCGCGCTCGGGATCGTCGTGCTTCTCGGGGTGGCCGGCATCGCCATCGACGTTGGACGGCTGATGGCAGAGCGGCGCCACCTCCAGACGGCCGCCGACGCGGGCGCGCTCGCGGCCTGCCAGGCCCTGCTGAGCGGCGAGACCGCCGACCTGGACGCCGCGGCACTTCGCGCTCGCGAGGTCGCCGGCATCAACATCGACGGGTCACCCGCCGGCGCCACGGCGACGATCGCCGGCACGCCGGTCTACGAGGACGAGGACGGCAGTGGCTTCCTCGACCCCGATGAGCTCGTCAGCGGCGTCGTGGTCTCATCGGCTTCGGCGCGCGTCGCGATCCACGCAACGATCGAGACGACGCTCGCGCGTGTGGTCGGCATCCCGACCATGGACGTCGGCGCCCGCGCGCAGTGCGGGCTCGTCCAGGACCCCGCCATCCCGATCGTCGCTCGCCGCTATGACGCGCCGCCGGGTCCCGGCGGCGGCTTCGTCGACGTGCTCGCTACGGAGGCCACCAGCACCAGCGGCCAGGTCGATGCGAACCCGCTCGGCTACAACGGGCGGACGCCCGCGAGCCCTTCGGCCAAGGGGCCGCTGTTCGAGATCTATGGCGTGGGCAGCAAGGCATTCAACAGCTCGGAGTTCCGGGGCTTCATCAACCTGGACATCCGCGACTTCCGCGACGAGACGGAGCGCGACTACTACAACGGCGCGCACCCCGGTGTGAACGAGAACACCATGAAGGCGGAGCAGGCCGACTACCTCCTCACTGGCTACCCGGGCCCCGCATTCCCTGCCGTCAGCGACCCGGTCACCGGCGACCTCCAGGTCTCGACGCTCTCGGGCCACAGCACCGGTCACCTGCTCGAGGCGTTCGATGACGTCTACGACCCGGGCGACCGGATCCTCCTCGCCGTGTACGACGGAACCGTCAAGGCGATTCCGGACTTCTCGATCACGCCGCCGTCGGAGATCGTGCTGCCGGCGACGACCAGCTCCCCCACCGCCGGGCCGACCTTCAAGGTGGCGCGCAACAGCGCCTTCACGGGCACCGTGACGTTGGACCTGCGCGGTGACGCCGATGCGCCGACGCCAAGCGACAACCTCATCCCCGTCGCCGGGACCGGCGCCCCCACGGCCGGGCACATGAACGAGCCGACGTTCTCGCCCGACAACTTCGCCCCGGCCACGAACGGAACGAACGTCACAACCAGCGGCCTTCAGACCAACGTCATCGCGCCGGGCATCTACACCGTGTGGATCCACGGCACCTCGAGCGCTCCGGTGAAGGCGCGGCGACATCCGGTGCCGGTCCGCATCGGCGGTGCCTCGAAGGACTTCACGCTCGAGAACTCGGTTCTCAGCGGCTCGACCGATGTGCTGGGCGGAACGATCAGCTTCGACGTTCGCGTGCGCAACAAGTCATGGGGCAGCGGCACGAACGTGAACCTGAGCTGGGATTCCGGCTCGCTCACCGATTGCCTCCTCAACCCGATCGCCGCGCCGCCGTCCATGGTCGTCGGCTTCAGCGCGACCTCCATCTCACCCGGCGGCGGCCAGGGCACGCTCGCGACCATGACGGTCGACACCGACGGGCTGCCGAGCGGCTGCTACAAGTTCAACGTCCGTGCCAAGGGCACGAACGGTGACTCGCAGCCCGTCACGCATCTCGCCGTGACCACCTTCTACGTCGCGGCCCAGCCGAGCAGCGGCTCGTACGTCGACATCATCGGCTTCGCCATGTTCGAGGTCGCCGGAGTCGACGCGAACACCATCACCGGGCGGGCGATCAGCCCGATCTGCGCCGATCCCCAGTGCGCCGAGCTGCGAATGGTGCAGCGCGCGCGCCTCATCCCCTGGTCGTAAGTCACCCAGAAGGAGATCCCCTCCGTGGAGTTCGAGTACTCGGACAAGAACAGCCGGCGATCGAAGGTCTACATCGCTGTCGGTGTCATCGTCGCATTGCTCGTGGCGGCGACGGTGTACATCGCCCTGCAGGCCAGCGGGCTGACCAGCCAGGGGGAGGTCGAGATGCGCCAGGTCGTGGTTGCCGCCGCGGAGATCCCGGGCCGCAAGGCCATCGAGGAAGCCGATGTCGTGATGCGCAACGTGCCGGTGGACCCGATCAACGAGACGGCGTTCACGAGCATCGACGAGGTGCTCGGGCGCGTCGTCAGCGTGCCGGTCAGCGCCGGCCAGCTGCTGACGCCGAACCTGCTCGCGTCGACCGACGCCGGCGCCATCTTCTCGATCCTTCGGCCTGGCGAGGAGTTCGACCCGTCGATGCCGGACCTGCGTGCGGTGAGCATGACCGTGCCGGATGACCGCGCGGTGGGCGGCACGCTCCAGCCCGGACAGCCCGTCGACCTCATCGCGACGCTCAACGTCCAGCCGGCGGCCGAAACGGGCACGCCGAGCGAGCCCGCGCCAAGCGAAGCGCCGGCCCCGGCGCCGGACGGCAGTGCGCCGCGGGTTCCGGGCCCGTCGACGAAGACGACGCTCCAGCAGCTCGACATCCTCGTCCGCAACGGAACGCTCTACATCCTTCGGACCGACCTCGCCACGGCCGAGAAGATCACCGAGCTCCAGGCGGCCGGCGCCCAGTTCACACTCGTGCTCCGGGCCACCGAGGACGATCGATCCGCGGAGACGGAAGGCTCGACGCTCGACCGTCTGCTGGAGGAGTTCGAGTTCCCGGTGCCCGAGGAGGCCGAACTGCCCTAGCCGGAGGCGCGCAACGCCGCCAGAGCGATCTCCACCTGGCGACGCGTCTCTTCCATCGCCGCGGACCCGTCGATCACGACGTCGGCCGCGGCGATCTTCTCGTCCTGCGACGACTGGTTGGCAAGGCGGCGCCGGGCCGTCTCCTCGTCCATGCCGCGTGACTCGGCCAGGCGGCGGATGGCGTCGGTCTCCTGGCAGCGCACGACCCAGATCTGGTCGCAGGCATCGGCCAGCGGTGACTCGATGAGCTTGATGACCTCGACCACAGCGACCTCGACGCCGCCTTCGTCGAGCTCGGCCAGCCGCGCCCGGATGGCACCGCGAACTCGAGGGTGGAGGATCCGCTCGAGGTCGCGCAGCGCGTCGGCATCGGCGAAGACGACCTGCGCCAGCTGGCTCGCGTCGTACGTGCCGAAGCGTCGGACGATCGCGGCACGCGCATCGGCGTCGTTGTGGCGGATCTCACGGGCGACCGCGTCGGCGTCGATGGTGGCGGCTCCGTGCTCACGCAGCATGGCCGCCACGGTGCTCTTGCCGCAGCCGATGTTGCCGGTCAGGCCGATGACCTTCATCGCGCGTCGGATGCTACCGCTCGGGCTGGCAGTGCGGGCAGAAGTGCGTGCTGCGCTGCCCGACCACGATGCGGCTGATCGGCCGTCCGCATCGATAGCACGGCTGGTCCGTGCGCCGATACACCGCGAGCCGCTCCTGGTTGGCACCCGGCTCGCCATCGGCGCCCACGTAGTCGCTGAAGCTGCTCCCTCGGTTGGCGATCCCCTGTCGCAGGACCTGCCGCACGGTTCGATGCAGACGCCTGATCTCCGCGTCGTTCAGCGTGTCCGCTGCGCGGAGCGGATGGAGCCGCGCTCGCCACAGCGCCTCGTCGGCGTAGATGTTGCCGACGCCGGCGATGAAGCTCTGGTCCAGCAGCAGCGTCTTCAGCTTCGCGCTCCGGCGCGCCAGGCGCTCCGCGAAGCGCCTCGCGGTGAAGCTGCCCGACAGCGGCTCGGGGCCGTGCCCGCTGAAGACCTCGCCGATGCGATACCGGTTCGTCCCCTCGGCGACCTTCCTCGACCGCGAGCCTCGCCCGGCGCCGATGCTCCGCATGCCCCCGCCCGGCCACAGGCCGATGCGCCCGAACTTGCGCACGTCGCGGTACCGCAGCTGCCGCCCGTCGGCGAGGTGGAAGACAACGCGCGCGTACGGGTCGGGCGGCGTGCCGGGCTCCGTCACGATCAGCGCGCCCGTCATCCGGAGGGCGACGGTCATGACGCGACCGTCCTCGAGATGGATGAGCACCGTCTTTGCTCGCCGGCTCACACGCCGGATGGTGGCCCCGGCGATCTCCGCAACGAAGCGCTCCGGCGGTTGCGGATGGCGGATCGTCCGGTCCCAGTGCACCTCGGCGCCCTGGATCGTCGCGGCGGCCACCCAGCGCTGAAGGTCGCGGGCGACCGTCTCGACTTCGGGCAGCTCCGGCATGGGCCTGAGTGTGCCCGATCCGATTCCACCGCGCCCCTCCATATATCGAGGCAGGCTCACGGGAAGCGCGCGCCACGCTGCGTGTCCGCGATGTGTCGAGCCGTCTTGCGCACGAACGACGCGCGCGTGCGACCCTCACGCCTCGAGACACTCGATGTGTCGCGGAAACCGGACGGGCCAAGTGCGCCAGGTGAAAGCGACTCGATAGATCGAGTCCGTCCGGGGCTAGCCTACGAGACGAGCTCGGCGGCGACCTCTTCCTCGGCCTCTTCCTGCGCGACCTCGCCGGCGCTCTTCGGCACGCGCCGCCAGCCGCCGTCGACCGGGAGGTATCGGTCCATCTGCTCCCAGTTGGAGCCGACCTTGAGGTCGACCAGCAGCGGCACGTCGAGCGGCAAGGCGGCCTCCATGAGGTCACGCACGAGCTCGGCCAGGACCGGGAGCTCCTCCTCATCGGTCTCGAAGACGAGCTCGTCGTGGACCTGGAGCAGCATTCGGGACCGCAGGCCGCGATCGCGCAACGCCGCGTCCACGCGGACCATGGCGATCTTCATCCCATCGGCGGCCGTGCCCTGGATCGGCATGTTGATGGCCATGCGTTCGCCGGCCGAGCGCAGGGCGCCGTTGCGCGCGGTCAACTCCGGCAGGTACCGACGCCGGCCGAGCAGCGTCGTCACGAACCCCTGGTCGCGCGCCAGGATCTTCATCTCGACCGTGTAACGGCGGATTCCCTCGTACGCGGCGAAGTAGTCGGTAATGAACCTCTGTGCCTCCTCGCGCGGGATCTTGAGGCGCTCCGCCAGGCCGTAGTCGCTCAGGCCGTAGGCGATCCCGTAGTTGATCATCTTCGCGACGCTGCGCTCCTTCGGACCGACCTCGTCGGGCGCGAGGCCGAGCACGCGCGCCGCCGCGGCGAGGTGGATGTCCGAGTGGGCCTCGAAGTCGGCTCGCAGGCCGGGATCGGCCGAGACGTGCGCCAGGATGCGCAGCTCCTGCTGGGAGTAGTCGGCGCCGAGCAGCAACCGGCCCGAGGGCGCGACGAAGGCGCGCCGAATCCGGCGACCGAGCGCGGTGCGGATCGGGATGTTCTGGAGGTTCGGGTCGGTCGACGACAGCCGTCCCGTCGCGGCCACGGCCTGCTGATAGGTCGTGTGCAGCCGGCCCTCGGCATCCACCAGCGTCGGCAGCGCGTCGACATAGGTCGACTTGAGCTTGGCGACCTGGCGGTGCTCCAGGATGAGGCCGACCACCTCGTGCTGCTCACGCAGCTCCTCCAGGACCGATGCGTCGGTGGAGTAGCCCGTGCGGGTCCGCTTCGTGGCCGGGAGGCCCAGCTCGTGGAAGAGGATCTGCTCCAGCTGCTTGGGCGAGCCGATGTTGAAGTCGTGTCCGACCAGCTCGTAGATGCGCGACTCCAGGCCCGCGAGGGTGGCGCCGAACTCCTCGCGCATGACGGCCAGCGCCTCGAGGTCCAGGCAGATGCCCGCAAGCTCCATCCGCGCCAGCACGGGGACGAGCGGCATCTCGACCTCGTCGAAGAGGTTCGCGAGGCCACCGTCGGCCAGCTCCTGCTCGAGCGACGGGCGTACCAGGAGGGCGGTCAATGCCTCGCCGGCCGAGCGACGGGCACAGGCAGCCTCCTCGGCGCCCGTCTCCGGCGTCAGCGGCTTCTGGGGCAGCTCGCCGCCGAAGCGCGTCGAGACGACGTCGTCGAGCGTCTGGGCGCGCAGCGCGGGGTTGACCATGTAGCCGGCCACCAGCGTGTCGAAGCACGCGCCGGCCAGCGCCACGCCCCGCGAGCCGAGCATGACCATGAGCTGCTTCAGGTCGTGCCCGACCAGCTCGCGGTCGTTGCGGCTGAACCATTCCGGCAGGGGCCGGTCGCCACTCCACGGCAGGTACCAGCTGCTGCCGTCCGCCGCGGCAAGCGCGATCCCGAACAGCGGCCGCTCGAGCGGCCGCCCGGCGCCCGCGGACCAGCCGAGGCCGAGCGCGCCGTCGTGCGCGGCAAGCCATGCGTCCAGCTCCGCGCGATCGGCGTCGCTGCGGACGATGCGCGGGTCGACGTGCTCTATGGCGCCGCCCGGATCGGCCAACGGATCGGGTTGCGCGCGCGGCGTCGAGCCGGCCTCCACGGCCGGCGCGCCCGCACCGAGGAGCTCGAGGCTGAGCTGGAGCCCGCCCTTCGTCTCCTTGTCACCCGGCTCGGGACCGGTCGGCGCGATGCTCGAGGCCGGCAGTCGGTCGATGAGCGAGCGAAACTCGAGCTCGCGGAAGCGCTGCGCGACGGCGCGGCGGTCGTACCGGCCCGTCCGTGCCTCCTCCAGGTTCAGCTCGACCGGCAGGTCGGTGACGATCCGGCCGATCTCGCGCGACATGAACGCCGACTCCCGGTGGTCCGCCAAGCGGTCGCGCAGCTTGCCCTTGACCTCGTCGAGGTGCTCGTAGATGCCGTCCAGCGTGCCGAACTGCTGGAGCAGGCTGCTCGCCGTCTTGTCCCCAACGCCCGGAATGCCGGGGATGTTGTCGGAGGTATCGCCCTTGAGCGCCTTGTAGTCGAGCATCTGGTCCGGCCGCAGGCCATAGCGCTCCATGACGCGGGCCTCGTCATAGATCACCGTGGCGGCCACACCCATGCGAGTCGTGAGCAGCCGCACGTGGTCGTCCACCAGCTGGAGCCCGTCGAGGTCGCCCGACACGATCATCGTGTCGACGTTTGCGGCCGTGGCCTTCTTCGTCAGCGTGCCGATGACGTCATCGGCCTCGTAGCCCTCCATCTCGCGAATCGCGATGCCCATCATCCCCGCGATCTCCCGCACGATCGGGAACTGGGCGCGCAGGTCGTCCGGCATCCCGGGACGGCCCTTCTTGTAGTCCGGGTACGCGTCGAAGCGGAACTGCGGCCGCCCGACGTCGAAGCTGAGCATCGCGTAGTCGGGCTTCACGTCCTGCATGCCGCGCAGCACGATCTGGAGGAAGCCGAAGACGGCGTTCACGAGCGTGCCGTCGGACATGGTCAGGGGTGGCAGCGCGAAGTAGCCGCGGTAGACGAGGCTCGGCCCGTCGATCAGCATGAGGAGGGGTCTGCGCTCGGCCATGGGTCCTCAGAGTCTAGACCGATGGCGGCCTCGCGACCGCCGTTGCGGCCGTAGAATCGCCCGCATGCACGCCCGGCGAATCGCCGATCCGTACGCGACGCTCGGCGTCCCCCGCGACGCCACGCCGCTCCAGGTTGCCCGCGCGCATCGGCGTCTCGCGAAGCGCCACCACCCCGACCTCCAGGCGGGCGCGAGCGGCGCCGATGAGCGCATGCGCCGCATCAACGAGGCATGGGCGATCCTGTCGAACCCGGTCCGGCGGCGCGAATACGACCGGCAGTTTCCGTCGGCCGGGACGCCGGCCGGTGGCCATTGGGGCGCCTCTCGCGTTCCGGTTCAGCCGGTCGCGCCGTCATCGACGCGGACCTGGGCATCGTGGAGGGCGACCGCCGCAGAGACGCGGGCGGCGCCGCGCACCGTGCGTCAGCCAGGTGAAGTGGTCATCCCCCGCACGCGACGGCCTCCGCGGCCTGAGCCGCTGCCGTCGACATTCCGCGATTCGGCGTGGGCGGCCGTGCTGGCCGGTGCGGTCATCGTCCTGCTCCTGATCGGCGCGATCGCCGCGAGCCGCCTGGCGCTCTGAGCGTTACCCGGCGCGCGGGGCGAGGATCCAGCGCAGGAGCGCGGCGGCGACCATGAGGGCGACGCCGGTGAAGAGCACCATCGGCCATGGGGATCGCTCGGCGGGTGCCGGAGCGCGTGCGCTCGCACCATCATCGGCGTCGTCAGGCGTCTCCCCGGGCGCGGATAGCGTGCGCTCCACGTTCGACTCCGCCGGAGAGGACGCATCACCCGCGGAGAGCGCCTCGCCGCCGGTCGCTTCCTCCGTGGATGCGGCCGGCGCCCCAGCTTCCGCGCCACCGCCGTCGGCGGCCGGTGCCTCGACCGCCATGCTTGCCTGCGCCGAAAGCTCGGAGCCGACGTTCTGGAAGACCTCTTGAACGCGGAACGCGGGCGCCGCGGTGCCGACCAGGCCGACGAGCGCCAGCGCCGCCCCGGCGGTGAGGACTGGCGCGAAGAACCGCCGCGCCCAACCGCCCGCCCGGTCGATCCGCGACGTTTGGGCTTCGACTGCCGGAAGGAGCCGAAGCGGGCGCGACGGCGGAACGTCCGGGAGCTCAGCGAGGGAAGCACGAAGCGCACCGAGCTCGTTGACGAGATCGGTGCATCGGATGCAGGAGGAGACGTGCCCGGTCAGCGAGGCGTCGGCGGTCGCATCGGTATCGCCCGATGCCAGCGCCGACAGGCGCTCGTCGTCCGGATGGTTCGGAATCAGCATGCTCTCGCTCCAGACGCCCTCATTCGCTGAACAGTTCCCGGTGCTCGGCCATGAGCTGACGCAGGCGCAGCCTGCCTCGATGGATGCGCGACTTCACCGTCCCGAGCGCCGACTTCGTCATGGCCGCCACCTCGTTGTAGTCCATGCCGTAGACGTCGCACAGCACGACGGCGGTTCGCTGGTCCTCCGGCAGCCTGCGCAGCGCGACCTCCAGGTGCCGATACAGCTCGCTCTTCGTCGCCTCCACCACCGGGTTGACGGCACCGATGTCGGGCAGCTCCGGCGCCGATCCCTCCTCGCCATCCGGCAGCGGGCTCGAGGGGCGACGCTGAGCGCGACGCAGGATGTCGTAGCTGGCATTGGCCGTGATTCGCAGCAACCACGACCGGAAGATGCCGCCTCGATAGGAGCCGATGGCCCGATAGGCGTGCACGAAGGCGTCCTGGGTCGCATCGGCGGCGTGATCCGGGTCGCCGAGAAGGCGCCAGGCGAGGCCGTAGCACGCGCTCTGGTAATGCTCCATGAGCTGCGCGAACGCCGTCCGATCGCCATCGGCTGCCCGCTGGATGACCGCCGCCTCGTCGGGAAGCGGCGGGGTGCGGTTGGCCGGCGTGCGCTCGGGGGCGTCGGTCATGGGCCTTCCATAATGAACGTTCCCCCGTCCCGCCGCAGCCACAGGCGCCGTCGACAATTCGCACACACGTTCTAGGATGCGCGACGGTCGGCCGCGCTAGACTGACGAGCCTGCGGCGGTGCTGGAACTGGTATACAGGGCAGACTCAAACTCTGCTGTCCGCAAGGGCATGTGGGTTCGATCCCCACCCGCCGCACCAACCCCTGATATGCGCCGATTGCTTCTTCTTCTGTTGGGCGCCGTCGCCCTGGTCGCCTGCACCCCGTCCGAGACCGGCCAGTACGGTCCCGCGACGTGGGCCCTCGACCCCGCGGCCGACATCGGCCCCGAGACCACCGAGTTCACGGCCTGGGTAACCGAGCTGGGGTGCGCGAGTGGGCGGTCAAGCGCCGATCGCATCGGCGGCCCCGATATCGAGGCCTCCGACGAGACCGTCGTGGTGACGTTCGGGGTCGTGCCGTTGGGTGGTGCGCAGGAGTGCCAGGGAAATCCGCCGACCGCGGTGACCGTTCGCCTGCCGGAGCCGCTCGGAGATCGCCGGCTGCTGGATGGGGGTCGCGAGCCGCCGGCCGAGCCACCGGCCTGCGCGAACCGCGAGTCGTGTCAATAGGCTTCAACCGCGTGAAGCGCGATTGCGAGCAGTGGCCTGACGACCCCGCCTCGGCGGATCTGGCAGGTAACCGTTGCAGTAGCTGCTGCTGAGTCCGGCGCTCGCGCGCTGGTCGCACAACAGGCAGCCGGCGCTGATCGCGTGGAGCGACGCGCCATGGCCGCATCGCGCGCACACAGGGTCATGCGCGATCGAGGCGTATCGCTCAGCGTCGACCGTGAAGTGGGCCGTCATACGAGGCCAATGCGAGCAGCGGGGGTGCCAGCGGACGGCTTCGGGGCGGTACCTTCCGGCTGGGTCGTCCGTTCTTCGGACTAGTGCTCGGCGAGGAAGACCCGGACCATGCCGCGCAGACCGGCGTCGTACGCGGCGCGCTGCTCGGCCTCCTGGCGGCGAGTGACGACGCGACGCCTGAGAATCTCCCGGTACTCGACGGTCGCGGCGACCAGTGCGGCGAAGGAGAGGAGCTGTGAGGCGAGCACGGCATCGGCCATGTGAGCAGGATGCCGCTTCGAGCCCGCCGATCCATCACCCGATAGTCCCCCGCGGCGGAATACCTATCGGCGCGCGATGCGTTCCCTGGCGAGACCCGGGCCAACCGGCGTCATGGTGCCGATCGCCTGCCGCCACGGTCCGATCAGCAGCTGAAAGGCCGCGTCGTCCAGGGTGTCGTTCACGACGAGGCCACCCGCGGCGCTGGCAATGGCCTCCCCGACCAGCAGCCATGGACCCTGCGTCTCCGGGAGGGCCGCGCGCCACGCCGATGCGGCCGCGTGTCGTGCGCGCTCGTACTCGTCAGAGAGCCCGGCGATCGCAGCCGCCTGTCTTGCCTTCGCGAGCGCCCGCCGCTCGGCCTCCGGCCCCTGGATGACCAGGCGCGCCGCCCGGGCGCGATAGAGGTCGACGGCCTCCTCCATGGTCATTGCGCTGGCATGCGCGATCAGCCGATCGACGAGTGTGGTGGCTGGTCCGTACTCCCCCATACCTCCCTTTAACGCACGTCACGTGCCCGCGTTCGGGGCGGGCGACCGAACGACGAGCGCGGCAGCGACCAGCGTCGTCAGCGGCACGGCCATGACGATGCCAATGCTGCCGACGAGGGCGCGAATGACCTCGACGGCAACGATCTCGCCGTTGACCACGACGAGCGGATCCTGTCCGCCCAGCGCGAACAGCAGGAGCAGCGGCAGGCTGGCCCCGAGGTAGGCCAGGACCAGGGTGTTCACCACGGCGGCGATGTGCGAGCGACCGACGTGCATCGCCCGACCGATGACGCCGGCGCGGCTGGCATCGGGCCGCGCGCGATGCAGCTGCTCGACCGTGGCTGCCTGTGTGACCGTGACGTCGTCGAGGACGCCGAGGGCACCGAAGACGGTTGCCGCCAGCAGGATGCCCTGGAGATCAACGCGCTCTCCGATGAGCGGGATGAGGAATGCAATCTCCTCGTTACCCTGGAGCGCCGTGAATCCTGCCGCCGCGGTGAAGATCGCGGCGAGGACCGCCGTCGCGACCAGGGCGCTGACGGTGCCGAGCGTCGCGGCCAGGGTGACGCGGCTGGCTCCCTCCGTCAGCAGCAGTGTCGCGATCGTCACAAGCGTTCCGCCGCCGACCGCGAGGAGGATGGGGCTCACGCCGTGCAGCAGCATCGGGATGACGACTTTGGCCACGACCGCGATGGTCAGCGCCAGCGCGACGAGGGACCGCAGGCCACGGAGGCCGCCGATGATGACCACGGCCGCAGCGAAGGCCAACGCGACGGTCGCCAACATCGGGATGCGCCACGGCTCGACGATGATCGCCGGACCGCCACCCGCCGGACCGGTGAACCGTGTGACGACGACCTCGTCACCGACTTCGTAGGGATCTCGTTCGATCGAGCCCGGCAGCGCTGACTCGGAGGCGACCTGGACGATCGCCTCGAACCGCTCACCGCTCGCGACGACTTCCACCGAGTACCTTGGGTTGCCACTCGCGTCCGACCCGAACGACTCGACGATGCGGCCATGCTCGTTCTGCTGGCCGACGGCCGGAATCGCGGCCGGCGGCGTGATGTCGGGCATGAGCCACAGGGCGCCGAGCAGGGCGATGCCACCCAGGATGGCCACGAGAGCGCCGCGGGCGTGCTGCTGGCTCACGCGGGTCAGGATAGCGACGGGCGCCGATTCGTTCGGGCACGGGGAATGCTTGGGTGCTCCGCGTGCCTTTCAGGAGAGAATCGTGCCGGTCCTCATCTGGGTGATCCTCGGCGTCCTCGCCTTCAACGTGCTGTTCGTCGCCGTCCGTGTATGGGCGACGCAGCCGCGCGAGCACCGTATGCATCACCGCCCCCTCACCCCGATCTACGCGACCGTCCCCCGCCACTCCGCGCCGCGCCGCCGGCGGTGACCGTCAGCCGCGCGGGTCGATGACGGCGCGCGCCAGGTTGACGATCACGACGCTGAAGCGCTCCTCGTCGACGTGCGCGTCGGTGAGCGGCAGGAAGCCGGGCCGCGACGGCAGCTGCGACGGCTCGACGCCCGGGGCGAGATGCGCCGTGCCCCTCACGCGATAGCGACCCACGCACAGCGCCACGGCGCGTCGGTCACGCCGTGCGCGCCACGGTGCGCGCGGCGCCATCGGCGGCGGCGAGACGAAGAGGATGTCGGTCGGCGCGATGAGAATCCAGTTCTCTGGCTCCGGATCCGCACCGGCCGGCAGGAAGGCGAGATCCTGGCCTCGCAGGAGGATGTCGGTGATGCGCTGCCCGGCTGGGGCGACGCGGCCCGTCAACTCGATGAGGTCGGTGAAGATCTGGATCGGCGCGAGCTCTCGACTCTCGCGGGTCGCGACTTCGGCGGCGCCGTGCAGCGAGGGCATCAGCGAGCGTCCCCTCGGCAGCGTGTCATCTGGACACGCTAGACCACCGCTGACCGATCCGAAATCGGACGATCGGTGCAATCGGGGCAGGCGATCAGGTCAGGCCGCCGCGGCAACGAGCCCGGTCGCGCCCCCGCGGAGGTTGCGAGACTCGACCGACTCCGGCCGGCGCCGTGCCTCGGCGACCGCCTCGAGCAGGCTCGACGTCGGCGTGCGCATCACGGCGAGCTGGACCGATCGCCGGATCGGCTGCGTGGCTGCTTCGTTCATCTCGGGCACCTCCGGGTCGTTCTCGGGCGCTCGAGAGGCGCCATCTGCCAGCAGCGTAGGAGCGGTCGCGCCGCGAGCCATCGGACGCGCGTCCTCATCGGTCCATGGAGGTCGCGCCGATGTGCTGCGGCGGGATGACGTAGCTTCGATTGCCGTCGAGGCGGATGCCTCGATCGGTCGCTAGACTCCTCGTCGGCGGGCCCGTTGCGGGGTCAGCCATCGGCCGTCGGCGTTCTCACCGCCGGCGGCCACCTGCGTGCTAGGCTTGCGCCGCCGAACCGGAGCCACACGAGGAGTCCGAGCGCCCATATGACCGACGAGACCGTCGATTGCTTCAACTGCGGCAGTTCCAATCCGGCGTGGGCTCAGGTCTGCCGTTCCTGCGGCGTCGTTCTCCGACATGGCGAGACGCGCATCGTTCCAGCCGAACGCATTCCGACGGACCGCGACTCCCTGGTGTCGATCGCGGCGGTGATCGGGACGATCGTGGCGGCCCTCGTCATCGGCCTCTTTGTATCGAGCCTGAACCCGACTGATCCGACCGTGGGGCTCGCGTCGCCGTCACCAACGGCCACGCCGGAGCCCAGTCCCAGCGAGTCCGCCACGCCGATCCCGACCGATACGCCCGTTGCCAGCGCGACGCCCGTGCCCCTTGCCGGAACCATCGCCTTCGGCACGACGCTCGACGGAGACGGAAACGTGACGGACCCGACCGACACCTTCGGCCCGGGCACGCCGTTCGCTTACTCGGTGTCGATGCCGAACGGCTTCGGCGGAACGCCGCTCGAAAATGAGGTGGCCCTGGTCGCCGAGGACGGCACCGAGACCATCGTGCTGGAGCGTGATCCGGTCAGCGTCGACCCGGCAGCGACGGTGTTCGGCTACGTGATCGGCACCACGGACGGGTTCATCAACTCGCTCGGCGGCGCGGGCACCTACGTGTGGCGCGTCTACATCGGCGATCAGCTCGTCGCGCAGGGCTCGTTCACCTACACGGGCTGACGCTCAGCCGTCGCTGCGCGCGACCTCGTCCCAGGCATCGGCATACAGGCGTGCCCGGACGGGCAGATATCCCGGATAGGCGCGACGCGCGTCGGTCACGACCTTCGCATCCAGCGTCACCAGTGCCACGCTGTCGGTCGTCTCGAGCAGCAGCTCGCCGTTCGGATCGAACGCCACCGATGGCCCGCCGATGAGGACGCCGTCCTCCGGGTACGGCCGGTTGACGCTGAGGACGTAGAGACAGCTCGTCAGCGCGTTGGCGCGGAAGACCGTCTTCCAGCGCTGATACGTCCTCTCCTCGGTGGCGCGCGGGTTGATCATGGCCATGGCCCCCTGCGCGCCGAGCAGGTGGACGCCCTCTGGCCGGTTGTTGTCGGAGCAGAGCTGCACGCCGATGGGCAGGCCAAAGGCGTCGATCCGCTTCGGCGCCTCCGTCCCCGGCTCGTAGTGGCTCGTCTCCCAGAAGCCGGGCTCCTCGGGCAGATGGAGCTTCTCGTACGTTGCCCGAACCTCGCCGCCGGCGTCGATGACCAGGGCGCGGCTCGTCCGCCGGCCCGCCTCATCGCGGTGGATGATGCCGCCGATCAGGCCGATACCTGCCTCGGCCGCGGCCTCACGCTGCGCCGTCGCACGCGACCCATCCATCGGCTCCGCATCTTCGGCCTTCGCCTCCTTGGTCGAGGGCCGCCATGGGTTGAGCGGGATCTCGGGCAGAACGGCCAGGTCGGCGCCGCGCTCGGCCACCTCGGCAAGGAGCTCCTTCAGCCGTTGCGGTCCATCGGCCTCCCAGAAGACCTCGGAGATCAGCGCCACGGTCAGCTTGCCGTCGGCGCGTGTGGTCGTCGTCATCCCCGCAGCCTACCGGTTCGCCGACAGCAACATTCCGATGAAGTAGCTCGCGTTGCGGGTGACATCGGCGTAGTCGCCCGGACGGAGGCTGCCTGTCGCGTTGTAGCGCTCCACGAACCGCTCTGCCGCCTTGCGCCCATCGCTCTGGCCATAGCCGCTCGACTCGGGCGTGAAGAACGGGCAGTTCAGCGCGATGCCCACCGTGAAGCCCTTGCCGGTGACGGTCTCGAGCCTGCGCCCCTCGAGACGCCGTGCGAGGTCGAGCAGCTCCTCGTACGTCATATGGATCGCATCGTACGCCGCACCGAGTTCCGCCGGTAAGCCAGCGATAAGGCCTCGGTAACTCCACCCAACGATCCTTGTCGGGTGATCCGGTCGAACGTGGCTCGCGCAGTCCGTGAGCTCAGACGTCGGCGGCGGTGGCGGCAGGCCGACCTGGCCGCTCGGGCGGGCGTCTCGCGCCAAGTGATATCGCGCATCGAGTGCAATGAGCTGCGCGCCGTGCGAATTGGGACGATCGCGCGCGTGCTCCATGCGCTTGACGCATCAGCTGACCTGACGGTTCGGTGGCGTGGCGAAGCGCTCGATCGGCTGTTCGACTCCGCACACGCCGAACTCGTCAACCGGTGCGTCACTCAGCTGCGCGAGCGCGGCTGGCTCACGAGGGTAGAGGTCAGCTTCAACCACTTCGGCGACCGGGGTCGCGTCGACGTCCTCGCGTTCGATCCCGGCACGCGAACGGTGATGGTGGTGGAAGCGAAGAGCGCGATCGGCGATGAACAGGAGACACACGGACGCCTCGATGTCAAGGCTCGGCTCGGGAAGATCATCGCCGAGAGCGTCGGCTGGGATGCTGCCGTCGTCCTCCCGGCACTGGTCCTGGCGGATTCTCGCCTGTCACGCCGGATCGTCAGGGAGCACGGCTCGGCCTTCTCTCGCTTCGACATGCGCGGGCGGAAGGCGCTCGCCTGGCTTAGCCGCCCCGTGGGCACCGTGCCAACGGGCCTCCTATGGTTCGTGGACGTGCCGGATTCCCGTGGGGTGAGCACTACGCGATCGGCGCGGATACGAAGCAACAAGTCGGACACCTGATGCTCACCTCACGAGCATCTGGACGCTTCGCGCCTCGGTGGAGCCGATAACGCCCACCTGGCGGGCATCCCGCTGCTTCGCGCCCCGCGAAGCCGATACCAGCCCGGCGGCGAGGAGCGCTTAGTCCCCCAGGAACTCCCGGACGAGGTTCTGGAAGTGGTAGACGCCGTTCTCGCGCTTTGCGCTGAAGCGGCCGGTGTCGTAGGCGCGTGAGCGCAGCCCGCGCTGCACCTGCTCGCAGATGACGATGTCCTCCTGCTGGATCTCGTCGCTGAAGGCGATCGTCTGCTGCATCGACTCCCAGCCTGGACCCGAGCCAGGCTCCGCAAAGAACCACTCGAAGATCGTCAGCGTGCGGTCCGGCCCGAGGGGCAGGATGACGTTCGAGGACATGTTGTCCTGGTAGATGTTGAACATCGTGTTCGGGAAGAGCCAGTAGTACAGGGCAGAGTCCTCCGCCCCCGGCTGCCGCAAATAGCGCCGATCCACCCCGATCTCCTCACCGGGCCTGAGCTCCCTGATCGGCGCGTGCTGCTTGCTGTAGTAGCGGAACTCCTCCACCCGGTAGGAGTCGTAGTCGAGCTCCTTGTACAGCTGCGGGTGCGCGATCGGCAGGTGGTAGCCCTCGAGGTAGTTGTCGACGTAGACCTTCCAGTTGCACTCGATGTCGTAGTCGCGCCGCTCCACCAGCCGCATGGACTCGACGTCGTAGCCAGCACGCGCGACCTCCGACGGGATGGCGCCCATCACCTCAGTCAGCGGTGGCGCCGAGTCGGACAGGTTGACGAACACGAACGGTCCCCACGACTCGACGCGAACCGGGATGAGGCCGAAGTCTTCCTTCGCGAAGCCCTCGGTGGCTTCCATCTCGGGCGCGGCGCGCAGGCAGCCGTCAAGCCCGTAGGTCCAGCCGTGATATCGGCACTGGAGCGACTTGCGGTTGCCCTTCGACAGCGCCACCTGCCCTGCGCGGTGCCGGCAGACGTTGTAGAACGCGCGCAGCTCGCCATCGAGGCCGTGGGTGATGACGACCGGCTCATCCAGCACCGTGACCGGCACGAAGTCGCCGACGCGCTGGAGGTCATCCAGCCGCGCGACGAGCTGCCAGGTCCGTCCGAAGATCCGCTCCTTCTCGAGCTCGAGGACCGATGGATCCAGGTAGTAGCGCGACGGGAGCGTCGCTGCCCGGCTGAGCGGCGTCGATGGCAGGGTGCTGGTCATGGGCCTGAGTGTACCGATGCGGCCGATTTCCTTGCCGCAACGAGCGCGAAGGTGCTACAACGTCCGGACCGGAATCGAATGGCCTGTGCGCCGCGGTCGCGGCGTGCCCGGATGGAGGAACTCATGGAGAAGATGCGACGCTTCGCGATCCTGCCGGTCGCGATGCTCGTGCTGGCGGCATGCCAGAGTGGGGGCACCGGCGAAGGCTCGGAAGCGCCGGCCGAAAGCGGCGCCGCCGGCGGCGCGATCTGCGACTCGTACAGCGGCGAGGACCTCCTCGGTCGCGTGTGCGAGGCGGGCAAGATCGTCGTCTCAACCGACCCCGCCTACCCGCCGCAGTCGTTCCTGAACGAGGAGACGGGCGAGTACGAGGGCTTCGACATCGATGTCGCCAAGGAGATCGCGAGCCGCCTCGGCGTGGAGGTCGAGTTCACGGATCCGACCTTCGACGCGGTCGTGGCCGGCAACTGGTCGGAGCGCTGGGACATGAGCGTCGGATCGGTCACCGTGACCGCCGAGCGCGAAGAGGTCCTCGACTTCACCCAGCCGTACTACTTCACGCCCGCCCAGATGACGGCGCTGGACGACTCCGACATCGAGTCAGTTGACGACCTCGCTGGTCAGGTGGTGTGTGCCGGGGAGTCCACGACGTACGTCTTCTGGATCGAGGGAACCCTCACCTTGCCGGAGTCGGCGGGCGACGTGGCCGAGGTGCCGGAGGGCATGACGGCGACCACCTTCCCGACGGATGTCGACTGCGCCGAGGCATGGCGCTCGGGTCGAACCGATGACTTCCAGGGCTTCCTGACGGCGCTGCCGACAGCGCAGGGCCTGATCGACAGCGGTGACTACCCGATCAAGCTGGTCGGTGACCCGGTCTTCTACGAGCCGCTGGCCGTGGCCTTCGACAAGGCCGTCGACGACAACGACTCACTGGTCGAGGAGGTCGATCGCATCATCGGCGAGATGCACGAGGACGGGACGCTGAGCGACCTGTCGGACACCTGGTACGAGGGGATCGACTACACCACCCAGGAGTAGTCGCACAAAGACCGATCGAGGGCGGGTGCGCGAAAGGCGCTCCCGCCCTCGTTCTCTACTGAGGGCCGTATGAGCTACGCGTCCGGTGGCGGCGCGCACGCACAGAGCCAGGGCATGGTCGATCATTCCATCGTCGGCCAGATCACCGCTGCCCAGAACGCCGCCCGCCTCCGCTTCAGGCTCACCTTCGTCGCCGTCTGGATCGCGATCATCGTCGGTATCGGCGTCGCGCTCGCCGCCGCGAATGCGTGGGACTGGGAGTTCGCGCTCGAGTCCGGCCCGGTCATCGTGCTCCAGGGCGCCGGCATCACGGTGCTCATCTCGGTCGCCTCGATCGTCGGTGCCACGATCCTCGCCATCATGGGCGCGCTCGGACGGATCAGCACGAATCCGATCCTCTATGCGATCGCGTCGTTCTACGTTTCGCTCATCCGCGGCACGCCGCTCATCGCGCAGATCTACATCATCTACTTCGCGCTGCCGCAGCTCGACATCGTCATCCCCGCCATCCCCGCCGGAATCCTGGCCCTCAGCCTCAACTACGGGGCGTACATGACGGAGATCTTTCGCGCGGGAATCCAGGCCGTCCCGCGTGGCCAGCGCGAGGCGGCCGGCGCGCTCGGGATGCGGCAAGCGCACATCATGCGGCGCATCGTGCTGCCGCAAGCAATCCGGATCGTCACGCCGGCGATCGGCAACGAGTTCATCGCGATGCTCAAGGACAGCGCGCTCCTCTCGACGATCAGCGTGCACGAGACGCTCTTCCTGGCCCAGCGCCTCGGCCGGTCGTCCTTCGAACCGATAACGGCACTCCTGATCGCGGCGATCGTCTACTGGATCCTCACGATCGTCTTCAGCATCTTCCAGGAGCGGCTGGAAAAGCGAATGGCGAGGAGCGATCGATGACGGACGAGCCTCTTCCCGACCTCGGGGTCCGCCCCGCGACCTCGACCAGCGGGTACGCGCGCGGCTCGAGCCTTCCCTCGCACATCGGCGATCCGATCGTGAAGATCGAGGGGTTGCACAAGTACTTCGGCTCGAACCACGTGCTGCGTGGCTTGGACCTCGAAGTGCGCCAGCGCGAGGCGGTGATGATCATCGGTCGCTCGGGATCGGGAAAAACGACGCTCCTTCGCTGCATCAATTTCCTGGAAGAGCCGAGCGCCGGCACGATCGAGGTGGACGGCGTCCGCCTGGAGGCCGATCCGCTTCACAGCCGAAGCCGAGCGTTCCAGGAGAGAGTGCGGCAGATCCGGCTGCGTGCCGGCATGCTCTTCCAGGAGTTCAACCTCTTCCCGCACATGTCGGTGCTCGGGAACTGCATCGAGGCGCCGACGCGCGTCCTCGGATTGCCGCAGGACAAGGCAGTGGAACGAGCCGAGTACTACCTCGAGGTGGTCGGACTCGGCGAGAAGCGCGACGAGTACCCGTCACGCCTCTCCGGCGGACAGAAGCAGCGCGTCGCCATCGCGAGGGCGCTCTGCATGGAACCCAAGGTGCTTCTCTTCGATGAGCCGACATCGGCCCTGGACCCCGAGCTTATCGGGGAGGTGCTCCGGGTGATGGAAGACCTCGCGCACGCGGGAACGACGATGATCGTGGTGACCCACGAGATGCACTTCGCGCGCGAGGCGGCCGATCGCGTCGTGTTCATGGAGAGCGGCGTCGTGATCGAGCAGGGGCCGCCCGAGCAGGTGCTCGACAATCCGAAGCACGCTGAAACGACGCACTTCCTGCGGCGCTTCCTCGACCAGTAGGTCTAGCCGCGGCTGACCGGACCTCGGCTGACGCCATAGACCTTGGCGCGAGGCAGGCGCGCCGCCTCGTCCTCGGAACGGACGCGCTCGGTGGCCACCTTGAGGGCGTCGGGCTTATCGGCGGGGGTTCCGCCCTCGCGAGCAAGCAGCCAGCGAAGCCCGAGGCCGGTCAGCGTTGCCCCACCGGCAGATCCAGGCTCGATGAACGGCACGACCACCATGCCCCGGCGTCCGAGGTCCTCCACCGCCAGCTGAAGCCGATACGGATCGACGCCGAGCTCATCGGCCAGAGGCAGCAGATCCACCGTGCGGTTCGGGTACTGGCGGATGAAGCGGAGGATGGCCGCATCGAGCTGCGCGTCGTCGATCGGCGCCTCGGAGGCCGCCGGGATCGAAACTGCGCTCGCCTTCGGCGCGACGGTGGTCTCGGGATCGCCCTCCTGGGCGGGCTTGCGGGCACGCTTGGTGATCATCGGCCCAAGAATACCGGCCTTCCGGAACCGGCGTAGGCCTCACCGATGCGCTTCGCGGCGTGTGGCGCCGGCCTCCCATCAGCGCGTGAACATGGCGCCCACCAGGACGCCACCTTCGCCGTTCAGAAGATCCGAGTTGATCACCCACAGCTCGGCGTTGCCGGGCAGGCCCTCGACTTCCCTGAAGAGGATTCCGTCGGTCCGCCGATTCTCCGTGGAACGCAGGGAAAGAGGCACAGACTCCCGTCCATTCCGGATGTCGAGCGCAACCTGGCAGATGAGCCCGTCATCGCAGCGAATGGTCTCGACGGCACCGACGTCGAACCGCGACCAGTCCTCCGCCGCCATGGTCGCGACGTACTCGTCCTCGGTGCCCCACGCCTCGCGCGCCGATCGATACAACAGCGACCAGCCGCGGTCCGTGGCCTGGCCGCTCACTGCCAGCAGGTACTCCCTGGCGACGTCGGCTGCCTCCTGACGTCGGCCCGGATTGTCGGGCGCTGCGCATCCACCGAGAAGGCCGACGGCCACGAGCGCGACGACGGCTCGCATGAGACGCACCTACGCGATTCGCTCCTCGAGCGACGGCCCAAGCTCGACAGCCACGGGAACCCCCGCCGCCCGCTGCACAGCGTCAGCGAGGCGGTCGTCCCATGCCACGCGATCCGGCAGGCGGATCTGGCGCGGCGCACCGGCCACCGAGATCGAGAGCGTCACCGGGAGCAGGCCCGGCCGATCAAGCAGCGCTGCCTTGACCGATTCGA
>DASTTX010000003.1:0-2890 GCA_035759945.1 Candidatus Limnocylindria bacterium | reverse complement strand
GCACGAGCTGCGCCTTGCTGGCGGTCGCCGCCTCCGAGTAGGACGTCGTCGTGGCATAGCCCGTCCACTGGCCGGACGGCTGCCAGCGCAGCCCGGCAACGGTGCGGCGCAGCGAGTCGTGCAGCGCGCGCTGGCCGGTCTCGCTGATGCGCCGCTCCTTGCGCGCGGCCCCCTCGGCGGGCGCCGCGTCACCGGCGGCGCGGCGCTGCGCGCCGGCGTGCAGGTGGAGGTGGGAAAGCCGCCCGATGTTGAGCCGCGTGCGGCCCGGCAGCAGTCGCGCGGCGAGCTCGAGCGGGATGCCGTCGATGAACTCGCGCAGCATCAAACCGCAGCGCGCGTCGCGGTGGGCGATCAGCGCCAGTGGCGCCAGGAAGTGCTCGCAGAACTGGCGATAGGCCGGCCATGGCTCCGTTGCGGGCGCCACCTCGAAGGACAGCGAGTCGATGAGCACGGGCCGGCCGGCATCGAATTGGATGTTGTAGGCGCTCGCGTCCTTGAGCCGCATGCCGGCATCGAGTGCCCGTGACTGGAGCTCGAGGGTCAGGAGGGCGGCGTCATTGAGCTGCGAGAACGACCACTCGTACGGATAGCTGATGAAGTCAAGCCGGCGCGGCTGGATGACGGCGACCGCATCGGGGGAAGCGGCTAGGGACAGGTCGACGTCGGCGTGCTCGACCATGAGCCCATCCGCCACGAGGCGATCGAGCAGGCCGGACGAACGGAACGCATCCCAATCGGCAGCCGCCGAAGGCTGAATCTGCCGATAGAGCGCGCCGTCGCGGCGATAGACGAAGCCGGACGGGTCGCGGAACGAGGCCGGGTCGATGACCGGCCGGTCAGCCGCGGGAATCGTTCTCCTCGCGGACCTCGACCTCGGCCTTCTTCGGGGCCTCGCCGCCTCGGATCCGATGCCAGGTATCGCTGATCACACGACGGAAGAAGAAGGGCACCGCGAGCACGCCGGCAAGGATGACCTGGAGCAGCATGCTGCCCGAGCCAGGGTCGATATACGCCAGAAATGGCATCGTCGAAGAGCCTCGACTAGTGTTAGGCGGATGTTAACCGCACGCGGAAGCGGCGGCCACTCCGGCATCCCGCCACTGGCCCTGCATCCGCTGCTCGCGGCAGCCTACCCGGTCCTGTTCCTGTTCGCGCAGAACGTCGCCGAGCAGGTGACGCTGCAACCGCTGTGGATCCCGCTCGTGGCGGCCCTCGCAGCGGGCGCGGTGGCGCTCCTCCTGGGCCGTGCCCTCACCGGCGACTGGCTGCGAGGCGCACTGCTCGCCACCCTCGCGCTGGCGCTGTTCTTCAGCTTCGGCCACGCCTGGAACGCGCTCGGCGAGCTGCTCGGGCAGCGGCGCTGGCTCATTGCCGCCTACGTCGTCATCGGCGGTGCGCTGGCCGTCGTCGTCTGGCGCGGCGGGCGCTGGGTCCCCACGGCGACGCGCGTCGTCACCTTCGTGCTCGTCGTCGCCTGTGCCATCAACGCCTGGAGCATCGCCTCCTTCACGCTCGCGGGCCGCCGGGCGGTGGCGTCGGACGCCGCTCCGATTCAGGTGGCCGTCGGAGAGCGTGGCCGCCCGGACATCTACTTCCTGGTGATGGACCGATACGCCGGCGCGAATACGCTGCGCACGCAGTACGGCTACGACAACACACCCTTCCTCGACGCGCTCCGCGCGCGGGGCTTCGCCGTCGCCGAGGACGCCTGGGCCAACTACCTGAAGACGGCACTTTCGCTGTCGAGCACGCTGAGCATGGACTTCCTGGATGGCCCCGCGCTGGCGGCGGCGGCTCGGGACGGCCGCGAGGTGGCCGCGGCCTACGACCTGCTCCAGAGCCACCTCCCCGTCCCGGCGACGCTCCAGAGCCTCGGCTACGAGTACGTCCACGTCGGCAGCTACTGGGAACCGACGGGGACCAATCCGTACGCCGATCGCGTCATCGGCTCCGCCCGCGGCGACCAGTTCAGCTCGGCGCTGCTGTCGACCACGGCGCTGAGCCTGCTGTCACCCCCGCTCGAACCCGGCGAACGCACCATCGAGGCCTGGGGCACCGGCAAGGAATTCACGCTCCGGCAGTTCGAGCGCGTCGTCGAGACCAGGAAGCTCGACGGGCCGACGTTCGTCTTCAGCCACTTCCTGGTGCCACACCCGCCGTACTACTTCGATGCCGATGGCAGCACGCCGACCGAGGAGGAGCGTGCGCAACGCAGCGAGGAGGAGGAGTACGTGCGTCAGCTGGAGTGGACGAACGGCAGGATCCTCGACATGCTCGACGCGCTGCTGGACGTTCCGGACCGTCAGCAGCCGATCATCGTGCTCGCCGCGGACGAGGGCCCCTTCCCTGCTGAGTTCGCTGCGGACGAGCGTGACTTCGACTGGACCCGGGCCAGCACATCGCAGATCGAGCGCAAGTACGGCATTCTGAATGCCATGCACCTGCCGGGAATCGACCCGGCCGATGCCGGATTCAACGATCGCAGCACGCCGGTGAACACCTTTCGCTACGTGATGAACGCCTTCTTCGACGCCGATCTCGCACCGCTGCCGGACGTCAGCTTCCTGTCGTCCGACTACGCACACCTGTACGACTTCGTCGAGATCGACCGGACCGATGGAGGCGGCGGATGAGACGCCTGGGCTTCGACTGGACCGCTCTGCCGATCCACCCGCTGCTGGCCGCGGCATACCCGGTCGTCTTCCTGTTCGCGATCAACGCCGCCGAGCAGGTGACCCTGGCTCCCCTGTGGCTGCCCCTCGGCCTGGCCGTCGGCGGAGCAGCCCTCGTGCTCGTCGTGCTCGGCCTCGCGCTCCGCAATTGGTGGCGGGCCGGGCTGCTGACGACGGTCGCCGTCATCGGCTTCTTCGGCTACGGCCATGCCTGGAAC
>DASTTX010000002.1:0-22142 GCA_035759945.1 Candidatus Limnocylindria bacterium | reverse complement strand
GATGACGTCCTGGGCCACGTCCACCAGGCGCCGGGTCAGGTACCCGGAGTCGGCGGTGCGCAGCGCGGTGTCGGCGAGGCCCTTGCGGGCGCCGTGGCTGGAGATGAAGTACTCCAGCACGCTCATCCCCTCGCGCAGGTTCGAGCGGATCGGCAGGTCGATGATCCGGCCGGACGGGTCGGCCATCAGGCCGCGCATGCCGGCCAGCTGGTGCACCTGGGTGACCGAGCCGCGGGCGCCCGAGTTCGTGATGAGCATGATCGAGCCACGCTCGTCGAGACCGGCCAGCATGGCCTTGGTCACGTCATCGGTGGTCTCGCGCCAGACCTCGACGGTCTGCGTGTAGCGCTCGTCCTCGGTGATGAAGCCGCGGCGGAACTCGCGGTCGATATCGGCGACGCGACCCTCCGCGTCGCCCAGGAGCTTCGCCTTCTCCTTCGGAACCGCGAGGTCCTCGACGCCGATGGTGATGCCGGCCGCCGTCGCGTAGCGGAAGCCGACCGCCTTGATGCCGTCGACCAGCTTTGCCGTGGCCTCGGGGCCCAGATCGCGGTAGCAGCGGGCGATGATCGCCTTCAGCGCCTTGCGGTCCATGGCCTGGTTGCTGTAGCCCATCTCGCGGGGCAGGACCGTGTTGAAGATGACCCTGCCCGGGGTGGTGTCGACCACCTCGGCGTGCGTGCGCACCGTCCCGTCCTCGTCGGTCCCGTCGTACACCTCCAGCTCGACCTTCACCGGCGCCTGGACGTGGACGTGCCCGAGCTGGGCGGCCATCATCACCTCGTCCGCGCTGGAGAACGCACTGCCGGCGCCCTTCTCGTCGTCGACCTGGGCGGTCAGGTAGTAGCAGCCCAGCACCATGTCGTGGGTCGGGCTGACCACCGGCGAGCCGTCCGCGGCCGACAGGAGGTTGCGGGTCGACAGCATGAGGTCCTTGGCCTCCTGCTGCGCCGCGGTCGAGAGCGGCACGTGGACCGCCATCTGGTCGCCGTCGAAGTCGGCGTTGAAGGCGAAGCACACCAGCGGGTGGATCTGGATTGCCGAGCCCTCGACCAGCGTCGGCATGAAGGCCTGGATGCCCAGCCGATGGAGGGTCGGGGCGCGGTTCAGCAGGACCGGATGGTCCTTGATGACGTCCTCGAGCACGTCCCACACCTCGGGACGCACACGCTCGACGATGCGCTTGGCGCTCTTGATGTTGTGGGCGAAGCCCTTCTCGACCAGCTGGCGCATGACGAACGGCTTGAACAGCTCGAGCGCCATCTTCTTGGGCAGGCCGCACTGGTGCAGCTTCAGCTCGGGACCGACCACGATGACCGAGCGGCCCGAGTAGTCGACGCGCTTGCCGAGCAGGTTCTGCCGGAAGCGGCCCTGCTTGCCCTTCAGCATGTCGGACAGGCTCTTGAGCCGATGGTTGCCGGTGCCCGCGATGGCCCGACCACGACGGCCGTTGTCGATCAGCGCGTCGCACGCCTCCTGCAGCATCCGCTTCTCGTTGCGGATGATGATCTCCGGCGCCTCGAGGTCGAGGAGCCGGCTGAGGCGGTTGTTGCGGTTGATGACGCGCCGATACAGGTCGTTCAGGTCGGAGGTCGCGAAGCGGCCGCCGTCGAGCTGCACCATCGGGCGCAGGTCGGGTGGAATGACCGGAAGGGTGGACAGGATCATCCACTCCGGTCGCGCGCCGGACTTGCGGAAGGCCTCGATCAGGCGCAGCCGCTTGATCGCCTTCTTGCGTCGCTGGCCGGAGGTCTGGCGCATCTCGACGTGCAGCTTCTGGCTGAGGTCGTCGAGGTCGATCTGCTCGATGATCTTCTTGACCGCCTCGGCGCCCATGCCGGCGTCGAACAGGCGGCCGTGCATCTCGGTCAGCTGGCGGTACTCGCCCTCGGTCAGGATCTTGAGGACCTGGATGTCGGCCAGCCGGGCGCGCTCGGTGCGGGCCCACAGCTTCGCCTCGTCGGTCTCTCGCGCGACCTGCTCGCGCTCGGAGGCGGTCGCCTCGTCGATGCCCGACGTGAGGTCGGCGATCGCCGTCTGATACTTCTCCTCGGCGCCGGCGAGCGCCTCCTTGGCATCGGTCTCCACCGCGGCGACCTCGCCCTTGACGACCTCGCGCAGCTTGGCGAGCGCCTCCTTGGCGGTCTCTCCGGCTCGGCCGATCACCTCGCCGGTGGCGGCGAAGACGACGTCGTCGGTCAGGCTCTTGCCGGCCTCCTTGATGGATGCCTCGACCGCCTGGGCGGCCGTCATCAGCTCCTCGGTGCGGGCCGCCTGCTGGTCGGCGATGCGCTTCTTCTCCGACTCGTGGGCCGATTCGACCTCGGTCCGCTTGTCGGCGACGGCGGCCTCGAGCTCCGCCTTCTTCTCGTCGACGACGGCCTGGGCGCGATCGATCCGCTCCTGGGCCTCCTCGTCGATGCGCGCCAGCGCCTTCTCGCGCTGCGACTCGTCGACGCGGGTGACGACGTACAGCGCGAAGTAGAGGATGCGCTCCAGATTGCGCGGGCTGATGTCGAGCAGGATGCCCAGACGGCTCGGCGTGCCCTTGAAGTACCAGATGTGGCTGACCGGGCTGGCCAGCTTGATGTGGCCCATGCGCTCACGGCGCACCTTCGAGCGCGTGACCTCGACGCCGCACTTGTCGCAGATGATGCCCTTGTAGCGGATGCGCTTGTACTTGCCGCAGTAGCACTCCCAGTCCTTGGTGGGCCCGAAGATGCGCTCGTCGAAGAGGCCGTCCTTCTCCGGCTTGAGGGTGCGGTAGTTGATCGTCTCGGGCTTGGTGACCTCGCCCGACGACCAGCCCTTGATCTGCTCCGGGCTGGCCAGGCTGATCCGGATCGCATCGAAATTGTTGACTTCAAGCATGAGCGGCGTGCGTCTCCTGCGACGGCTGCATACCGTCGCTGCGCTCGTTGCCGGGGTGGACCAGACCCCGGCTCAGGATGGACCGATGGGTGAGCCGCGACGGCGCCGTCCCCGACGCCGTGCGGCCGTGGCTATTCCTCAAAGCCCTGGAGATTGATTCCGCCGAGATCAGGCAGCGGATAGCTGCCGGTGTCCTCGATGAAGCGGATCTCCTCTTCGTTCTCGTTCAGGATCTCGACCGACAGCCCGAGCGCCTGGAGCTCCTTGATGAGCACCTTGAACGACTCCGGCACGCCGGGCGACTGGATCTCCTCGCCCTTGACGATGGCCTCGTACGTCTGCACGCGGCCGACGACGTCGTCGGACTTCACGGTGAGGAGCTCCTGGAGAATGTTCGCCGCGCCGGAGGCCTCGAGCGCCCACACCTCCATCTCGCCGAAGCGCTGGCCGCCGAACTGCGCCTTGCCACCCAGCGGCTGCTGGGTGATGAGGCTGTACGGACCGGTGCTGCGGGCGTGGATCTTGTCCTCCACCAGGTGGTGGAGCTTCAGCATGTAGATGTAGCCGACGGTGACGCGATGATCGAACTGCTCGCCGCTGCGCCCGTCGTACAGGACGGTCTTGCCGTCCGTCGGCAGGCCGGCGCGGGTCAGCGCCTCGTCGATCTGGGCCTCGCTGGCGCCGTCGAAGACCGGCGTCGCGGCCCGCAGGCCGAGGGTCTTCATGGCCCAGCCGAGGTGCGTCTCGAGGATCTGGCCGATGTTCATGCGGCTCGGCACGCCGAGCGGGTTGAGCACGATGTCGACCGGCGTCCCGTCGGGCATGAACGGCATGTCCTCGACGGGGAGGATCTTGGCGATCACGCCCTTGTTGCCGTGGCGCCCGGCCATCTTGTCGCCGACCGCGATCTTGCGCTTCTGCGCGACGCTGACGCGCACCAGGCGGTTGACGCCGGGCAGCAGCTCGTCGCCGTTGTCGCGGCTGAACTGCCGGACGTCGACCACGATCCCCCGCTCGCCGTGCGGCAGGCGCAGGCTCGAGTCGCGCACCTCGCGCGCCTTCTCGCCGAAGATGGCACGAAGCAGTCGCTCCTCCGCGGTCAGCTCGGTCTCGCCCTTCGGCGTGATCTTGCCGACCAGAATGTCGCCCGGAGTGACCTCGGCGCCCTCGTAGATGATCCCGTCCTCGTCGAGGTTGCGCAGGCTCTCCTCGCCCACGTTCGGGATGTCGCGCGTGATCTCCTCGGGGCCCAGCTTCGTGTCGCGGGCCTCGATCTCGTGCTTCTCGATATGGATGCTGGTGAACAGGTCGTCCTTGACGAGGCGCTCGCTGATGACGATGGCGTCCTCGTAGTTGCCGCCATCCCAGGGCATGAAGGCCACCAGGATGTTCTGCCCCAGCGCCATCTCGCCGCCATCGGTGCTCGAGCCATCGGCCAGCACCTGGCCGGCCTGGACGCGATCGCCGACGTCGACGACGGGGCGCTCGTTGATGCAGGTGCCCTGGTTGGAGCGCAGGAACTTCTTGAGCCGATACACGTCGCGCTCGTCGCCCTCGTCGCGCTCGACCACGATATGGTCGGCGGTGACGCTGACGACGGTCCCGCCGGCGCGTGCCACCAGCACGCCCTGCGAGTCGAGGGCGGCGCGGAACTCGACCCCCGTGCCGACCACCGGGGCCTCCGGCTCGAGGAGCGGGACCGACTGGCGCATCATGTTCGAGCCCATCAGGGCGCGGTTTGCGTCGTCGTGCTCCAGGAACGGGATCATGGCCGTCGCAACACTGACGATCTGCTTCGGGCTGACGTCCATGTAATCGATGACGTCGACCGACTCCTCGAGGAACTTGTCCTTGTAGCGGACGAGCACCTTCTCCTCGGCGAAGTGGCCGTCATCGGTCAGGGCGGCGTTGGCCTGAGCGATGTGGAACTTCTCCTCCTCGGAGGCATCGAGGTAGACGATCTCGTCGGTGACGACCGGCTTGATGCGGACCTGCGCCACCTTGGCGTCCTTGATCTGGCCCCACACCTTGTCGTCGATCGTCGTGCCGGCCTTGGCGACCGGCTTGCCGCCATCGGCCAGGACGAGATCCTCGGCCAGGGTCTGACCGAGCGCGTCGCCCTGCTTGTCGCGGGCGCCGACGAACCGGCGCACCCGCCGGTACGGCGTCTCGATGAAGCCGTGCTTGTTGATCTTGCCGTAGGTCGCCAGCGAGCCGATGAGCCCGATGTTCGGGCCCTCCGGCGTCTCGATCGGGCACATCCGGCCGTAGTGCGACGGGTGGACGTCGCGGACGTCGAAGCCGGCCCGCTCGCGGCTCAGGCCACCGGGGCCGAGCGCCGACAGGCGTCGCTTGGTGGTGATCTCCGCCAGCGGGTTGGTCTGGTCCATGAACTGGCTCAACTGGCTGCCGCCGAAGAACTCCTTCATGGCCGCCACCACGGGACGGATGTTGATGAGCGTGTTCGGCGTGGCCTGGTCGGAGTCGGTGATCGTCATCCGCTCCTTGACCACGCGCTCCATGCGCAGCAGGCCGATGCGGAACTGGTTCTGGATCAGCTCGCCGTTGGCGCGGATTCGCCGGTTGCCGAGGTGGTCGATGTCGTCGGGCTCGCCACGGCCGTTGTTCAGCTCGATGAGCTTGCCGATGATCGCCACGATGTCGTCGCGGCTGATGACGCGGCTGTCTCGCGGGTTCGGCGTCTCCTCGGCCGGGAGCTCGATCTTGAGCTTCCGGGCGACGTCTGCCAGCGCCTTGTTCAGCTTGTAGCGGCCGACGCGACCGAGGTCGTAGCGGCGGAAGTTGAAGAACAGGCTGGTGACCAGGGCCCGCGCGTTCTCGACCGTCGGCGGGTCGCCGGGGCGCAGCTTCTTGTAGACCTCGATCAGGGCCTGGTCCTGATCCTGGGCCGGATCCTTGTCGAGCGTCAGCTGCACGTATGGGTGCTCGGGATTGTCGTCGACCGGCGTGAAGATCTTCTCGATCTCCGCGGTGTCGAGCCCGACGGCGCGCAGCAGCGTTGTGACCGGGATCTTGCGCTTGCGGTCGACCTTGACGCTGAGCAGGTCCTTGTTGCTGGTCTCGAACTCGAGCCAGGCGCCGCGATTCGGAATGACCTTGGCAGCGTGAAGCAGCCGCCCGGTCGAGGGATCCTCGGCGGCGGTGTAGTAGACCCCGGGCGAGCGCACGAGCTGGCTGACCACGACGCGCTCGGCGCCGTTGATGATGAAGGTGCCCTGGTCCGTCATCCACGGGAAGTCACCCATGAAGACGGTCTGGTGCTTGACCTCGTCGGTCTCCTTGATGACGAGGTCGACCTCCACCTTCAGCGGCTTCGCGAAGGTCAGGTCACGGGTTCGGCACTCTTCCTCGTTGAACTTCGGCTCCTCGAAGTAGAACTCGCGGAAGTGCAGCTCGAGATTCTTGCCGGTGAAGTCGGTGATCGGCGTGATCTCGTCGAGCAGCTCACGCAGGCCGGTGGTGACGAACCATTCGAACGATTCGGTTTGGGTCTGGATGAGGTTCGGAAGCGGAAGGACTTCGGGGATGTGAGAGAAGTTTTCGCGCTGCGGAGTCAGCGCGGACGGCACGACAGAATCGGCCAAGGCCATTCAGAACTCCTGGAGGAAGGCATGGAGGGACGCGGACACGCGAATGGGTAGTATACCAAGCCTGTCCGCTTCGTCAACTGAAGCGGTCGGGGCCTGGTTTTCCGGCCCGGTTCTTGCACGGCTGGCGAGCAAGCGCCGCACGCGAGCGCCCGATACTTTGTGCCTGCAGCGCGATGCCGCCTATGACCACGAACCGATCCGACGGCCACTACATCCTCGTCGTTGAGGACGACGCCGACCTGCGCTCCGTCGAGGCGGAGGTGCTCGGCGCCGAGGGCTTCGACGTCCGCACCGCGGCCGACGGCATCGAGGCACTGGAGGCGATCGACACGGCCGGCACGCCGGCGCTCATCCTGCTCGATCTGCGCATGCCGCGCCTCAACGGCTGGGACCTGGCCGCCAGGCTGCGCTCGAACGAGCGGCTCCAACGAGTGCCGATCGTCGTCGTCGCGGCACACTACGCCATCGCCCAGGAGGCCGCCACGATCGGCGCCCGGGCGTGGCTGCACAAGCCGGTCAGCATCGATCACCTGCTCTCCGTGGTCCGCCGCGTGTTCGGGGAGCCGCCCAGCGAGGCGGCGTCGTGATCGATCGCGCCGGCTGGCCCGGCACCGCGGCCGAGCTGGAGATGGTCCTCGAACGGGCCGCCGATGCGATCACCGTCCAGGGCCCGGATGGCGAGCTGGTCTATGCCAACCACTCGGCCGCAGAGGCCATGGGCTTCGCGAACGCCGCGGAGCTGCTGGCGACTCCCGCCTCGGACCTCCTCGACCGATTCGCGATCCTGGACGAGTCGGGCAAGGAGCTGCCGTGGAGCGATCTGCCGAGCCGTCGGGCGCTCGCCGGCGAGAGCGGTCCGCCCCGGATCGTGCGCTTCCGACGGCGGCACAACGGCGAGGAGCACTGGTCGCTGGTGCAGGCGACCGCCGTGACGAGCGCAGACAGCGGCATGCGCTTCGTGGTCAACACCTTCCAGGACGTCACGGAGCTGAAGCGCAGCGAGCAGCAGCTCCGCATCCTGGCCGACGTCGGATCGGTGCTGGCCCAGTCGAACGGCTCCGAGGACGCGCTCCGCCAGCTGGCCGAGCTGGTCATCACCGAGCTGGCTGACTGGTGCGTGGTCGACATCCTCGAGGGCAACGGCCCGCGACGCCTCGCCGTGGCGCACGCCGATCCCGCCAAGCGCAGGCTGGCGGAGGAGATCGAGCGCCGCTACCCGCCCGACGCCGAACGGTCGGGCAGCCTCGCGTCGGTCGTTCGCACCGGCCGCGCCGTCATCACGGCGGACGTAAGCCGCGAGACCCTGCGTGCCGCTTCGGCAGACGAAGAGCACTTCAAGCTGCTGGAGCAGGCCGGTATCGGATCCACCGCGGTCCTTCCGCTCATTGCGCGTGGCCAGGTGCTCGGGGCGATGACGCTGGTCCGGGCGCCAACGCGGAAGCCGTACTCCGACGCGGACCTCCCGCTTCTCGAAGAGCTGGCGCGCCGGGCGGCATTGTCGGTCGACAACGCGCGGCTGCTCGAGGAAGCCAACGAGGCGGTCCGGCTGCGCGACGACTTCCTGGCCATGGCGTCGCACGACATGCGCACGCCACTGTCGGTGATCCTCGCCAACATCCAGCTTGCCCGACGCAAGCTGGCCGCGGGCGAGCACGCCGACGCCAGCCGCCACATGGAGTCCGCGGAACGGACGACGCAGAAGATGACCGGCCTGGTCGGTGAGCTCATGGATGTGACGATGCTGCGGGCCGGGCACCAGCTCCCGCTGCGGCACGAGCAGGCCGACCTGGCGGCCATCGCCCGCGCGCACGCGGAGGATTACCAGCGCATGAGCGACCAGCACCGCGTCGCCGTCAGCGCGCCGGACACGCTGGTCGGCGAGTGGGACGCCAGCCGAGTCGAGCGCGTGCTGCGCAACCTGCTCGACAACGCCCTCAAGTACAGCCCGCACGGTGGGGACATCCGGCTGGAAGTGACCGAGGAGACCGATGCATCCGGTCGGCGCTGGGCGGCGATCGCCGTCGAGGACGAGGGCGTCGGCATCCCCGAGGATGAGCTCCCGCAGCTCTTCGAGAAGTACCAACGCGGCTCGAACACGCGCGAGCTGCGGGGCACCGGCCTCGGCCTCGCCGGATCCCGGGCCGTGATCGAGCAGCTGGGCGGGAGCATCGAGGTCTCGAGCCGCCTCGGTGTGGGGTCCGTCTTCACCGTACGGCTGCCGGCCAACGCCGCGTCCTGAGCACACAAAAGAGCGGGCCGCTCCCGAAGGAACGGCCCGCTCGTCGTCGTGGGGCTGTGGAGCCTACTTGACCTCGACAGTGGCGCCGGCCTCGGCCAGCTTCTCCTTGGTCGCCTCGGCCTCCTCCTTGGTGACGCCCTCCTTCACCGGCTTCGGCGCGGCGTCGACGAGGTCCTTGGCCTCCTTGAGGCCCAGGCCGGTGAGCTCGCGCACGGCCTTGATCACGAGGATCTTGTTGGCGCCGACGTCGGTCAGCACCGCGTCGAACTCGGTCTGCTCCTCGCTGGCGGCGGCGCCCGCGGCGCCATCGCCACCGGCGGCCGGCGCGGCCGCAACGGCCACCGGAGCGGCCGCGGTCACGCCGTAGCGCTCCTCGAAGGCCTTCACCAGCTCGCTCAGCTCGAGGACGCTCATGGTGTCGATCGCCTCGAGGATCTGATCCTTGTCCAGGGTCTTGGTCGCCATCGGTATCGGTTCTCCTGTCTGATCTTCGGCGACCGTCAGGCCGCGTTCTCGGTTTGCTGCTTCTTGTCGGCGATCGCGCTGAGGACGCCGACCAGGTTTCGAAGGTTTGCCGCAAGCACGGCGGCCATGCCCGCCATCGGCGCGGCCATCCCGCCGGCCAGCTTGGCCAGAAGGACCTCGCGCGACGGCAGCGTGCCCAGCCGGGTCAGCTGCGAGGCATCGATGGCGCGGTTGCCGAGCATGCCCCCGCGCACCGTCACGACGCGCGAGTACGGTCGGAGCGCCTCCGTCAGCGCCTTGGCCATGGCCGCCTCGTCGCCGTCGATCGTGACCAGCGCGGTCGGACCGTTCAGCAGCTCCTTGAGCTCCGCGCGGTCGGCCTCATCGGCGGCGATCTTCAGCAGGCGGTTCTTGGCGACGGTGACCCGCACGCCGCTGTCGCGCAGCGTGCGTCGGACCGTCTGCATCTCGGAGACCTTCAGCCCCCGGTAGTCGGCCACGGCCATGGCGGAGCTGGAGCGGAGCATCTCCGCGAGCTCGGCGACGGCCTGGCGCTTGGTATCGGTGGGCATCGGTCTGTTGTGGTCTCCTCCAGTGGCATGCAAAACGGCGGTCCCGTGGCGCGCGCGACACACGAGGACCGCCGTGAGGCGAAGTCGTCATTCGTGCCTGCGCGTGCCGCGGCGTCTGAAGTGTCAGCGCCGACGATTGGTCCGGGGCTCTCACCCGGTACGCATCGCGGTCTTCGGCGGTGTTCTGTTGTCGAGCGCGCATCTTAGCCGATGCACCGCTCGTTGTCCCGACTAGGCGTTGGCGGCTGCCAGCGCCGACGGGATGTCGATCCGCACGCCGGGGCCCATGGTCGGCGCCAGGGTCAGGGTGCGCATGTAGGTTCCCTTGGCGCCCGACGGCTTGGCGCGGTTGACCGCATCCACCAGTGTCGCCACGTTGGCGGCCAGCTGCTCCGGCGTGAAGCTGGCGCGACCGACCGGCACGTGCACGATCCCCGCCCGATCGACCTTGAACTCGATCCGTCCGGACTTGATCTCGCTCACCGCACGCTCGATGTCGAACGTGACCGTACCCGACTTCGGGTTCGGCATCAGCCCTCGTGGGCCGAGCTTCTTTCCGAGCCGACCGACGGTGCCCATCATGTCGGGCGTCGCGATGGCGACGTCGAAGTCGAACCAGCCGTCGTCGATCCTCTTGACCAGGTCGTCGCCGCCGACCTCGTCCGCGCCGGCGCGGAGCGCCTCCTGCGCCTTCTCGCCCTGCGCGAAGACGATGACGCGGCTGGTCTTGCCGGTGCCGTGCGGCAGCACGACCGTGCCGCGCACGAGCTGGTCGGCGTGGCGCGGGTCGACGCCCAGGCGAAGGTGCGCCTCGACGGTCCCGTCGAACTTGCTGATCGACAGCTTGGGCAGCAGCTCGGAGGCCTCGCCGATGTCGTAGCGGCGATCGGCCTCGACCAGCTTGGCCGCCTCGAGGTACTTGCGTCCGTGCTGGGTCATGACTGTGCCACCTCGATGCCCATCGAGCGCGCGGTGCCCTCGATGATCTTCATGGCCTGCTCGACCGTGTTCGCGTTCAGGTCGGTCATCTTCATCTCGGCGATCTCGCGCAGCTGCGCGCGCGAAACGCGGCCGACCTTCGATCGGTTCGGCTCGGCGCTGCCGGACTCGACGCCGGCGGCGCGCTTGAGCAGCGCCGCGGCGAGCGGCGCCTTGGTGACGAACGTGAAGGATCGGTCCTCGTAGACCGTGATCTCGGCCGGAACGGTGTAGCCGCGCTGGTCGGCGGTCCGCTCGTTGAAGGCCTTGATGAACTCCATGATGTTGATGCCGTGCTGGCCCAGCGCCGGGCCGACGGGCGGCGCGGCGGTCGCCGCACCCGCGGGCGCCTGCACCTTGAGTATCGCCCTGATCTTCTTCGCCATCTGTGCTCCTTTGCGAGGTTCAACCGGGACCGATGCGGTCCCTCCCTCTGCTTGGCGGCGGCGCCGGCCGGCGCCGCCATCGGACTATCGGCTGCTCTAGAGCTTCTCGATCTGGAGGAAGTCGAGCTCCACCGGCGTCTCGCGGCCGAAGATGCTGACGAGCACCTTGACCTTGTTGCGCTCCGGGTTCACCTCGTCGACGGTCCCGATGAACTCGGCGAACGGGCCGTCCTTGACGCGCACGCTCTGGCCCTTCTGGTACTGGACCTTGAACTTCGGCGTCTCGACCCCCATCTGCTTGAGGATCTTCTTGACCTCGGTCTCGTCCAGCGGCAGCGGCCTATTGCCCGAGCCGACGAACGAGGTGACGCCCGGCGTGTTGCGCACCACGTACCAGCTCTCGTCGCTCATCGCCATCTCGACCAGGACGTAGCCGGGGAAGACCTTGCGGTTCACCGTCTGGCGCTGGCCGTTGCGGATCTCGATCTCCTCCTCCATCGGGACGAGCACCTGGAAGATCTGGTCCTCCACGCCCATCGACTCGATGCGGTGCTCGAGATTCGCCTTGACCTTGTTCTCGTAGCCGGAGTACGTGTGGATCACGTACCACTGCTTGGTGTCGCCGCTCGGCATGTCGCCGGGGCGCGGCGCCTCGCGCGACAGGCGGGCCGCTTCGGTCGCTTCGTTGATCGTTTCCTGCGTTGTTTCGTCGGTCATGGCAGCACCAGGTCCAGCAGCGTGTTGAAGACGCGGTCGAGCGCGTAGATGTAGATGCCGATCGCGACCGACACGCCCAGGACCAGCAGGGTCAGGCGGATGACGGTCTCGCGAGTCGGCCAGGCGACCTTCTTCAGCTCGGCCCAGCTCTCGACCAGGTAGCGGCGCATGCCGGTCAACACGGTGGATTCGTTCTTCCTGCTACGAGTGAGGTGGTCATTGGGTCGTTCGTGTGGTGGCAGGGGCGACAGGACTCGAACCTGCAACCGCTGGTTTTGGAGACCAGTGCTCTACCAAATTGAGCTACACCCCTATCGAACGCGCCCTACTTGGTCTCCCGGTGCAGCCGATGCTGCCGGCAGCGCGGGCAGAACTTGTTCAGCTCCATGCGCCCCGGGTCGTTTCGCTTGTTCTTCCGCGTGCTGTACGTGCGCTCCTTGCAGACGGTGCACGCCAGTGCGATCACGGGTCGGTTCTCGGCCTTTGCCACGTGGTTCTCGTTCCCTGATTCTCCCCCGGCGACGGCCACGCTGAACTAGGGCCTGGTGACCGGGGGAAAGCCTGCCGATTCTACTTCAGCGCGGCGCCGACCGTCAACGGCGTGTCGTCTCGCGCGCGGGCGACGCTACCGCTGCCCGGATCCGGCAACTCGCTTTGTCGAGTAGGACCGACGTGATGCGTTGCTCGCGCTGTGTTTCCTCGCTCCATCGAGTCCTGGCATGCACGAGCCGCGCGCCCCAGCGCACGTCGTGCGCATGGAGTCTCGATAGATCGCGGAAACAGCACGCGGGCATGGCGTTGCGCGCAGATGGCTCGATATATCGAGCGTCGCGTCGGCACAACTCAACGCACGGAACGTGGGTCTCGGCCTATCCCGCCGGCTGCTCCCCGTCCCGCCGCCGCAGCACGATCCGCGTGAACGGCAGCCGCACGTCGCTGAAGACCTCGATGCTGACCAAAAAGCCGAGGAAGATGAAGAGGACGCCGAGCAGCTCGCCGATGAAGAACGACCAGGTCACCCCGAACCTGTTCAGGCCGCTGGTCCAGCCGGGGATGAAGCCGCCGATGGCGATGAGGATCGTCGCCGGCACGCGCGAGTTGAGGGTTCCCTCACGCAGCGCCCGCCAGGCGGCCGGAAGCGAGGCCACGAAGTTGACGACCACGGCGATCGCCCGACCGACCGCGCCCACGACCGGCAGGGCGGTCGAGACGCGCATGACGCGCACCTTCGGCATGAAGATGTAGGCCGAGTAGACGGCGCCGAACACGAGGGCGAATGCGCCGACGATGTTGAACGGCGGCGTCAGGATGCGAAGGTCCGCCGGCATGGCCGTCCCGACCGGGATGCCGATCTCATCGACCGAAAAGCCCGGCGCCGCGACCGTGGCGGTCAGGGTCGCCCAGGTCACGACGACCGACGCGCCGACCAGGATTGCTGCGGTGACGTGACCGATGGCGCGGCGGCGGAAGCGAGTGACGAGCGCCACCACCACGGCGGCGGCCAGCGAGGCGCCGACGACGAGCAGCACCGTCGTGTCGGATGCCGGCGTGCCCTCCCGCGCGTACTTGATGCTGGTGAGGAAGCTGAACAGCCCGGCCAGCGCGAAGGAGATCGCCACGAAATAGCCGAAACGCGTCCGGTTCAGCAGGTACACCGTGCCGAGGCCGAGGTAGGCGGCCACGCCGAAGGCGCCGACGAGGTACCAGGTCCGGTACAGCGGCTCGTTCCAGCCGAAGGCGCCGCCGAGGAACTCGGTGCCGGCACTGATCCCGTACCACAGCAGGCCGATGGTCCACACCAGCTGGTATGGCTGGCGGCGGCGAAGCCACTGATCACCGACGAAGGCGGCGAAGACGAAGCTCAGGGCAGAGCTCAGGAACGGGAGAATGACGTTGAGATCCACCGGTGCAGCACGCCTCCGAGAGCCATGGCCATCGGTGCAGCGATGAGAATGGAGCCCACGTCCGGGCTCGAACCGGAGACCTCTTCCTTACCAAGGAAGTGCTCTGCCTACTGAGCTACGTGGGCCCGGCTCAACGGTGCGCCGCCCGTCCTCGACGAGAGATCCAGTGTCGCAGGATCGGACGATTCTCGACAACCATCGGTCAACCTTGGTAAATCTCGCACTCGAGGCGAGGATCAGTCGACCGGCCGGCTCTTCAGATGGGAAGCCCCTTCGCCGAAGGGATGGTGGGCAGGGAGGGAATCGAACCCCCACAGTCGAAAGACGGCTGATCTACAGTCAGCGGAGCTCACCACCTGCTCAACCTACCCACGAAATTGACCGACGCGTGGTGCATCGTCGGCCGCCGGCGAGTATATCCGAAAGGCGGCTGGATCCTCAACCGGCGTCCTCAGTCGGTGAAGGCGAAGGACTCCAGGAAGTCGGTCGTCAGCGGCCGCGTGACCCACACCATGTAGCCCCGCCCATCGTGGATGGCCGTCAGCTGGTGCCACCGGGTGCCGCCGCACTCGAACTTGCGCAGCTGGGCCGGCTCGCCGGCGAGCACCGCGGTGTCCCGGCCGTGCGGGCCACAGCGCGTCGCGGCGGAGGCTTCCTCCGTGAATGCATCCAGCGTCTCGCCCTCGGCGAGGTCTCGCGCGCCGATGACGACGATCCCGTCCAGGATGTCGAACTCGTGCGACTGCGGCGTGCCGAGCGTGTCGGTCCCCGGGTGGCGGGGCCGCACCGCGGTCAGCTGGAACTCGCCGGGCCGCTCGAGCATCTCCCAGCCGGCCGGGTGGCTGATGGAGTATCCGTAGCGCTCGCTGGTGAAGGTCACGGGCTCGGGGCTGGCGGTGGGGCCGTCCGAGGGGGCGGGGTCTCGTCCAGGTCCGAAACCCACGCACGCGCTGAGCAGGAGGGGGAGGCCCAGCAGGATCGGGGCGCGGGACGCTATCGAATGGAGCATCGTCCAGATATGCCCGACGGCGGCGCCACCGACCAGTGGCAGATGACGTAGCGCACGCCGGACGAGTCGCCGTCGGCGCCGAAGAATGGAGCCGAGGGTGGGAGTCGAACCCACAACCGTCGGTTTACAAAACCGATGCTCTGCCATTGAGCTACCTCGGCCGGCCCGTCGGCAAGTCTAGCCCGAGCGACGCTGGCGCACGACCTCGAACAGGAGCAGCGCGCCGGCGGTCGCGGCGTTCAGGCTGGCCACCCGCCCCGCCATCGGGAAACTGACGAGCAGGTCGCATCGGCGCTTCGTGGCGCCCGACAGCCCGCTCCCCTCGCTGCCGACCACGACCGCGAGCGGCCCGGCCAGGTCCGAGTCCCACGCGGCCGCGGACGCGTCCTGGTCCGCTGCCACCAACCGAAGCCCGGCCACTTTCAGCTCGTGGATCGCCTCGCCGATGGTGGGCAACCTCGCCAGCAGGAGGTGCTCGCTGGCGCCGGCGCTGGCCTTGACGGCCGCGGCACTCAGGGGCGCGGCCCCACGCTCCGGGAAGACGACGCCATCGACGCCGGCGGCCTCGGCCGAGCGCAGCAACGTGCCGAAGTTGGTCGGATCCTGGAGGTGCTCGAGGACCAGCACGAACGGATCATGACCGGCCTCCCGCGCGCGGGCCCGGATGTCATCGAGGCTCGCCCACCGCCGCTCCCCCACCTCCAGGAGCACGCCCTGGTGGCCGTCGAACCCCGCCAGCCGCGACATGCGGTCCGCCGGAACGCGGTCGACGGGGAGCTGCGCCCGACGCGCGGCGTCGATGATGGCGCGCAGCTCGGGCGACGGCCTCGCCGACACGGACACGATCAGGCGGTGCGCCTCACGACCGGCGGCGAGTGCCTCGACCACCGGTCGGCGGCCGCCGATCCAATCGCTCACCGCCGCTGGATGGCGGCCACCGCCCACGCCGCCACGCCGTCGCCAGCCGTGAAGCCGAGGCCGTCGCTGGTCGTGCCCTTGACGGACACCGAGCCGGCATCGACGCCGAGCAGCTCGCCGAGGCGTTGCGCGATCTCTTCCCGGCGCGGAGCGATGGCCGGGCGATCGATCGCGATGGACAGGTCGACGCTCGCCGCCCGCCACCCGGCATCAACCAGCCGGCCCACTGTTCGTCGCATGAGCTCGGCCGAGTCCGCACCCTCCCAGTCGGCCTGTCCCGAGGGAAAGAGTGACCCGACGTCGCCGAGTGCAGCGGCGCCGAGCAGCGCATCGATCAGCGCATGCAGCGCAGCATCGCCATCGGAGTGACCCTCCGGACCGCGCGGCTCGTCCGCAAAGGTCAGCCCGGCCAGGCGCATGGTTCGGCCCTGGACCAGCCGATGCGCATCGAAGCCGATGCCGACTCGCGTGCCGGCCGGAAGATCGGTCCCGGCGCCGCCGATGCCCGCGCTCGCGCGCGCCGCGAGCAGGGCGCGGATCGTGACGAGGTCGCTCGGTTCGGTCAGCTTGCGGTTCTCGGGATCGCCGGGAATGACGAGCACGGGCACGCCGGCCGCCGCGAGGGCACCGACGTCATCGGTGATGGGGCGGCCCCAGGCATGCGCCTCCTCGATGGCGGCCCGCAGCGCGCCGAGCCGGGCGGCCTGTGGCGTCTGTGCGGCCGCGACCTCCTCGCGCTCGACCGAGGCGACGACGCGCTCGTTGCGCACCCGCTTCAACGAGTCCACCACCGGGACGACCGGCACCACGGCGCCGTCGAAGCCAGAAACGGCATCGGCGACCGCGGCCACGAGCTCACTCGTCACGGCCGGGCGGGCCGCATCGTGCACCAGCACGAGCGTCTCGTCGTCGTAGCCCACACCGGTCAATGCCCAGACGCCGGCGATGACCGAGTCGGCGCGGACCTCGCCTCCGGGCACCACGAGGCAGCGCTCGCTGTCGCGTGGCAGCGCATCGGTGAAGTGCTCGACCGCATCGGCTCCGACGGCGATGGCGATGCGCTCGATGGCCGGGACGGCCAGCAGCGTGTCGAGGCTCCAGCGCCAGGCCGGCCGGCCCCAGATGTCCTCCCACAGCTTGTCGCTGCCCATCCGCCGGCTGCGGCCGGCGGCGACCAGGATTGCGGTCAGCGGCGATGCCATGTGTCTCCCCCGCTCGTCACTCCGCCTCGGTGCGCGGCTGCGCGAAGATCATGCGCCCGGCCACGGTCTGCAGGACGCGGGTCACGCTGATCGGGACTTCGGTATCCATGAACTTCGTGCCGCCCTCGACCACGATCATGGTGCCGTCGTCGAGGTAGCCGACGCCCTGGCCCGGCTCCTTGCCTTCCTGGATGATGCGCACCCGCATCTCCTCGCCCGGGTGCACGACCGATTTCACCGCGTTGGCCAGCTCGTTCACGTTCAGGACCCGGATGCCCTGGAGGTCGGCCACGCGGTTGAGGTTGTAGTCGTTGGTGAGGATCGCCGCGCCGTTGTCCCTCGCGTAGGCCATCAGCTTGGCATCGACCTCGGCCACCTCGGGGTACGTCGCCTCACTGACCTCGACCGGCGTGACGGCGTCCTTCTGCAGCGCGGAGAGCATCTCCAGGCCGCGACGCCCGCGGTTGCGGCGCATCGCATCTGGCGAGTCGGCGATCCGCTGCAGCTCGTCGAGCACGAAGCGCGGCACGATGAGCGTGCCGAGGATGAAGCCGGTGCGAGCGATGTCGGCGATGCGGCCATCGATCACGGCGCTCGTGTCGATCACGACCCGGTTCGTCGGTCCTCGCGGGCGACCACCGGGGATCATCGCGCCGAATGCCGGCAGCAGCACGTCGCGCTTCGACATGGTGATGATGAGCATCATGGCCGCCAGGAACAGGGCCACAACGGGCGGTGCCAATGACCCCGCCACGCCGCCGATCTGCGCCAGCGGAACGCCGATGAGCACGCCCATGAGCAGCCCGACGATGATCGCCGCCACGCCCAGGGCGAACTCGCCGGCGCCGGCCTCGCTCAGCTTCTCCACCGCCCGGCGGACGGGGTAGATGGTGATGTACGGGATGGCGAGGTAGCCGAACAGGAGCGTCGCGACGACGAAGGCCGTGAGGAAGGCGGGCCGGTTCGCCGGCTGGATCAGGTCGCCGGCACGCTGAAGCAACGCGAGTCCCAGCGCGAATCCGATCAGGGTGCCCAGCAGGGCACCCGTGAGCTGGATGATCCGAGTCATGTTCCGATGAGTGCGTGGAATGATCCGCTCGAGCCGCCCGGGATGAAAGGAGATGATCGGCGCCTCGGCGGCGGCCACCTTAGCACCTGGCCGATGGCGCGTCCATGCAACGCCCGACGCGGCCGATTCAGCCCTCGAGCGCGAGGCCGATCGCCTCGCGGATGTCGCGCGCGACGACGATTCCGGCGCGGCCATCGCCCCGGCCGCCGCGCGCCGCTCCGGTCACCAGGCGATCGAAGCCGAGCCGGGAGGCCTCGGTCGCCCGGCGCTCCGCGCGCGTCGCCTCGCGCAGCCGACCGGAGAGCGCGACCTCGCCGGCAAGGGCCGTTGCCGCGCGGACCGGGCGCTCGCGCAGGCTCGAGGCGAGCGCCATGGCCACGGCCAGATCGGCGGCCGGCTCGTCGATGCGGAGGCCGCCCGCGACGTTGACGTAGACGTCGTGCCCGGTGAGGTTCAGGCCGGCGTGACGCGCGAGCACCGCGATGAGCATGAGCACGCGATTGACGTCGATGCCGGTCGTCGCGCGGCGTGGGGATCCGTAGCCCGACGGCGCGGACAGGGCCTGGATCTCCACGGCCAGCGGCCGCGTCCCCTCCAGCGCGAGGGTCACCGCCGAGCCGGCGGTCGCCGCCTCGTCCGACTCGATGAAGAAGCGGCTGGCATCGTCGACTTCGGCCAGGCCGTCGCCGCGCATCTCGAGCACGCCCACCTCGTCCGTCGAGCCGAACCGGTTCTTGGCGGCGCGCAGCAGGCGGGTCGCGCCGAGGCGCTCGCCCTCGAGGTAGATGACGGCGTCGACGAGGTGCTCGAGCGTCCGCGGCCCGGCCACCGTCCCCTCCTTGGTGACGTGGCCAACCAGGGCAACGCAGGTTCGGCCGGCCTTGGCGACCTCGGCCAGCCGGGCGGCAACCTCGCGCACCTGGCCGACGCTGCCGGCCGGCCCGCCCAACTCGGCGCTGCTCAACGTCTGGACGCTGTCCACGACGGCGAGCGCCGGCGACGAGGCCTGGATTGCCGCCAGTGCCGTCTCGAGCTCGGTGGTCGCCGCCAGCTGAAGGCCGTCGACCACGCCGCCGACCCGCTCGGCGCGACCGCGCACCTGGGCCGCGGACTCCTCACCGGTGACGTAGAGGACGTCGCGGCCGGTCCGCGCCAGCCGCGCGGCGATCTGGAGCAGCAGCGTCGACTTGCCGATTCCCGGGTCGCCGCCGAACAGGGCGATGGACCCGGGAACGAACCCGCCGCCGAGCACCCGGTCGACCTCGCCGATGCCCGACACGAGGCGCGCGGCTTCGGCACTCTCGACCGCGCCGATCGGGATCACGGCCGTGGCACCGGCCACGGCGATCGCCGCCGACGCCGTGCGAGCGCGCGCGACTCGCGGCGCAGTGGCCGTCTCGACCATGGTGTTCCACGCGCCGCAGCCCGGGCACTGGCCAGCCCACTTGGGCGAGGATGCCGCGCACTCCTGGCAGACGAAGGCGGTGGTACGGACGGGCACGGTCACCTCGGGCTGGATGTGGCGCCATGTTGCCACGCCGGGATCGGCGCAGCGCTTACCGGCGGCTTACCGGATCCGGTGGCGGTGCGAACGTCTCAGCGAGCGGCCTTGGCAGGCTGGCGCTTCGCCGGCGCGGCGCGCTCGATCGTCAACGTATCGTCCGGCCCGACATCGACGACGATCGTGTCGCCCGGGCTGAACGAGGCCTGGAGCATGCGCTCCGCGAGCGGATCCTCGATCTGATTCTGGATCTCGCGACGCAACGGCCGGGCGCCGTACGCCTGGTCGTAGCCCTTGACGATGATCGCGTCCTTCGCCGCATCGGTGACGACCAGCTCCATCTCCTGGCCAGCGAGCTGCGCCTTCACCCGCGCCAGCAGCAGGTCGACGATCTCGCGAATCTCCTCGCGCGTCAGGCTGCGGAACACGACGGTCGCGTCGATGCGGTTGAGGAACTCCGGGCGGAACGTGTTCTTCAGCTCCGAGAGCACCTTGTCCTTCATGCGGTCGTATTCCGCGTTCGCCTGCGCGGCCTCCGAACCACCGGCGCGGAAGCCGATGGACGTGTCGCGCTGCAGCTGCTGCGCGCCGACGTTGCTGGTCATGATGATGACCGTGTTGCGGAAGTCGACGCGCCGTCCCTTCGCATCGGTCAGGTGTCCGTCCTCCAGGATCTGGAGGAGGATGTTGAAGACCTCCGGGTGCGCCTTCTCGATCTCGTCGAGGACGACAACCGAGTAGCTCTTGCGCCGGACCGCCTCGGTGAGCTGGCCGCCCTCGTCGTAGCCGACGTAGCCGGGCGGTGCACCGACCAGGCGCGACACGTTGTGGCGCTCCATGAACTCGCTCATGTCGATCTTGATGAGCGCGTCCTCGCTGCCGAACAGGAACTCGGCCAGCGCGCGGGCCAGCAGCGTCTTGCCGGTGCCGGTCGGTCCCATGAAGATGAATGAGCCGATGGGCCGCTTCGGATCCTTCAGCCCGGCGCGTGCTCGTCGCACCGCCTTGCTGATGGTCTCGATCGCCTCTTGCTGCCCGATGACCCGGTTATGGAGGGCCTCCTCCATGTGCAGCAGCCGCTCCGATTCCTCGGCGCTGATGCGGATCACCGGGATGCCGGTCCACATGCTGACAACCTGGGCGATGTCCTCATCGGTGACGACCGGGACCTCCTTGGCCTGGTCCTCGTGCCACTTGGCGCGCAGCGCCTCGATCTGTTCCTTGCCCTGGGCCTCCTCGTCGCGCAGCCGAGCGGCAGCCTCGTAGTCCTGCCCGGCGATGGCCTCGTCCTTCTGGCGCGTGACCTCCTCGAGCGCCTGCTGCGCGGCCTTGATCTCGGCCGGCGCCGACGATGACCGCAGCCGCACGCGCGAGCCGGCCTCGTCGATCAGGTCGATCGCCTTGTCGGGCAGGGCGCGGTCGGCGACGTAGCGGACGCTGAGGTCGACCGCCGCGTGGACCGCCTCGTCGCTGATCTTGACCTTGTGGTGCTCCTCGAAGCGCTCGCGGATGCCGAACAGGATCTCGACCGCCTCGTCCACCGTCGGCTCGTCGACCATGACCGGCTGGAAGCGCCGCTCGAGCGCCGAGTCCTTCTCGATGTACTTGCGGTACTCGTCGAGCGTGGTCGCGCCGATGCACTGCAGCTCACCACGCGCCAGCGGCGGCTTCAGGATGTTGGCCGCATCGATGGCGCCCTCTGCGGCGCCGGCGCCAACGAGGGTGTGCAGCTCGTCGATGAACAGCACGCTGTCGGAGCTGCTGCGCAGCTCCTCGATGATCTTCTTAAGCCGCTCCTCGAACTCGCCGCGGTACTTCGTGCCCGCCACCAGCGAGCCGATGTCGAGTGTCAGGACGCGCTTGTCCGTCAGCGTCTCGGGCACGTCGCCCTTGACGATGCGGTGCGCCAGGCCCTCGGCGATGGCCGTCTTGCCAACGCCCGGTTCGCCGATGAGGGCCGGGTTGTTCTTGCGGCGCCGCGACAGGATCTGGATGACCCGCTCGATCTCCTTCTCGCGGCCGATGACCGGGTCCAGGTCGCCGCTGCGCGCCGCCTCGGTCAGGTTGATGCCGAGCTGGTCGAGGGTCGGCGTCTTCGAGGGGCGCTTGGTCTCCTGTGCGGGCGTCGAGCTGCTCGACTGGCTGAGCACGTGGATGACCTGGTGCCGAACCTTGTCGAGGTTGACGCCCAGGCTCTCCAGCACGCCGGCGGCGATGCCCTCGCCCTCGCGCACCAGGCCGAGGAGCAGGTGCTCTGTGCCGATGTAGTTGTGGCCCAGCCGGCGGGCTTCGTCGATGGCCAGCTCGATCACGCGCTTGGCGCGCGGCGTGAGGCCGACCTCGCCGACGACGGGCCGGTCGCCACGGCCGATGATGAACTCGACGGCGGTGCGGACCTTGGAGAGCTCGACGTTCATGTTCTCGAGCACGCGCGCGGCAACGCCCTCGCCCTCGCGAACGAGGCCGAGCAGGAGGTGCTCCGTACCGATGTAGTTGTGGTTGAAGCGCTGGGCCTCGTCCTGTGCGAGGGTCAGCACCTTCCGCGCTCGATCGGTGAATTTGTCGAATCGGTCCATTGGTGCCCGGCCTTGCTGTGCTTGCGTGGGGAGTGTACGGCACGCTCAGGGCCGATGCTGCTGCACCGAGCACCTGCTCGTGGTGTTAGTAGATACGGTTGACGGCACGAATTCGCTCAACGTT
>DASTTX010000001.1:0-8279 GCA_035759945.1 Candidatus Limnocylindria bacterium | reverse complement strand
TTCCAGCCGGAGGAGCGCCATTGGAAATCTGGGCGACGTGGGCGCGGATTTTCCAGTCGCGACCGGCTCAATGCTGCCCGATGGTCCCCAGGACCCTCATTCGATGCTCGGTCGACAGCCACGCCGCACGGCCCACCGCGGCCAGCGCGACACTCGTGATCGCCAGCGCCACCCACTCGAGCGGCACCGCCAGCAGTGGCCGCGTGTCGAGGGCGGCCACTCGCATGAGGTCCAGTGCGTACGTCGTCGGCAGGAGGTATGAGATCCAGCGCACCGCCTCGGGCAGCACGACGATCGGAAACGCGGCGCCCGACAGGGCAACGAAGATGAAGTCGGTGGCGTCCACGAAGAAGTTGCCCTCGCGCATGCGCAGGACGATGGCGCCGATGAGATAGCCGATGCCGAGCACGCCGATCGACGCGACCGCCAGTGCCGGAATTGCGACCACCAGCCGCGGAGCGAGCTGAGCGCCGAAGAACCAGATGCCGATGGCGAGCAGGATCGCGGTCGCGAGCAGCGCGAACACCAGGCCGGCCAGGGTCATGCCGATCACGAACGTCTCGCGCCGCGTCGGCGTCAGCCAGCCGGGCTCCAGCGTGCCGGCGTCCAGCTCCATCTTGAGGCTGTAGGCGACGGCCCAGAACCCGGCCGACCCCAGGTTCAACGCCAGCATGCCGAGGAACAGGTAACCCGTCAGGTCCCTCGTCCCGGCCGTCTCCGCCAGGCCGAGGGCCTCCCCGCCGACGGCGAACGTGGCGCCGAGCAGCACGCCCGGGATGAGCGTCTGGTACAGCGGCTGGAGCACCTGGTTGACGGCGTTGAGGCGGTATCGGCGAAAGACGAGGAGCTCCTTCCGCGCGATCGCCCGCGCGGCGCGCCATTCGTCGCGAAGCTCGCCCATCAGCCGGTCCATCAGCCGGTCCATCAGTATTGGGCCAGCCGCCCGCCGCGGCGGGCGTACTGCTCGGTCCGGCGGAAGGCATACGCGGCCAGCACCGCCAGCACGGCGCCCATGGCGGCAAGGATCAGGAGGTCGCCCGCGACCTGGCCGATGCCCGCGCCGGTCAGCAGCACGGCTCGAAGGTCGGCGATGAGATAGGTCGGCGGGAGTGACAGCGCCACGCGCTGCGCGAGGTCGGGCAGAACGACGATGGGGAAGCTCATGCCGCAGACGGCCGTGAACAGGCCGCGCACGCCCTGCACCAGCGCGCTGACCTCGCCGAAGCGAAGCACCACGGCCGCGAAGAGGGCGCCGATGGCGTACAGCGCCGGGATGCCGACCAGGATCACGCCCAGGGCGCGTGCCGCCTCGAGCGGGCCGATCGACACGCCGAACCCGAGCCACAGCGCCACGCCCACGACGGCGAAGATCCAGATGGCCCACACCAGCTGGCTGATCGCGGGGCCGAAGAGCACCACGAGGCGCGACGCCGGGGTGAGGAAGATCGCCTCGAGCGAGCCGCGCACCTGCTCGGTCCGCAGGCTGGTGCCCGGTCCCCACAGGATGATGCTGAGCCACATGTAGGTCGCCCAGCCGACGAACAGGAAGCCGGCGACCTCGTTCGTGCCGGTGCGCGCCGCGAATGCCGCGGCGGTATCGGCGCGGCCGCCCGAGAAGGCGTGTGCCTGGAAGACGTACGCCAGCGGCAGGGCGATCGGCCAGAAGACGAACGACAGCAGGCTGCCCTTGTAACGGCGCAGGATCCGCCACTCCTTGATGGTGGCGGCGCCGAAGGCGCGCACGTCGCCGCGAAGGTCCGCGAGGCTCATTCGCGCAGCGCTCGCCCGGTGAGGGAGATGAAGACGTCCTCGAGCGAGATCGGGAGGACCTGGATGTTGCGCACCTCTGCCGACTCGTCACGCGCCGCCTCGATCACCAGCGGCACGAGGTCGCGCGCCGACCCGCAGTGCACGGTCAGGTGGAGCGACCCGTCCTCACGCGTGCGCTGCGTGACCTCGCCCGCCCGCTGCACGTGGCTGACGAGCGCCGCATCGGCCGATTCGGGCGCGGTGACCTCGAGGCGCACGACCTCGGTCGCCTTCAGACCTCGCTTGAGGCCATCGGGCGTGTCGAGCGCGACGATGCGCCCGTGGTCGACGATCGCGATTCGATCGCAGAGCTGGTCGGCCTCCTCCATGTAGTGCGTCGTCAGGAGGACCGTCCGGCCCTCGTCGCGCAGCTGGAGCACTCGCTCGCGAAGGTCGCGCGCGGCCTGTGGGTCGAGGCCGACGGTCGGCTCATCCAGGAGCAGCAACGATGGCTCGGGCAGCAGCGCTCTCGCCAGCACCAGGCGTTGACGCATGCCGGTGCTGAACTTCTCGACGTAATCGTCGGCCCGGTCCTCCAGGTGCACCACCTCGAGGATCCGGTCGATGCGTGACGCGGCCTCGCGCGGTGGCACGTGGTACAGCGCGGCGAAGTACTCGAGGTTCTCCCGCGCGGTCAGCTTCCAGTACAGGCTGCGCTCGCCGGACAGCACCGCACCCAGGCGTCGCCGGATGTCGCGTGCCTGGCTCACGAGGTCGTAGCCGAGGACCGTCGCCGAGCCGGCGCTCGGCTCCAGCAGCGTCGAGAGCATGCGCATGGTGGTCGTCTTGCCGGCCCCGTTGGGGCCGAGGATGCCGAACACCTCGCCGCTCTCGACGTTCAGGTCGATCCCGTCCACCGCGCGGAACGACTCGCGCCGATCGGGCTCGCGGCGCAGCCGCTGCCAGAGGGTGCGTCGCCCCTTCTCGAAGTCCTTGGTGAGCCCGGTGGCCACGATCGCGGCCGTCATGCCGTCGCCTCCCGCTCCATGGCGGCGGGGACGCCCCACGCCATGCCGGCCAGCGCGGCGACGAGCACGATGCCGCCGGCCACGCCGTACATCAACGTCGCGGCACCGAGGTCCACGAGGGCTCCAGCCGCGGCCAGCGAGATCGGCGCGAGGCCGATGGAAGCCAGCATGCTCAGGCTCATGATGCGGCCGAGCAGCTCGCCGGCCGTTCGGCGCTGCAGCCACGAGATGTACTGCACGTTCGTCAGGCCGATGAGGACGCCCATGGGCGCGATGATGGCCAGCGCCACGACCAGGTTCGGCGCGAGGCCGATGAGGGCCAGCCCGATGCCGAGCACGACGGCGATCGCCAGCAGGACCGAGCCGAAGCGCGGAATCTGCGTGATCGAGCCCCCGATGACGGCGCCGATGAGCGCGCCCGCGCCCCACGCCGAGAACAGCACGCCGAACGCGGCGGAGCCGCCCGCGAAGCGGTCCTCGGCCAGCCACGCCAGCCCGACGTTGACCGGACCGGTGAAGGCCAGGTTGAAGGCGGTGATGAGCACCAGCGTGCCGCGCAGGGCCGGGTCGGCCCATGCCGCGCGGATGCCCGCGCCGATGCTGCCCATGACGCTCTCGCGTTGAGCGTCGTCGGATGACGGCGCCGCGCGCCGGCCGCCCCGGACCAAGAAGACGGCCAGCGCGGCGACGCCGAAGCTCGCCGCGTCCACCACGAACGCGGGACCGGTCTGGACGAGGGCGATGGCCGCACCGGCCGCAGCGGGACCGATGAGCCCCATCACCTGCGTCGAACCCTGCATCAGGGCGTTGGCCGGCGACAGCAGCCGCTCGGGCACGATCATCGGCACGATGGTGCCGAGCGCCGGGTAGAAGAAGGCATCCACGATGCCGAAGGTCGCGGCCAGGACGTAGAGGTGCCACAGCTCCGCCCGTCCGCTCAGGACGAGACCGCCGATGACGGCAACCACCGCGCCGCGCACGAGGTTCGAGACGAGCATGAGCGTGCGCGGCGAGAACCGGTCGCTAAATGCCCCACCGACGAGCATGAAGACGGCCCGCGGGATGGCGGCAGTCATGAGGACCGTGCCGAGCGCCAGGCCCGATCCGGTGAGCTGCAGCGCCAGCCAGGCGAGCGCCACGAAATGGAACTGGTCGCCGAGCACGCTGATCGTCTCGCCGGTAAACACGAGCCGGTAGTCGCGGACCCGTAGCGGCTGGACGAGCGTGGGTCCGCCGGCCTCGGTGGATGCGGCGGGCGAGGCCACGAGCTCTTCGGCGGTCTGCATCATTCCACCGTGATGAGGACGCCGCCACCGTCCTCGTCCTCGACGTCGATGATCGGTCCGATGGCGCCGGCGCGGACCGCATCGCGAACCCGCTCACGCTGGTCACCGCCCAGGCCCGGGACGAAGTGGAGCGCCTTCTCGACCAGGCCGATCGGGATGTTCAGATTGACCACCTGCCGCCCCCGCTCGGTGACGCGGATGCGCAGGTGCATGCCCTGGCGGCCGAGGGCCTGATCGATCCGATCCTCCGCGTGCGCGAAAGCGCGGTCGATGCGCCTTCCGAAGCGGTCCGCGTGGCGCTGCGCGCGCCCCGCGTGACGGCGCGCATCCCCTTCGAACTCCGAGGCACGGGTCAGCGCATCGATGATCGGCGCGGCCTCATCGGCAGAGAGCTTGCCCTCGGCCACCAGGCGCAGGATCGTCTCGAGCTCGTCAGGCATTCGGAGGGCCTCCGGCCAGCCGTCGCGACGCCTCCTCGACGTCGATCTCGCCGGCCTCCAGCGCTCGCAGGATCTCGAGCTGCTCGTCGTCCCCGACTGGTGGCCGCGGCGGGGTCGGCGGCGTCGGCGCGGCCGGCGGCGCGGGTGGCGTCGGTGCGGCGGGCTCCGAGTAGCGTCGCGAAGGGCGCGCGGTGACGTCGCCGGACATCGACGAGAAGAGCATCGATGCGCCGCCGTCGCCGATGACGTACCGCCGGCGATCGCGTGAGCCCTCGGCCCGATGGGGGATCGAGATGCTGGCCTCGGTGGACAGCCCGCGCACCTCGAGCGTGAAACCGCCGCTCACGCCGAGCGACAGGTCGCCGCTGACGGTCTCGACCCGGTGATCCGATGCAGCTGCCAGCTCGCCCTCGAGCTCGACGTCGCCGCTGACGGTCACGACACGGAGGTCATTGAAGCGCGGAGCGAACGCGGAGATGTCCCCGCTGACGGTGTTGGCCTCGAGCGCGACGGGTTCGTCGGCGCGGATGCTGATGTCGCTCGAGACGCCGCGGACCTGGACCGATCCGCCGAGGCCTTCGAGCCATAGGTCGCCGGAGACGGTGCGATATTCCTGCTGCCCGCGGAAGCCCTCGGCCGTGACGTCGCCGCTCACGCCCTCGTATCGCACGTCCGCGCGCCGGGGCGCCGAAACGTGGATGCTGGTCTCGGCCTTGACGTTGCCGATCCCGAGCATGCGCGCGATGCTGCCGATCCCGGTGTCGCCGCGCTTGGGTTCGGACACATCCAGGACGCCGTCACCCTGCCGAGCGTGGAAGCGGACCCGCTCGAACAGCGCGTCGGCATCGGCCTCCGTCGACGCGATGAGCTCGAACTCGACCTCCACTCGGGCCGTGGCGCCGTCGACGGCCTCGAACACCACGTCGGAGCTCGTCGCGTTGAGGGCGAGCCGGCCGGTGGGGCCGATCGAGTGCTCGATCTCCTGGCGTCGCACAAAGGTCGGCATCGGTCAGGCTCCGAGCCCGCGCAGCTGCGCCGCCGCGTCCTCGGCACTGATCTCCTTGCGGGCCAGGCGCTCCAGGATGTCGCGGCGTGCAGCGGCCGCATCGGTGCTGGCCATCTCGGTCTCGTCCGAATCGGCTTCGATCTCGTCGAGCGGCTCGTCGGTGGGCAGGCCGTCGCTCAGGCCAAGCGCTCGAACCAGCGAGTCGACGCGACCACGAACGGTGGGGTAGCTGATGCCGAGCTCGCGCTCCATCTCCTTGAGGTTGCCGCGCGACCGGAGGAAGCTCTCCAGCAGGCTCATCTGCTCGCGATCCAGGCGCCCGAAGCGCCCGACGCCGAACTCACCTTCCAATGCCGTGCCGCAGCTGCGGCAATGCAGTCGGGTGATCGTCAGCTCGCTCGTGCAGACCGGGCAGGTGGCGATGACGTCGTGAACCATGCCTAGCGCCGGCCGCTGCGGTTCGAGCGACGCTGGGTCGGAAGTCGGTAGACGCGCAGGCTGGAATCCCCGGCGAGTACTCGCCGGTGGCGCGACTGATCTTCAATGCTCATCTGCGGATAGAAGAGCCGGTAATCGTACATTGCTAGGGTCTCCTCGAAGATCGACAACCGGGACAGACAATCTGACGTCCTTGACGAGGAAGATAGACCTTGATTCCCTATATGTCAACCAAATTTATCAAAATAGCAATCTGAGTTGCTAGTTAGGATGCGTCGAATGGAGCCGTCACCTTCTCCGCGGAGGCGGTACCATGCGCCACGGACCGATGCACCAGCCCCTGTTGCCCTACTCCCCCGAGCGCGACGTGTACCGGCTGCTGGGGATCCCCTCGAACGCCTCGACCGACGAGGTGACGCTGGCCTGCCGTCGCCTGGCGCGCACCTTCCACCCCGATCGCAACGGATCGCAGCGGGCCAATGCGGAGATGCAGGTCGTCAACGCGGTCCGTCGCGTGCTGAGCGATCCCGAGCTGCGCGCCGTCTACGACCGCGAGCGGCTCCGCTTCCACGCCGTCACCGCACGGCCGATCGCAGCGGCCGACCTTCGTTCATCGCCGATCGTGACCGGGCCGCCGCGCGAGCCCGGCCTCGGGCGCTACCTGCGGGCCGCGATCGTGGGCGTCCGGGCCGCCGTGGAGGTGCTTCTGCCGCCGCGATGCCGCACCTGTCGGATCGTCATTTCGGGCGAGGACTCATACTGCGCCGCCTGCGGAACGCCGCTCCTGACCGGTGGTGGCGCGTCGCCGGCTCGATAGATCGAGTCGGATCCGCTTGGGGGCCGGCTCTGGTTGACTTCCCGCGATCCCTCGAGTCCCGGTGAGCGTGAGCTACGCGGCCGGGTGCTGCTCGTGCGTACCGGGTCTCGATATGGCGAGAAACAGCAGCGCCAAAACGGCTCCGCGCGAAATCATCGCGATGTGTCGAGATCGGCCGGCGATCCGGTAGCTGAGGATCGGGACCGCCGGTCAATTGCCGAAATATCGGGCAATCGCGCGCAGGGCGGTCTGTGCCGTGCGCGGTGACCCTATGTAACGGGCGAGATGGCTCAGGGGCGCCGGTCGCGGTGCGCGGCTGCCCGAAATATCGGCGGCCGAGCGGCTCGGGGCTTACGCGTAGAGCGGGTTCACCGCATCCGCGTCGATGGCGAGCTCGGCGATGGCGCGCTTGAGCTCCTCGGGGGTTGACTTGCCATCCAGGCACAGGCCGTGAAGCGCGGCGTAGGCGATGTGCTCCGGGTTGACCTCAAAGTGCTCGCGCAGCGCCTCGCGGGTGTCGGAGCGGCCGAAGCCGTCCGTGCCGAGGACCGTGTACGGCCGATCGATCCACGGCGCGACCATGTCGGGGATCGACTTCATGAAGTCGGTGGCCGCGACGATCGGTCCCTCGGTCGGCGCGAGGCACTGGGCGACGTACGGGATGCGCTGCTCGGCATCGGGGTGGAGCCGGTTCCAGCGCTCCACGTCGAGGCCGTCATTGCGCAGCTGCTGGAAGCTGGTTGCGCTCCACACGTCGGCCGCGACGTCGAACTTCTCGGCAAGCACCTGCTGTGCTTTCAGCGCCTGCTGGAGGATCGGTCCGGAAGCGAGGATCTGGACGCGCCGGCTGCCGGCCTCCGCCGGCTTGAACCGATACAGGCCGCGCAGCACGCCCTCGTCCACGCCCTCGGGCTTGGGCGCCTGCACCCAGTTCTCGTTGTAGATGGTGATGTAGTAGAAGACGTCCTCGCCACGCTCACCGTACATGCGATCGATGCCCTCGCGCACGATGATCGCCAGCTCGTAGGCGTACGCCGGGTCGTAGGCGAGGATGTTCGGGACGGTTGATGCGAGCACGTGCGAGTGCCCGTCGGTGTGCTGGAGCCCCTCGCCGGTCAGCGTGGTGCGCCCGGCGGTGGCGGCCATCATGAATCCCCGGCCACGGGCGTCGCCGAGTGCCCAGATCTGGTCGCCGGTGCGCTGGAAGCCGAACATCGAGTAGAAGGTGTAGAACGGGACGACCGGCTCGCTCCAGGTGGCATAGGCGGTCGCGGCGGCCTGGAAGGAAGCGGTCGAGCCGGCCTCGGTGATGCCCTCCTCCAGCACCTGGCCATCGGTCTTCTCGATGTAGCTGAGCAGGAGCTCCTTGTCGACCGGTGTGTAGTTCTGGCCGAGCGGGTTGTAGATCCCGACCTCCTTGAACAGCGGGTCCATGCCGAAGGTGCGGGCCTCGTCGGGGATGATCGGGACGACGCGCCGGCCGATCTGCTCGTCGCGCACGAGGTTTCGGATCAG